>JBHEKU010000250.1:0-8729 GCA_041859205.1 Ignavibacteria bacterium | reverse complement strand
CCTTCTTTTAATGCGCCGGCTTTGTATCCCTGGCGGTTTGTTCTATGAATATGTTTTATATCGTAGCCTTCTGCTTTTTTTGCTTCTACAATTTTTGCAGTAAGCGCAACGCTGTCATCGGTAGAGTCATCAAGTACCTGTATCTCCATTTTATCTTTATCGTATTCCATTCGGCATACGGCATCAATCAATCTTTTTGTTACGTATTTTTCATTGTAAAGCGGAATCTGAATTGTTACTAATGGAAATTCTTTTATGTCAAAGTCTTCTTCGTTAAGGTCTTCAGTTCTTTTATGATAGGTTTTGAAGTAGTGGTATATCATTATGAATCCGTGCGAGCCGAATATAAAAAGAATGGAAAGCGATACTATGTAGATTGTTAAAATCGTAGATTCTAAACTCATGTTTACCAGTTTGAGGTTAATTCAATTACTATATCATTACAGATTTTTGTGATAGCGCTTAATAGCCCGGAGTCTCTCTCTGAAAATCCTGAATTGGAGGAGTTATATTCGCCGAAGTTACTGACTGATTTAGTCCATATCACTTTATCTTTTTTCAGATTCTTAAAAGTTACATCAACCGTAACAGTTATTTTTCTTTTAGTTACAGTTTCGTTGCCGCTGATTACCAATGGTTCATCTTTTACTCCTGTGATTACGCATCTTACTGAGCCGTCTGCTTTGCTTTCATCAGTTAAGCCAAATGTATTATCTCTGGTGATTTCATCTTTAAAACGGATAGTGAAATTATCGATGATGTTTGCCTCTGAAAATCCGCTGGTATTTTCAAATGCCGGAACATACACAGTTTTTATTCCTTCAGGCGGATTTGCCGGTCTGAAACCATACACTCCGCATGCAGAGAAAGTCCATAAGTAAATGAACGCTGAAAATAATGCAATATATCTGAAATAAATTTTAATTGTAAACCTTTTCTATTTTATACTTCTTAATTTTATTATAAATGTTTCTCTGGCTCTGATTCAAAATAGATGATACCTTTTCAATATTCCATGAATTGTTTTTTAGCAGGTATTCCAGTACTTGTTTTTCAACATCGTCGAGAGTCATCTCCATTGCTCTGTCTTTTGGTATCACAAAATCGTCATCGTTTATGCTGCTCTTTATTTCTTCAATCTCTCTTTTACGAAGTTCGTTTTTTATGTCAATCAAATCGGATTTTATTTCCAATAAAGCGCGGAATAAAAATTCATTCTCATTTCTTTTCGGAGGAACGTTCAGTATCATAGGAAGCTGGTCGTTTCCATTGATATTGTAAGCCTGAAGCTGCTTTCTTACTTCATCGAGAGTTATAATTTTATTAGGGTAAAGAACTAATATGCTCTCGCTGAAATTTCTAAGCTCTCTTGCATTACCCTGCCATGGAAAATTATTTATGTAGTCCCATGCGTCCTCTGAAAATCCGTTGAAGAGTATGTTGTTTTTTTCTGAATACGTTTTTGTAAAGTAATCCAGCAAAATTTTTATATCGGATTCTCTCTCTCTTAACGGCGGAATAAAAATATTAATCGAACGTAATCTATAGAATAAATCTTCTCTGAAATTTTTTGAAGCAACTTCCTGCGCAAGATCTCTGTTCGTTGCAGCTATTACTCTTACATCAACAAAAATAGACTTGCTTCCTCCTACGGGTAAAAATTCACCTGTCTCTAAAACTCTCAGCAATTTTACCTGTGTACCGAGCGGCATTTCGCCTATTTCATCAAGGAAAATTGTACCTTTATCGGCAGTCTCGAAGTAACCCTTGCGGTCTTCGATAGCTCCTGTGAAAGAGCCTTTCTTATGACCGAAGAGTTCGCTTTCAATAATACCTTCAGGAATAGCACCGCAGTTTACAATTATGTATGGCTTATCTTTTCGTTTGCTGGCTTTGTGTATTTCCTTAGCTACGACTTCTTTGCCTGTTCCGCTTTCACCTGTAATTAATACAGTTACATCAGTCGGCGCGACCTGCTTTATAATCTCATTTATTTCTTTTATCTGTACGGAGTCACCTAATAGCATATTCAATAAATTGTAACTACAAATATAACTTTTTGCTGAAGTTTATTAAAGGTAATAAAGATAGGAAATGAGGCTATTTTCGTGAGGCAACTATACAAATATGGTTAGAACCGCTTTTGCCGAATAGAGATGAGATTTTAGAAAGAGTCTTACCGACTCCAATACTTGAAAGGAATTTTTTCAATATTGAATTATCTTTAAGTGCATTAAGGCTATATTTCAATTTATACCAAAGTCTATCATTGAGGTAATATACATCTTTTATTACATAATCACTTTTCTTTAAATAATCGATGTAACTCTCAAATTGATTTGGCTTCAGGTAATCAGTAAAAATTGTAAAGCCGGTCTCATTTAAAACACGAAGGCTTTCTTTAACTGCATTCTCTCTGTGAATTCCGGTTAAGTCCATGCCGTTAAGTCCGTCGCATAGTATAACTGCATCAAATGATTTATCTTTGAAAGGAATATTTTCAGCACCCGCTGAGATAAAAGTAATATTATCCTTCTTATACTTTTCGTTTGCTTTCATTAAGGCATGAATAGATACATCAATGCCTATTACTTCTTTGCTTACGCCAGAAAGCTTATTGGATAAATAACCAAAGCTGCATGCTACATCGAGAACTGTATTCGCATTGGGATTAAGTTCTTTTACAAGATTGACAACAAAATCATATTTCATCTTTTCGGCTGCGCTGCTCTCGTAATCCCAGGGATCTTCGTCTTTGGCATACTTAGAATCAAAATATTCAGCAAGATTTTTCTGCTTAATATCCAAAACTGAATTTTGATGTGAGATTAAAACAGGAATATCTGAAACAATTTCATAGGTAGAATTACAATTGTCGCATACGTATTTTCCGTTAATAAACTTCAAACTACTTTTACAATTAGGGCAGATTACAATTTCATTTATCTCCATGGTTATCGGGGGAGTTTTGCATCTCCCATATTTTAGTATATGTCAAAATGTTTGTAATCATATTGAAGTGGCAGATTATTATTCCCGGGATACCATCTAAAAATCCTTTTCGACCTATATATTCAGATAAAAAAGCTGCAGGCGGTCTGAGTATAACATCCCAGAATCCTACCGGACCTCTTTTGCTTTTTTCAATTGCCTGAAGAGTAGAGTATTGATTTATCTTTTCTATGTACTCTTTAATTGAACTTATTGTATAATGGAGTATATCATTATTTAGAACTCCGACCTCACCATCGACTACATATCCTTCATGAACTAATCTATCGGTAATAGAAGCCTTTTCTTTTTTGAATAATCTTAACTGATACCCAGGATACCATCCGCAATATTTTATCCAGTAATTTCTGTAAAAACTCTTTCGTGGAATTTTAAATCCGGCTTCTTTAATATTTGACGTGTTAATCTTTTCAAGAATTTCTTTCTTAAGTTCTTCTGTACATCTTTCATCTGCATCCATTGGCAGAATCCATTCACTACTGCACTGCTCAAGTCCGAATTTCCTTTGGTCTGCAAATCCTATCCATTTGCGAACAAAAATTTTGTTTGTATATTTTTTTGCAATTTCTATTGTCCTATCCGTACTTTCAGCATCGACTACAATAATTTCATCGACCCATTGAATGCTTTTGAAACAAGCTTCAATGTTTCTTTCCTCATTCTTGCAGATTATTACCGATGAAATTTTAGTCATATCAGCTCTCAATAAAATTTATGTAGTTTTCAGTCTGAAAATCTAAATCGAATTTTTTATAATTTTCGTAATTCTTTTTAATTTCTTTAGTCAAATCATGCTTTGCAATTTTTTCTAACATAGATTCAAAACTTTTTTCGTTATAAAATAATGCAAAGTTTTTAAAATCTTCAAACTTATTAAAGCTGTCATACATTAGTAACGGTTTCTTAAATGCGAAGGCAGTATTAAACGCTCCTGAAATTTCGGTTGTCATATATTCATTATAAGAGTGACTTGAAGGATGAATTAACGGCATAATGTAATCCGAATTTTGAAGCACATCAATAAATTCATTTTCCGGAACGCGCTTTTTATAAATTTTGACAAAACTTTCTTCAAGCTTATTTTTATTAATTAAATTGAATACCTCTGCACTTTCACTTTTGCTTGCAGTTCCTAAAAATACAAATTGAAATTTTTCTTTCAGTTCTTTATCAAGCTTTATTATGCTCCTTAATAAAAATAAATAATCCTTCCTGTTCTGAATTACATTGCCAGGCACGGTTATAATAATTTTATCATTAATCTTACTATTATTACTCTCATTATTGTTGAAAAAAATCGGGTAGAACGAATTTATTCTATAAGTATTTTGTTGAAGGTTATTGATAAATTCTTTAACGTAATCATTAAGTACAAAATATTTTTTAATTTTTTTCGAAATAATTTTCTGAGTGCTGCTTTTTATCAACTTATGCGCCTGATGTATTACTCCGATTACTTCAACTTTACTGTTCATTAAAAGTAAGCAAAGATTCCTGATTAATATTCCATGCGCAGTATTTAAAACAACCTTTTTTATTTTATTTCTCTGTATAAATCGTACGACCTTATATAAAAGCCCGATGTTTAATGATGAGATTTTTGTATCTTCTCTGATAATTTTTACTTTACCATTGTATACATCTTTAAAATCTGCTTCTTTATTGATCCATAAATTGACATGATATTTTTTTTTGAGAAAGAATAATATCTGCGAGTGCAATACTTCAGTATGCGATTTATTGAACTCGGCTAATAATACTTCTTTCTTCAATTTTTATTTCCTAAAATTTTATGTGCTTCATTTAATACTGACTCAGGCTTTAAACCGTTTATGTCTAAAGTAGGGGATTGAATGCACACAGTATCTTTCCCTATCGGCCGCCATTCATTGCTGCTCGTCGGACCAAACAGTCCGATTGTTTTTACTTTATTTAAAGAAGCAAGATGCAAAATTCCCGTATCGTTGCTGATATATAAATCAAACTTCCTCATCACCGCAGATAAATCCTTTATATCCAGACTTTGAGCAATTGCAAATTTAATATTTCTTTCAGTCAATATATTTGCAAGCTCTCCTACTATATCTTTATCTATATCACCTGATGTAATTAAAAATTCAGCATTAGTTTCATTTGCCAGCTGCTCTATAACTTTACCGAAATATTTCTCAGCCCATCTGTTTGCCATTTTACCGCCGGGATGAATACCAATCAATAACCTGTTCTCATCGAAATTATTTTTTATAAATTCGTCTGCAAATTTTAAATTATTCTCATCTAAAGCTAAGGTGATATTATCAATT
This sequence comes from Ignavibacteria bacterium, assembly GCA_041859205.1. GTDB lineage: Bacteria > Bacteroidota > Ignavibacteria > Tepidaquicellales > Tepidaquicellaceae > JAFDZO01. Next base: position 3,414 of record JBHEKU010000250.1, on the reverse strand, counting down.
TCTTCCTGAGTGATACTGCATCCGATTTGTTCAACAATTTCTACTGCTCTCATCGCCTGGCTTACATTTCTTTTATCCCAGTCAAATCGTTTTTTTATATTCAGTAAAAACCCGAACTGATTTTTTATGTCATTCTGATATGATAATCCGACTCTCTGTTTTGCTCCTGATAAATAATTTACAATATGCGCAGTTGTAGAAAGCTCCAATGTAGATGGCACGATTCCATAATCAAAATTTCTGCTTCGCAAAGTTTTTACTAATTCTTTTTTTTCTTTCCATTCCGATTGCCTGTCGATAACCAGCACTTCATCCAGATGAGGATTTACTTTCTGATACTGCAAATCATAATTTACAGGCCCTCTTAATAATGTAATTCTCGATTCAGGAAATTTTTTCTTCAAAGCATAAAACATAGGCAGCGTACATATAGTATCGCCCAGTTGATTATTCTTCTGCCTTACTACTAATATATTAACCATAGAGCTTACAAATTAACTATCCTGCACTAAAGTTGTAATTGAAAAAAGATTTGCTCCCTTTATTTTATCTTGATTTTCCTGCACGGTGAAAGCATTTTTGTTTGTTAAGAATTATATAAGGAGATTCTATATGGCATTCAATTTTAATAAGTTAACGACAAAATCGCAGGAAGCAATTCAGTCAGCGACTGAAATTGCATCGAACTATTCAAACCAGTTAATAGAGCCCGAGCATCTTTTTGCCGCGCTCGTTCAAAATACAGAAAACATTGTTCCTTCCATTCTCCAAAAGCTTGGAATGAATAAAGATTATATTCAGATAAAAGTCGGCGAGATGCTAGAAAAACTTCCAAAGGTTACAGGCAGCGGATTCGGTAATCAGGGTATCTCAAGAGATTTAACGCAGGTGCTTGAAATGTCAGCAAAGGAAGCTGAGAATTTAAAAGATGAATATGTTTCCACAGAACACTTATTGTTAGGACTTGCTGATTACAAAAAATCTCCTGTTGCAGCATTGCTTAGTTCAAATGGCGCGACTAAAAATGAAATCCTAAAAGCGCTTAAGGATGTAAGAGGAACTCAGAGAGTTACAGGGCAAAATCCGGAGGATACGTATCAATCATTACAAAAATACGGACGTAATTTGAATGAGCTTGCCCAAAAAGGAAAGCTTGATCCTGTCATTGGAAGAGAGGAAGAAATCCGCAGAGTGCTTCAGGTGCTATCAAGAAGAACAAAAAATAATCCTGTTCTCATAGGAGAACCGGGAGTAGGGAAGACAGCTATAGCTGAAGGACTTGCTCACAGAATAATTCAGGGAGACGTGCCCGACGGCTTAAAGGACAAACTTATTATTGCTTTGGATTTAGGTGCGCTGATTGCAGGCGCGCAGTACAGAGGGCAGTTCGAAGAGAGACTGAAATCAGTTTTGAAAGAAGTTACAGAATCAAACGGTAAAATTATTTTATTTATTGATGAACTTCACACCATGGTTGGCGCAGGCGCTGCACAAGGTTCAATGGATGCATCTAATATGCTGAAGCCTGCTCTGGCAAGAGGGGACTTAAGAGCAATCGGTGCAACTACACTCGATGAATACAGAAAGTATATCGAAAAAGACCCGGCACTTGAAAGAAGATTTCAGCCCGTATTTGTTGCAGAGCCTGATGTGGAAGACACGATTTCTATTTTAAGAGGATTGAAAGAAAAATACGAAGTACATCACGGAGTAAGAATAACTGACGGAGCAATAGTTGCTGCTGCGCAGTTATCAGATAGATATATTGCAGACAGATTTTTACCTGATAAAGCGATTGATTTGATAGATGAGTCTGCATCTAAATTAAGAATAGAGATTGACTCAATGCCTGAAGAGCTTGATAAAATTGAAAGAAGACTGAAGCAGCTGGAAATTGAAAGAGAAGCTCTTAAAAGAGAATTGTAATTAGTTAACAAAAATAAAATTTTATTAATTGAATCCTTGGTTTATCCTGATTATTGCCGGGTTGTTTGAAGTCTGTTGGGCAGTTGGTTTAAAGCAGTCAGACGGTTTTAAAAATAACTGGTGGACAACTTTCACTATCATTACATTGATAATAAGTATGACTATGCTTTCTCAGGCGTTGAAGGATTTACCTGTGGGAACGGGTTATGCAGTATGGACGGGTATCGGCGCAGTCGGGACTGCAATATTGGGAATGATTATTTTTAAAGAATCGAGTGAGTTCTGGAGATTGTTTTTTATAGGTTTGATTGTTGTTGGAATTATAGGGCTGAAGTTCGTAACTAAATAAAATTATACTTTCAGTTTTCGCACTTCTATCCATCCTGAATCATAGGTCGGAAATATTTCATTCCTGCCGAAACGCAGCATCTCAATATCTTTCATTGTATGTTTTTCTATAACTTCTGCATTTATCTTCTCTGCGTATTCTTTGACTTTTTCATCGAAGTAGCGGGTTACAAATTTTAACGTTAACGCATTAGTTAAGTACTCCCAAACTCTTTCCTGAATATCCCTTCTTTCTTCACAAACTTTTTCCTGCGGCACACGGCTTTCAAGTATTATAAAGTTTGATTTGTCTTTTGTTTGGAATAATGAAAAAGCACTCCACAATTCATCTTCTGTAATGTAATAAGAAATTCCTTCAGCTATTACAATTGATTTTTTATTTTTATCCCAGCCATGTTGAATTAGACTTTCAGTCAAGATATCTTTATTGGTAATATCTGATTCAATAAATTCAATTTTGTTCTCAAAACTCCCATCACTTACTTCTTCAAATAATTTCTTTTTCATCTGCATGTTCTCAATGTCGATATCAAAAATTTTGGTAACAGGAAAACTTTCTATTATATCTAATGAAAGGGGAGCAATACCGGCAGCTAGTATTATAACCTGAGCTTCTGAATTATCTTTTAAGATTGATTCAACAAAATTGAAAACTCCGAATTTTCTGTTTCTTAATATTTCGTGATAGGGCTCCCATATTTTGCTGCACTCATTATATAATTCATGACCGGAAGATAAATCTAATTGCTCTAAATATTTTTGAGCTAATTTACTTTTGTATGCTTCTTTTCCGCCCCATAATAATACGAGTGCTGATGTGCCTGAAATGTGAATCAAGAATTAGATTTTTGTTAGTTCGAAAATTATAAACATGGGGTATTTAGACTGGATGATATAATCTGATTTGTAATTCTTTTTTGCAGCTTCTGTCATTTGAGGTTCCAAAACTTTTGTAATTTTAAAATCTGTCGCCGCAATATCATTTAAGAGGGAAGACATAGGCCTGTGAAAATAATTTACTTTAAAATCACCGAACCAGACATCTTTTATTAATCTTTCTTTTTTATAGTCGCCGTAAACTTTTACAACATTCTGATTTAATTCTCTGTAGCCCGAAAGCTTTGTTCTTAAATCACCCTG
>JBHEKU010000187.1:0-24455 GCA_041859205.1 Ignavibacteria bacterium | reverse complement strand
AAAAATCTAATGTATAAAGTCAGATTACTTAGTTGTTGAGTATCTTACTTTTGCAAGGCCGACCATTGAGAGAGTTTTTATATAAACCCAACCCATATCGAACTCGAACCATTTTCTTGAAAACTTCGGTGATGCAGGATTTGCATGGTGATTATTATGTAGCTCTTCGCCTGCAATTAAAATCCCGACCGGAATTATATTTGTTGAGTGGTCTTCAACATCGGTGTTTCTGTATCCGATAGCATGACCTAACCCATTAACAACGTGACCAATGAAAATCATCCATAAAACCTGTCCGACCCATACTACAGGTCCCCAGATAAAGCCGAACAATAAAATATTTATACCCATCAAAAGGTAAATTCCCCATGAGCGGTATTTCATATAGACATTGTTTTCGAGCCAGTCATCCGGACATCCTTTACCGAATTTCTCAACCATTTCTTTATCGGCAACAGCTTTTCTATAGTGGAATACTCCACCGAAAAGCACTGACCAAAAACCTTTTTGTACAGGTGAATGCGGATCTTCAGGTTCATCAGGAAAAGCATGGTGTTTTCTATGACAAGCAACCCATTCTTTAGTGCTCATGCCCGTGGCAAGCCAAAGCCAGGTTCTCATTAAGAAACTAACCGGAGCGGCAAAAACAACTCCCTTATGTGTAATAGAACGGTGTAAATAAAGTGATGACGATATACTGGTAAAGTGCCCTGTTATCAGTATAAATGCCAGTGGAACCCAAAAAGATTCCGGAATGAAATAAAATATCATTAAGTATGTTTTTACTATCTGTTAAATTCAAAATCTCTAAACAGTAAAAACTATATTAGAAACCATAAATAAAAAAGATATGATGTTAAAATGTGTTAATTTAAGATACAAATTTTTTTCGGAGGGAAAAATGCACTAAAGAGTGCGAATAATACCTCTTACGCTCTAACATAGTAATAGTCGTAAACGTTCTTTATATAATCATTAAAGTATTTTTCACGGAAAAATGAAGTTCTGAATTCATCATACATTTCTTTTATTACTCCGTAGAACTCTTCTACTTTTCCATTTGTATATGATACGAGCAAAAGCTCTTCTTTTTCATCATATAAAATGTCAGCTATAGATGCCGATAATACTGCACCGGGATTTTCCTGTAACATAATCTGGGGATTGATGTTGGTTATTGTTGATGAACTTTTGGGTATGGATAAAATTACACAGAATAATTCAATCTGTCAATTCAAGGAATTGTAAAGCTAATGTAAACTTTCTTCCCTTCCGGAATATTGCCCCGTTCCGGGGCTCAAACGCCATTTCGGCATTGCTGGTTTTTTCCAAAAGCTTCATCTCATTGCGAGATTCATATCTGCCAAATCAGATAATTGTCCGGTAGTGAAAAAAGTTATATTCAAATTAACAAAATAGTATTACCGCAATATTACTTTACAAGTATCATTTTCTTAACTTCTGAATATTTATTACCGTTACCGGTTATAACATTTATTGAATAAAAATAAATCCCGCTTGAAAGACCATTGGAGTCAAAAGAGTTTGAATAATATCCTGCTGCTTTATGTTCATTCAATATTACAGCAACTTCCTTCCCTGCGATATCAAATACTTTTAGTTTAACATTAGCATTTTCAGGCAATTCAAAATCTATTTTTGTAGATGGATTAAAAGGATTAGGATAATTCTGAGCTAACATAAATTTCTCAGGAATTCTTGCCTGTGATATTGCAAAAATGGAGGCTGAAGAAGTTTGTCCGTCCGGATTTGTGACAGTTATAAGCCTTGTAGAATTTTGTGCTGCACCTGTTGTATTTACATTCAGATTTATTGTTGTAGGGTTAACATACGTAACAGAGTTTACTACAACTCCTCCATCGATATTAATATTTAAACGTCTTACAAATCCTGAACCCGGGTCAAAAAATCCTGAACCGTTTTCAGATGCGCCTGTAAGTGTAACTGAAACATTGGAACCAATCGGAACGCTAGGTGGATTTATTGATACAGGAGTTGCAGGCGGAGGAGCTTTTAGCTGTGCCACGTACACACCGTAATTATTCTCGCCGTTGCACCATTGATGAACTCCCCAGAAAGTCATATCGTCGTTCGGGTCAACTCTGATACAAGAATAATCGCCCCATCTTCTACTGCCCGCAACACCGGGATCACTTGGAGGATTATAAGCAAAGCTTGTATTATTTGTTATTGTAAGCGGTGATTGCATTGTGCCAAGTGCATCAGAGGAAAGTCTGCCGACGCTTCCCATATTTATTCTGGAGTTTACACCTGCAATACAATAAACCATTGCAGAGTGTCCTTGTCCCGATGTAGCTATAGTTGGTAACCAATAATTATCTGCATTTTCTGAGTTATCAAATACTGTCCCCGATTGAGTTAAAGTCGGTGTTGTAGAGATATTGCCTACTTCATACCATCGGCTTCCGTTTCTCGTTGGATTTGTTGTTGTGCCCGAACTGTTTACACCAATATTATGCACAGACCAAATTGATCCGTTCCTCATCTGAGCCATAAATAACTTATCGTCTAATGCATCTAATCTGCCGTTATCCCCACCCGTATTTCCTAAGTGCGGAACTTTAAGAGGCTTTGAAGTTGTAGGAACTGTAACCAGCATATTAGGAGAAAGTGATGGACTTCCAGCGGGATTATAAATCTTTCTTATCATCAGTTTTCCGAATGATGCGTAATCAACTCCGATAAAATACCCTTCTGTTGCAGCGGGGTCAGGATTATCAACTCCTTGCGGAGTAAATGGTCCTGAGTTATTTATTATCAATCCTCCAAGGTCTGTTATTACCATTGGACCAGCTCCTTGAATAGATGACTTTTTAATAACCAGAGCGTTAGAATTTACAAACTCGTCAGTAGTTAAATCATAAAGATTTCCGCCGATATAAAGTGCATTTGCATCAAGTCCTAAAGTTGGATAATCCAGAAATAAACCTGACATCTGATAATAAAAAAATCTGAATACAGTACTTGAAGTGATAATGCTATCCGGGCTAACTGCCATCAACACTCGATTAGCGAAAGGCTGGGGAACATCAATCATTATTAAGTACCATTTTTTTGTCAGTCTGTCATATCTTATTCTGGGATCAGTTGTATACGTACCCGGAGAATTTGTCATTATACTTGCGAAGAAATTGTCCGTAGTTGTATTTATTGCACCGTCAACAACGCCTATTGATTTGGAAAAAGATACTATTCTTCCGTTCACATGTATGATATATTGTGCGGGTCCGACTTCACCCATTACATCGGGCGGATAATAGCCGGAAGGATTTGTTCCCGTTAGGCTTACTCCGTTAAAGTTAATGCCAAGTGTTTGCGGTGCATGTGAATCTGAAGACTTATTATTATGTGAATATTTATTGTTATCAGGATATTGTGAAACTTCTTTCGACTCCGGATTCTGTGGAAGATTTTCTCTATACGGCTCATCTTCATTTTCTTCTTTGCTTGGAATTCTCAGTGATTTCAATAGTCCGTATTTTTGTTCGCGTCCCATTATTTCAGACAAAGGAACTTCAAAAGCAATACTTCCATTAGTGGAAATTCTTACATCTTTAAGATATTCAGTATTTGAATAGACTAAAGAATCAGAGGCAGTGTATAATCTAATTTTATGAGATTCATTGTCAGAAGAAAATACCTTATGTATAAGATAAGTTGACAGTAAAAAAAGCGATATCGTCAGAAGTAATTTTAAGTATCTCATATATAGATTTTTAACAGGTCAAAAGAATGGCTGGGGGTTGTCATTCAGATGAACGATGATTGAGATTTGATAAATCCGGATTAAGATACTTAATTATTGAATTATTCTAAATGTAATAGAAGGGAAATAAACCGGCAAAAAATAAAAAAGCAGTTCCGGTAATTCTCAGAACTGCTTTGAACTAAAACTATTAAGAAATTACTTTACCAGCATCATTTTCTTTACTGCGCTGTATGTTTTCCCATTATCGGTTACTGCAGATATTGAGTAAAAATATATTCCGCTTGAAAGCCTGTTTGCGTTAAACGAATTTGAGTAATATCCAGCCGTTCTGTAATCATTCAAAATATTAGCAACTTCTTTACCTGATACATCAAATACTTTTATAGATACTTTGGCGTTTTCAGGTAAATCAAAATCTATCTTTGTCGATGGATTAAACGGATTAGGATAATTCTGCGCCAAAACAAATTTAGATGGAATTCCTACCTGTACTTCTGATGCTAAATCATAGTGTTTAAAATTACCATTGTAATCAATCTGCTTTAATCTGTAATTATATTTTCCTGACTCTAATTTCACATCTGAGTATTCATAATTTTTTTGCGTATTCGAATTTCCATTTCCCTGTATAAAACTGATTTTTTTCCAGCTGCTTTCAGAAGTTAATTTCCTTTCAACATCAAATCCTGAATTATTTTCTTCTGAAACTGTGCTCCATTTTAAATTAACATCATTCTTATTAACTGAAGAAGTAAATGATGCAAGCTCAACAGGCAATACTGCAAAAATTGTTGCTGAGGAAGTTTGACCGTCAGGGTTTGTAACAGTTATTAATCTTGTAGAATTAAAAACTGCGCCTGTTGTATTTACATTAAGAGTAATTGTTGTAGGATTAACGTACGTTACAGAGTTTACCACAACGCCGCCATCAATTGCTACTGATAATCTGCTAGCAAAGCCTGAACCCGGATCAAAAAATCCTGAACCGCTTGCTGATGTTCCTGTTAACGTTACAGCAACACTTGAACCAATCGGAACAGATGAAGGACTAATGCTTGATGGAGTTGCAGGCGGAGGAGCTTTAAGCTGTGATACGTACACACCATAATTATTAGCTCCGCTGCACCATTGATTTATTCCCCAGAATGTCATATCATCATTCGGGTCAACTCTAATACATGAATAATCACCCCATCTTCTTCCGCCTGAACCACCCGGATCACCTGACGGATTATAAGCAAAGCCGGTATTAGCGGATATAGTTAACGGAGTTTGCATTGTTCCACCGGCATCAGATGAAAGTCTTCCGACGCTTCCCATGTTAATTCTCGTACTTGCGCCGGCAATACAATATACCAATGCAGCATGGTTTTGTCCTGATGCTGCTATAGTCGGTATCCAGTAACTATTTACACTTGCGCTGTTATCAAATACTGTTCCTGATTGTGTTAAAGTCGGTGTAGTTGTAAGATTACTTAATTGATACCATCTGCTTCCGTTTCTTGTTGCAGAAGTTGAAACTCCTGTACTATTTACCCCAACATTATGTGTTGTCCATAATGTACCGTTTCTCATCTGAGCCATGAATAGCCTGTCGTCAAGAGCGTCAAGTCTTCCATTATTTCCTCCTGTATTTCCGGAGTGAGGAACCAATAATGGGGAAGTAGTTGTAGGAACTGTTACAGAAAGATTTGATGAAATCGTTGGTGTGCCTCCCGGAGTTGAAACTCTGCGAACCATTAAAGTACCGAATGTAGCATTATCTACTCCGACAAAATAACCCTCAGTTGCTGCAGGGTCAGGATTATCTACTCCTTGAGGAGTATAAGGTCCCGCACCTGATGAACTAGGCAATAAATTACCAAGATTAGTTGAGACCATTGGTCCGGCTCCCTGGATAGAAGCTTTATTTATTACAATAGCTCTTGTATTTGAAAAAGCTCCTGCGAAAGTAAAAAGATTTCCACCGATATATAAAGCATTAACGTCTATTCCTAAAGTAGGATAATCCCAAAAAGTTGTTGTATGCTGATAGAAAAAGAACTTGAATACAGTAGATACTTTTATTGTGCTGTCAGGACTTACTCCTATTAAAACGCGGTTAGCAATAGCTCCTGTTCCTGCGGGAACGTCTATAATCAAGAAATACCATTTCTTAGTCATTCTGTCATAACGGATCCTCGGGTCAGAAGTGAATGTTCCTGAGTTTGATGACATTACACTTGCAAAAAAGTTATCAGGCGTAGTATTAATAACTCCGTCGGCTGCTCCGGTTGATTTCAAATAAGAAACAATTCGACCGTTAACGTGAACAATATATTGTGTCGGTCCAACTTCTCCCATAACATCCGGTGGAAATGAACCTGTTGCATTTGTTCCGCTAAAATTTGCACCATTGAAATTAACGCCCACAGTTTGTGGAGCATCTGTCTGATTTGGTTCGTTGTTTTTTATTTTACCTGTAGAAGGAGGATATTGTGAAGTCTTAGGTGATTTAGGATTTTGAGGTAAATTAGTTCTGTCAGGTCCTTCTTTTTCTTCGCCTTGTCTTGGAATTCTAAGTGTTTTTAAAGGACCATATTTTTGTTCTCTTCCCATTATTTCCGAGAGTGGAACTTCAAATGCCATATTTCCATCTGTGGAAACTCTTACATCTTTCAGATATTCAGTATTGGAATATACGAGGGAATCGGAGGCAATAGATAAGCCATTCTTGGTAACAACTTCATTATCCGGGGTAGAAAATTTGAAGATAAAGTAAGCACATAACAAAAGAACGGGTACAACTAAGTAGTTCTTGGGGTTTTTCATATTAGTTTTTTCATTCGTTCGGTAGAATGAATTAAGGGCATTCAATCGAATGAACGATGATTGTGGTTTAGTGAATCAAATGGAATATATCTTATTTACAGCCTAAATTAAATGAAATACGTGGGAGTATTTATAGAATTGTAATGTTAAAGTTCAGCCCCGGAAATTTCCGGGACTGAATATAATATGCAGATATAAGTTATTTTACTAACATCATTCTTCTTGTATCGCTAAATGATGCCGACTCTAATTTATAGAAGTATATTCCGCTGGCTAAATCAGATGCCTTCCATTCAACTTCATAACTTCCGGCAGTAAAATTACTGCTAATCAGTTCACTCATAATTTTACCTGTACTGTTATAAACCTTTAAAGTAACAAATTCAGATTTCGGAACATTGAACCTGATCTTTGTTGTAGGATTAAAAGGATTTGGATAGTTATTGAACAGTTTAAATTCTTTAGGAATTTCGCTGCTGATTAAATTTATACCTGTCGGCAAAGTTGAAAAATTCCATGGTGAGCTGAATGAACCTGTTCCGCTTGTATTAGTTGCTCTTACTCTCCAGAAATAAGTTAATCCGTTTCCAAGCCTTCCTGCAGGCACAGTTCTTTGATTTAAATTACCGGCAACTGTTCCTGAATCTGTAATAACAGCAAAGTTAGAAAGAGTAGATATCTGTACGTGGAAAGAAGTTGCTCCGGCAATCGCCTGCCATACTAAAGTTGGTGTAGTCGTTTGTCCGTTTGAATTATTAGCCGGTGAAACTAATACCGGTACCGGAGGAGGAGTAACTGTTGTTGAAAAATTGAACACAGTTGAGTAACCGCTTGTGCCAAATGAATTGCTTGCGCTGACTCTCCAGAAATATGCAGAAGCACTTTGTAATCTTCCTGAAGGTACCGAATATGAATTTGTAAATACTGTTGCAGAGTCGGTAATTACTCCAAAATTTGATATTGTGGAAATCTGAACTTTATAAGAACTAGCTCCACTGACATTATTCCAACCTAATGTTGGAGTTACAGAAACGTTTGAAGCTCCATTTGCAGGAGTTGTAAGTGTTGGTGCAGTTGGCACTGTAAGACCACCAGTTGTTGTTTTTAGAATTACTCCATTTGCGCCAACTATCCAGCCCAACTCGGTATTGAACATTGAAACACAGTTAAGGTTACCATTTGTTCCCGATGTTTGTGTTGACCAGTTTGTACCTCCGTTAGAAGTATAATTAATTCTTCCTCCCTGACCTGAAGCCCAACCTATATTTGTATTTTTAAAGTTTACGGATAACATATTATTTGCAGTTCCTAAAGGCTGTGCAACCCAGTTTGAACCGCCATTGGTTGTTTTCAACATATTTCCTGTAGCACCGCAAACCCAGCCTGTAGTACTATTTACAAAATTTATTGAGTTTAGTGTAACAGGTACACCACTTGTTAATGTTGTCCAGTTTGTTCCGCCGTTTGTGGTTTTTAAAATTCTACCGGTGGCACCTGAAACATAACCTATTGAATCTGACACAAAGAATACAGAACTAAGTGAAGATGTAACACCGCTTGATTGCACTGACCAGTTTAATCCACCGTTAATAGTTTTCAAAATTGTACCGGCTGCACCTACAGCATAGCCGATATTGCCGGATGGAAAATAAACACAGTTAAGGTCTGTTCCCGTAGTTTGACTTGTCCAGTTATCACCTGCGTTTGTTGACTTAAGAATAATACCAAATTGTCCTACTGCAAAAACATCTGTAGCAGTTGCAAATATTACAGAGTTTAATGCATTTGCTGTAAGAGTGGTTCTCGTACTCCAATTTGTACCTCCATTAGTCGTTTTAATAATAGTACCGCCTGAGCCTGATGCTACACCAACTGTAGCAGAAATAAAACTTGCGCCGGTAAGATTAACGGCTCCAACACCTGACGGCTGCGTTACCCATTGTGAGTAAGCAAAATCCGAAAACAGAACCGGAATTAATGCCAGAATTAATAATAATTTTTTCATAGATAAAATTTAAGATTTTTTTACCGGACAGTTGGAAATCCGATATGATAAATTCGGTGAATGCACCTATTAGATTACCTAAAACCTAATTATTATATGAATAAAAATCAATAGTGATAATTAATTCGCAGAAGTAAGTTTATCTGCTAAAAAAAGAAACTGTCCGCTGCAATTTGGCGAATATGCAATATCGCGGACAGTTATAGATGTGAAGATAACAGAAGATTGGCAGAGGAAATTATTCCTTATTTTTAAAGCGGGAACAAGGAATAACACTTTTAAATAATCTTTCTTTTAACGAACCCTCCGCCCGGGCTTCGGGCGGAATAAGCACGCTCACTTAGTCTATCCGGATCTGGCTCCGTTTTTCCGGAATGACTCGTAATGTTAATGTATTGGCACTCTTTTGAAAATTGTTTTTCAAGCCGGGTTTATCGAATATATTTTCACCTGTAAGGTCTTCGAATATCTCCGGTTCACAATCTTTTACACTTTCTAAAAACTCTTCTGTATTATTGAAAAAGTACTGTGTCTCAGGTTTTACTATGCTAAATGCTAAAATCTTTGTATTATATTTTATCAGACGGACTTTCTTTTTTACATTGCCTTGTTCGTCCAGGGAGACGGAATAATTAAAATTTACCATTGAGGTATTTTGTTTAATTTTAAAATATCCTGCTGCGGAGGGGCAGCAGGAATATTAAATCTGCGATGAAGATATTATATTCACCGAGCGGTTCTTTGTATTCAAAGGCTTGCTTTGAAATTCTTTTAATATTACATCTTTTTTGGCAGTGTCTTTTTCCGATGCATCGTTTATGAAAAAGGGATTTTCACCTATTATCGATACTTCATTTTGCGTTACCACAGTTAATTGTGTCATTGATTATTGCTCATTGATTTAATTATTCAAAATTACTCCTATTACACTTTCTAAACAAATAAAAATAAGGGCATTTGTTATATCACTTTTTAACAGTTTTCAATAAAACTTTAAATTTGCGTTGTATTTCAATATTTTATTCTGAAAATTGTTAGACCAATCCCCAATATTATGATTAACTCTTCTACCATTGATTTAATAAAGACATTTACTAAAGAAGAATTCTCTGAGTTCGAAAGCTTCGTTAAATCCGAGTTCTTCAATACGCATAAACCCGTAATACTCTGTTTCGAATTTCTCAAAAAGCATTACCCCGATTTTGATAAGGATGAATTCAACAAGGAAAATCTATATGAGAAAATCTATCCGGGCAAAAAATACAATGATACAAATGTAAGAGTAAATCTCTCTGCTATTCTGAAGCTGGCAGAATCTTACCTTGCGTTCAAAAACTTCAGGCAGAACGATTTTGAAAGCTCGCTTATTCTTGCGCAGGATTCATACAAAAGAAGCCTTCCGAAATTTGAAGAGCGCTATCTGAAAAACTGCGAAGGGATTTTATCTAAAAGGACATTCCTCGATGAAAACTACTTCTATGAGAGATTCTCACTGGAGAATACTAAAACTCAGCAACGGAAATCAGAAGACCAGTATCAGTATATCGGCTCAATTCAGGTTGCCAATGATAACCTGACTTACTTCTATTATTCAAAGCTGCTCAGAAATTATGTGCTGATTCTCAACGAGCAATCAGCAGTTGAAGTAGAGTATGACCTGAGCTCAATCAAAATTGTAATGGAGTTTGCTAAGATGTATGACTTCTCCAAATATCCTGCGATAATGCTGTACATGAACCTGCTGAAGATGTTCCTCAATTCCGACTTCGATGCCTACGATGAAGCAAAGAAAATTTTTATGGAAGAAGGAGTAGATATGGATTCAGGTGAGAAGTTTAACGTATATGTTTACCTCACCAATTTTACATTTAAGAAGTATATAGAGTTCAAGAATTTCGACTACCTTCGCGAGTGCCTGAATGTACACCTACATCAGATAGAAAATAAAGTCTTCGGCGGCAAGTATCTCACTTATACTATATATACAAATCTAGTTTCCATGGCATCACGGCTTAATGACTTTGAGCTTGCTGAAGAGCTAATCCATAAATATAAACCGCTTCTTTCGCCCGTTAACAGAGAGAGCTTTTATGAATATGCCCTTGCAAGGAACTACTATCTGCGCGGCGACTTTACTAAGGCTATGCAGATTATAATTAAGACTAAGCCTGCCGATATTTTTTACGAGCTTACAATAAAGGGCATGCTGCTTACTATTTATTATGAGCTCTCATATTTCGAAAATGCCTTTGCCCTTGTGAATACATACAGGCATACTGTAAAATCTCCTTTATTAAAGACTTCTGACCGGACTATTTTTTCCACATTCATAAGGCTGTATGCAAAACTTTTGAAGCTGAAGACTTCACCGGATAAATCCAAAAAAACGGAATTGCAGTTCATGATAGAGAAAGAAACTTATATTCCGCATAAATCATGGATGCTGGAAAAGCTGAACTTGATTTAAGAATTCAAATTTCAGATTTTCATTTTTGTAAAAGTCGGGTTTTGGTCGGATTCTTGTTTCAATTACGAGTTTCGAATTCCAAGTTCCAAATTTCATTATTCACTATTAATTATTCATTATTAATTTTCTGAATTGGTCGGGTTTTGGTCGGGTTTTCTTTTCGTCGTTGTTGTAAAAACAATACAGGCAATTTTTATTTCTTTCCATAGTCGGATTTTGGTCGGGTTTTAAAACCCATTTAGTGTTTCCCCCCTCCTGCCAAGGAGGGGGCAGGGGGAGGTTTCTTTCAAATTTATTTTAAATAGTTTAGCAATTAAACCCCTCCCTATCCCTCCCCTTCGCAGGGGAGGGGAATTAAATATATACCGCCCCCTCAGTCCCCCTCCTTATCAAGGAGGGGGAAGCAGTTAACTTCAAATTTCATTTTGGTCGGGAAATGGTCGGGTTTCTGAGCGAAGCACAGTCACGTCTTCAGCAGGTTCTTTTCCCTGTTATTGTAAAAACAATTCGGCAATTCTTCAGAATAATTTTTTGATGAATTTTTGACGGATTTTGTTTCATTCGCTTTAACACCCCTCCCGACCTGAAGGTCGGACTCCCCTCAAGGGGAGAGTTTTGTATCTATTTTCACAACGTTAATTTCAAATCGTAACTTCTCAAAATTTACTCTTGGCTTCAAAGAGACATAACTCTCCCCTTGAGGGGAGTACGGTCCCGCATCAGGTGCGGGATAAACTCCGCCGGGGAGGGGTGTTCTCCTAACTTCTCTAATAAATATAATTTGCAGTAGGATTATAAAAAATGATATGTTCCCTATTAGTATATATAGGGAAAAATATTTTTTTCTGACTTTACCTGAAAGTTAAACAAAAAATATCTGCCTTTATTTTTACAAGAACTAGCAATAAGTTCAAACTAACAACTCACAGCTATGAGAAAGCTAAAAAACATACTTTTCTTATCTTCAATTTTACTATTTCTTGCATTTAATTTTCAGGGCAATCTCAGCGGATGGTATCAGCAGTTTCTGCCGAGTATAGGAAGCCGTACAATTACAGACATTACTTTCCTAGATAGTCTTACAGGCTATGCAGTTGCTAATGTTGCATCGGATACAAGCTATATTTTAAAAACTACAAATGGAGGAGATAACTGGCGAATAATATATAGAAATTTCTTTGCTATGACTCAAGTTAAGTTTTTAAATCTAACTACTGGATTTGCCGGAGGAGGATATTTATATAAAACAACAAATGGAGGATTTAACTGGACACAACTTAATACACCTGCTACAACAGTAGAAAACTTTTATGCTTTGAATCAGGATACAATATGGTTTGCAAATTCCGAATCCCTCACAGGCGGAGTATTCCGCACTACCAACGGTGGAATAAATTGGACACAGCAGCTCAGCTTAGGCTTAAACAATCCTACCCACATTTACTTTTATAACAAAGACATTGGTTTTACTGCAGGAGGAGTATTATACAAAACCACAAACAGCGGGGTGAACTGGTTCAATACAAACCAGACGGGTTTCGGTGATATGCATTTTATAGATGAAACCACCGGCTGGAAATGCTACGGTCCCATGCAGAAAACAACTGACGGCGGACTAAGCTGGGTAACACAGACTTTGCCTTCAGGCGGATATATAAGCTTAGCTCAAATATTGAGTTTTTCTGTTTTAAATAAAGATACAATATGGGGATGCAACGGAAATGTTCAATATCCTAACGGACAATCAAGAGGTATGATTTACACTACAACCAACGGAGGAACTAACTGGCTTTATCAGGTTCCTGATACTTCAATAAATATTTACAGATATTATTACATACAATTTATTAATAAATCTATAGGATGGGTATATGGAGGATTAAGTGGAATACATACAAAAGTAGGCGGAGACCCGCTTACAGCAATAAGTCCTGTAACTTCACAAATTCCACAGCAGTATAATTTATATCAAAACTATCCTAATCCATTCAATCCGAATACAGCAATTGCATATCAGATTTCAAAAGCAGGTTATATAAATATTAAAGTATTTAATATTCAGGGAAAGGAAATTGCTTTACTTGTAAATGAAAGAAAGAATGCAGGCAGTTATGAAATAAACTTCAATGCTCAAAATCTCACAAGCGGAATATATTTTTATTCACTATCCATAGACGGCAAACCCGTTGAAACTAAAAAAATGATGTTAGTAAAGTAAGATTATGAGAAAGCTAAAAAAAATAACATTCCTACTATCCATTTTCATAATCACAGCTGCGTTTAATTTTCAGCATAATCCACCAAGCGGATGGTATCAGCAGTTTTTGCCGAATATAAATGGAAGGAGTATTTCTGATATGACTTTCCTTGATAGTCTTACAGGATTTTTAGTAACCCCGTATGTTGCAAGTGACTCATCTTACATATTAAAAACAACAAACGGTGGAGATAACTGGAATATAGTTTTAAGAGGACCTTCAAATACTATTGGCGGATTTAATAATATAAAATTCCTTAATCTGAACATAGGATATGCTTGCGGTAATTTTTTATGGAAAACTACTAATGCAGGGATAAACTGGTTTAATATAAATACTTCGGGAATATTTCCTGAACATATGCATGTTTTAAATCAGGATACAATTTGGATAATAGATTCGGAATCCCTCACCGGCGGTGTATTCCGCACAACAAATGGCGGAGTGAACTGGGTACGTCAGGCAAGCTTTGGAAGCAGTAATCCTGAAAAAATTTATATGTTTAATGCAAGAATCGGATTTATTTCATGTAATTCAGATAGATACGTAAAAAAAACAACAGATGGCGGTGCATCGTGGAATCAAATTGTTACGAACGATTACTTTATGAACATTTATTTTTCCGATAGCCTTATAGGCTGGAAGAACAGCGCATTTGGAATGAAGAAGACAACAAACGGAGGACTTAACTGGGTAACTCAAACAATGCCAAGCGGGGGTATAATAAATAATGCTTTTATATATACATTTTCTAATGTAAACAAAGATACGATTTGGGGAAGCGGCGGCGGTGTAGTATATCCCAATACTCAATACAGAGGTTTACTCTTACGTACTACAAACGGTGGAGATAACTGGTATGCACAGGTTCCCGATACAAGTATTCATCTTGGCGGATATTCATTTATAAAATTTATAAATAAACGAAATGGCTGGGTATATTCAAATGTAAGCTCAGGCATCCACACAACTGTAGGAGGAGATACTTCATTTTTAACTTCGGTTAGACAAATCAGTTCTGAAATCCCAAAGCATTTTAAATTAGATCAAAACTATCCTAATCCGTTCAACCCAAATACAATTATCAATTATCAATTAACAATTAACAGCTTTGTTACTCTAAAGGTTTTTGATTTACAGGGAAAAGAAGTTCAGACTCTTGTAAATAAAAAACAATCAGCAAGCTCATACTCAGTAGAATTTAACGCAGCAAATTTATCTTCAGGAATTTATTTCTATACACTTCAGACTGAAAATTATAAAGAAACAAAAAAAATGATGCTGGTAAAGTAAAGTTTTGCAATACCTATACTCTTTTCCACAAAATTTCTTTCTCCCTTCATATTTCCTATATATTTTAAAAAAGGTTTAATATATTAAAATTAACTCTTACCCTTAAATTAAAATATAATTTAATATGGCAGAAAAGCGTCACAAAACGAACTTCTCTCTTATCTTATCCTCGGTAGTATTATTGATAATTAGTACGATGATTTTATCTTCATGCGGAAATGATAAACCGAAAAGCAAAAAGACCATGGACACTAAGCCCATGTCTATCAAACAATTCGATACTCCACCCGGAGCAGACCCATCCGTATCTGCGGAAATGGGCGGTAAAGGCTTCACCGGAGAAGGGTGGACTACCAATACTAATATAAGCGTACTCGGAAATCCTAAAGCTGTTAAAGGCGGAATGATTGTAATGTCTATGCCTGATTTCCCTGCTACATTAAGAAACGTAGGTAAAGATGAAAACTCTTACTTCAGCAGAATGGCTGCAGACTATATGTACGAGCCACTTGTCAGCCTTGATGCAGTAACAGAAGAATTTATTCCATTGCTTGCTACTCACTGGAAAATCTCTGACGATAAAAAAGAATTCACATTCAGAATAAATCCTGATGCAAGATGGGCAGACGGAAAACCTGTTACATCTGAAGACGTTGTTGCCACATGGAAACTGAAAGTTGATGAAGGTATTCTTTCACCTGAAACAAACGAACTTTATAAAAGATATTCCGAGCCTGTTGCAGTCAGCAAATACATAGTGAAAACTACTGTATTGCAGAAAGAACCTGAATGGAAATTATTCCTTTACTTCGGCGCATCTATGGCAATCTTACCTGCTCACTATATTGGCGGATTAAAAGGCGCTGAGTATCTTGAAAAATTCCAGTTTGAAGTTGTACCGGGAACAGGACCATACACAATCGATAAAGCCGATATTAAAAAAGGTCAATCGATTGCTATTAAAAGAAGAAGCGACTACTGGGCAGAAAAAGATCCTGCAAACGTAGGTCTTTATAATTTTGACGTAATAAGATTTGATGTTATCTCTGACCAGAAGCTTGAATTTGAAAAATTCAAAAAAGGCGATATCGACGTTCTTTCATTCACAGGTGTTACACGCACAAATAACTGGGAAGAAGGCTTACAAATCGATGACGTAACACGCGGACTTATTCAAAAGACAGAAGTATTCAATGAAAATCCATCGGGCACAAGAGGCTTTGCATTCAATATGCGCAAGCCGCCGTTCGATAATATCAAGATGAGAAAAGCATTTGCTCACTTGCTTGATAGAAAAAAGATACTTGAAAAGCTTTTCAGAAATTCTGCTAATCTTCTTTATTCATACTATGCAAACTCACCGTATGAAAATCCTGATAACATAAAAATTGATTACAACTTCGATGAAGCAGTAAAATTATTAGGTGAATGCGGTTATACACAGAAGAACGGTGACGGTTACTTAGTAAAAGACGGAAGAGTTTTAGAGATTGAATTGCCGTTTGGTAATCCTTCTTTAGAAAAATTCTTAACTGTTTACCAGGAAGATCTGAAAAAAGCAGGCGTGAAATTAAATCTGAAACAAGTTGACGGTACAACAAACTTCAAGCTTGGCAACGAAAGAAACTTCACAATGCTTGTAGCAGCATGGGGCGGACTTAGATATCCGAATCCTCAGACTTCATTAAGTTCATCATCAGCTACCGGCGATAACACAACAAACTGGCCCGGCGTTGCTGACCCAAGAATTGATGAGTTAATTAAAAAATACGATACAGAATACAATAGAACAGAAAGAATTAAACTGATGAGACAAATCGATAAAATTGCATGCGATTATATAGGTTATGCATTCACATGGTACTATCCTGCAGAAAGAATTGCCTACCACAATAAATTCGGATACAATCCGGGTATGTTAACAAAGACCGGTGATTACCTTACAATCCCTGGAATTTGGTATTTCGATCCTGAAAAATATGCTGAATACGATGCTGCATTAAAAGATAAGAATCTTAAAATGGAAATCGGTGCAAAGGAAAATAAATACTGGCTTGATATCAAGAAACAATTAGAAGCTAAATTACAATAATATAACTTCGGAGCGGTATCGATAAGATGCCGCTCTGACTTTTCTATATTCCATTAAAAATACCACTATATGTTTAGTTATTTTTTAAGACGATTTTTATTGATCATTCCTACCTTTATAGGTATTACACTCATCACGTTTTTGATCTTACAGATTGTACCAGGCGGTCCCCTCGAAATGGAAATAATGAGGCTGAAGATGGGCGGTGCAAACGGTGATGGTACAGGCGGTAACTCGGGAAGCTCAGGCATTAACATTCCTGAATCTGCGATGCAGGAAATAAAAAAATTCTACGGCTTCGATAAACCTATACATGAAAGATATTTTCAGTGGGTTGGAAACCTTATGAAGCTCAATCTCGGAAAATCTTATGTATATGCAGAGCCTGTATGGGATGTAATTACAAGCAGGTTTCCGATATCGATTTACTTCGGGCTCATTAGTTTTGTGCTGACGTATATGATATCGATACCCCTCGGGGTATTTAAGGCGGTAAAGAACGGCTCAATGTTCGATGTATTGAGCTCGGTTTTTGTATTCATAGGATACTCAATACCGGGCTTTGCACTTGGAGCATTTTTACTTGTGATGTTCGGCGGAGGAAGCTTTTTAGACTGGTTCCCGCTCGGAGGATTCCGTTCAGAAGACTGGGATACAATGTCCTTTATGAGCAAAGTAACTGACCAGCTGCATCATACAGTTCTTCCTCTTGTTTGTTATCTTATAGGAAGTTT
This sequence comes from Ignavibacteria bacterium, assembly GCA_041859205.1. Taxonomy (GTDB): domain Bacteria; phylum Bacteroidota; class Ignavibacteria; order Tepidaquicellales; family Tepidaquicellaceae; genus JAFDZO01. The sequence goes on along the minus strand of JBHEKU010000187.1, from coordinate 7,044 downwards.
TGCAACGCTTACCATCCTTACGAAAAACTCTGTAATAGAAAATTTAAGTCAGGATTATATCCGTACTGCATTTTCTAAAGGTATCTCTGAAAACAAAGTGATATTCAAACATGCTTTGAGAAATTCACTTATCCCTGTTTCAACAGGTATCGGACATTTCTTATCTCTTATTTTAGCAGGAAGCTTTTTAATTGAAACAGTATTTAATATCGACGGAATGGGACTTCTGGGCTACAAGTCAGTAGTGCAGAGAGATTATCCCGTAGTGATGGGTATATTGGTTATATCAACCTTATTGCTTTTAATCGGGAACATCATTTCCGATATTCTTTACGCGCTCGTAGATCCGAGAATCAGATTCAAATAATTTTATATTGTTTTTCCCAATATGGATAATACAGAAAATTTAGAAACACCGAAAACAAAAGCAGAAAAAAAAGCTGAGAAGAAAAAACAAATCTCTACCTCTCTCTTCAGAAAGAGATGGAAGAAATTTAAAACGCTTAAACGCGGTTATTATTCTTTTCTGGTAATTTTATCGCTTTACATTCTCTCTTTCTTCCTGCCGCTATTAGTAGGCAGAAATGCTTTAATCGTTAAATACGACGGCAGCTATTATTTCCCCGTATTTAAATTTTATCTTGCTGAGCAGTTCAAGCAGCAGGGTGTTCAGGGTGAAGCGCATTACAGAAAGCTTAAAGAGCAGTTCAAAGAAGCTGATAACGGCAACTGGGTATTAATGCCGGTACATCCGTTCGGACCCAATGAAAATCTGCTTGATGAAATTACTGAAATTCCGCCTACATCGCCGGACAAGCTTCACTGGTTCGGAACAGATGACAGAGGGCGTGACGTTTTTGCGCGGGCAGTCTATGGCTTTAATATAGGTCTCAGCTTCTCGCTTGTAGTAACAATTTTCAGTTTTATAATCGGTATCTCTATCGGCGCTATGCTGGGTTACTTCGGCGGCACTGTAGATATTGTAGGGCAGAGGTTCATTGAGATATGGTCAACGCTGCCATTCTTGTATGTGATGATTATATTGAGTTCGATATTAAATCCTAACTTCTTCCTGTTAACGCTGGTGCTTACGCTGTTCGGATGGATAAGCATGACTTATTATATCCGCGGTGAGTTCTACAGGGAAAAAGCCCGTGATTATGTATCAGCAGCCGTATCGATGGGCGCAAGCAATACAAAAATTATTTTCTCGCATATACTGCCAAACGCTTTGACACCGGTAGTTACATATCTGCCGTTCACAGTTGTGGCAAATATTTTCTCGCTGGTTGCATTGGATTATTTAGGGTTCGGTCTTCCGCCTCCCACACCAAGCTGGGGACAGCTGATGTCACAGGGTATGGCGAACATTGAAAAATGGTGGCTCATTGCCACGCCGCTCGGCGCTATGTTTTTAACTCTTCTTGCAATTACTTTTATCGGTGAAGCTATAAGAGAAGCATTTGATCCGAAAGTATATTCAAGACTGAAATAAGATTTAGCAGTTGATGTATGGATTTAAAATATAAGATAAATATTTTTTGGAGCGATGCAGATAATGCTTATATAGCAGAAATGCCTGAACTATCCGGCTGTATGGCAGACGGAAAGACTTACAAAGAAGCTTTAAAAAACATTGAAGTAATTGCAGAAGATTGGATTGAAACAGCAGAAATGCTGGGAAGAAAAATCCCCGGACCAAGACCTGCACGGAACTTAAAACATTTAACAAAAAAAGTTTAGCTTAATTAGTTTAATAAATGGCAAACAAACTTGTAGAAATAAAAAATCTCAGAACGTATTTCTTCGTTGAAGCAACGGATAAGGCTATCGATGCCGGAAACTATGCTCACGATGAAAACTTAAATGAGCTTTACAAAAAAGATAAAAAGCTGAAGGGCAAAGTTCCTGCTAAGGCAGTCGACGGAGTTTCTTTCGATATAATGGAAGGCGAAGTGCTCGGCATTGTAGGTGAATCAGGCTCGGGTAAATCCGTTACAGCTTACTCCATATCAAGATTAATTCCTGACCCTCCCGGTAAAATTGTAGGAGGAGAAATTAAGTTTAAAGGAACTGACCTGCTGAAGCTTTCATTCGACGATATGAAAAAATACCGCGGAAAAGATATTGCCATGATATTTCAGGAACCGATGACATCTCTCAATCCCGTTATGAAAATCGGCGACCAGCTGATGGAAATAATTCTTCAGCATGAAGAAGTTACAAAGGAACAGGCATTCAATAAAGGCGCTCAGATGCTTGAGCTTGTCGGTATTGCCGCCCCTGAAAAAAGAATGAAAGATTATCCGCATCAGTTCAGCGGAGGTATGAGGCAGAGAGTTATGATTGCAATGGCGCTTGCCTGCAACCCTTCCCTGCTAATTGCCGATGAACCAACCACTGCGCTTGATGTTACAATTCAGGCACAGATACTTGACCTAATGCTCAGACTAAAGAACGAAAGAAAAGAAGCTGCTATATTACTCATTACACATAACCTTGGTGTTGTTGCAGAAACATGCAACCGCGTTATTGTTATGTACGGAGGAAAGATTCAGGAAGAGGCAGAGGTTCATCAGTTATTCGGTAAGCCGGCACATCCGTATACAAAAGGATTACTTTCTTCTTTACCCGACCCAGAAAATCCGCAGGAGCACCTTGTAGCAATACCGGGAATCATTCCGCATATTCTTGAGTTACCAAAAGGATGTAAGTTCTGTACAAGATGCACACAAGTAATGGATATCTGCTGGGAAACTGAACCCGAACTGAAAGAAATAAATCCGGGACAAAAAGTAAGATGTCATTTGTATTAAAAACTCAAATAAAATTTTTCATTTAAATTTCATTTAATGAAAGCTGAAAATATTCTAGAGATAAAAAATTTAAAAGTAAAATTCCCTATACACGGCGGACTGTTTCTGAAAAAAGTCGCTGAGGTAAAAGCTGTTGACGGAGTTTCGCTTGAATTAAAGCGCGGTGAAACATTAGGACTTGTAGGCGAATCCGGCTGCGGAAAATCTACTATCGGCAAAGCCGTTATTAACATATTGAAATTTTCTTCACCCGATGTTGAAATAGAAGGCGAAGTATGGATAAAGACTGACAATGGCGAAGTTGACTTGCTGAAGCTTTCAAGAAGTGAGATGAGAGGCTACCGCGGACTGATTCAGATGATTTTTCAGGACCCGTATTCATCTTTAAATTCAAGAATGTCAGTCGGACAGATTATCGAAGAGCCGATGCTTTATCATACTAAGATGAATAAGAACGAACGCATGGAGAAAGTTGCATGGCTGATGGAGAAAGTCGGTCTTCAGCCCGAGCAGTCAAAAAGATATCCTCACGAGTTTTCAGGCGGTCAAAGACAAAGAATAGGCATTGCGCGCTCACTGGCGACTAATCCTAAAATCATTGTTGCAGATGAACCTGTATCCGCTCTTGATGTTTCCATTCAGGCGCAGGTAATTAATCTTATGCAGGAGCTTCAGGCAGAATTTGACTTAAGCTTATTATTTGTTGCACATGATTTATCTGTTGTGGAACATATCAGCTCGCGTATTGCAGTTATGTATCTGGGAAGTATTGTTGAAATAGGAAACGGAAAAGATATTTATCATAATCCTGTTCATCCGTACAGCAAGGCATTGCTTTCTGCAGTACCGCTGCCAAATCCAAACAGAGTAAAAAAAGAAAGAATAATTTTAAAAGGCGATGTGCCTAACCCGATTAACAAGCCAAGCGGCTGCTCATTCAGAACGCGCTGCCCAATTGCAAAAGCTGATTGCGCGCTTGCAGTTCCTCCTCTTGAATTAAAAAAAGAAGGTCATTATGCAGCATGTCCATATGTTTCTTATGGAACAGTTCTTGAAGAAAGCATAGAGAACAGAGCGTAATTTTTTTCAAATTTGGAATTAATTTTTTAAGCCCGGTAAATTTTTATCGGGCTTTTTTATTTTAGAAAACATATATAAATTAAGTTCGTAAACAAATTTATGAAACTTGCATATTATTCATATTTTCCCGACTACAGTGAAAAAAATTTCAACATGGAGCAGTATGTTCAGACCTATCTTACTTCCAATGTAATAGTAGATGCTTCTGCATCAAAAGTACATTATCCTTCACACCGTTCGACCTTTACCATTAAAACAATGTTCAAAGGAGATGAACATTACAGAACGAATAAATGCCGATACAGGGTAAGTGAAAATAATTTCCTTTTATTAAATCCGTTTCAGGAATACGAAAGCAGAATTGATTCCGATAATACAGCGCACTCATTTGCAATATTTTTTTATCCTTCCTTCATAGATGAATTTATAAATTCAAACAAGCTCTCCGCAATTACATTGCTGGACTCTCCGGACGCAGTGAACAGAAGAATTCAGAATATAAATTTCATGGAAAAGCTTTACCTGAAAGATTCTAAATTATCTCTGGTCTTGAATAAAATAAAAAAAGCTTTAGAAAAAATTTCAGAAAATCAGAATTACATAAATGAGCAGATGTACTCTCTATTTGAGTATCTAATATCTACACAGGAAAAACTTGAGAAGGAAATAAAGAATATTCATCCTGCAAAAAAATCTACAAAGCTGGAATTATTTAAAAGGCTAAACTTAGTTAAAGATTATTTAGAATCATGTTACAATGAAAATATAAAGCTATCTGATTTAGCAAAGACTGCCTGCCTTTCCGAACATCATTTGCTCCGGGAGTTTAAAAAGCATTTTAATTTTACTCCGCATCAGTATTTGATAAATGTAAGACTTCAGGTATCAAAAAATTTATTGAAACAAAATCATAAAAGTATATCAGAAATATCATCTGCAATCGGATTTGAACATCAAAGTTCATTCAGCCAGCTTTTCACACAAAGGTATAAAATCTCTCCGAAATCTTTCCGTCAAATCTCCGCTCAAAAAAGTCAATTATGAGTAAGTTTTAATCAGGTATTCTCAACTACATTTGTATAAGAATAATTAAAATATTTTTATGCAAAAATTAATCAGGTTATCAGTTCTTGTTTCAATCTTTACACTCTTAATTTTTAATACTTCCTATTCGCAGTCAGGATGGGTTCAACAAACCGGCGGAGTAGGCACGCAAACTCTGCTTGGTGTATCAATGACTGATGCAAATACTGGCTTCATCTGCGGAGTGAGCGGAATAATTTTAAAGACTACCAATGGCGGGATAAACTGGGTTTCGCAATCCAGCGGTACTACAAAATTTATCCGCACAATAAAATTTGTGAATGCAAACATTGGATACGCTGCAGGTGAATCGGGATTGATTTTAAAAACGACAAATGGCGGAGCTAACTGGATTAATCAATCTATTACAACAACCAGCGCATTTGTAAATATTAATTTCTTTAATGAATCGATGGGAACTGCAGCGGGTCAAAATGGAATTATTGCAGGTACAACAAATGGTGGGGCTAACTGGAGTTTACAAACAAGTGGAGTAACAGTTGAACTAACGGGAGTATGCTATTCTAATGCAGCTATCGCTTTCGCATCAGGATTTGGCGGCACTATCTTAAAAACTACTAATAACGGTGTCAACTGGTTTAGCCTCTCGTCAACTGTAACAACAGATTTAAGAGCAGTATTTTTTACCAATGAAAGTACAGGTATTGTAACGGGGCTTGGCGGAAAAATTTTAAGAACAACTAATGCAGGAAGTAACTGGAACGTAATTACTTCCGGAGTTACAAATGATTTTTACTCCGTATATTTTACGAATGTAAATACAGGAACAATTGCAGGGACAGGAAAGGTTATGCGTACTACTGACGGCGGGCTATCATGGCAGAACCAGCAGATTAATTTTGCAAATGATTTATATAGTGTTTGTTTTATAAGTGAAAATATTGGTATGGCAGTCGGTCAGCTCGGTGCCATATTTAAAACAGATAGAGGAGGAGTCGGTGTAAATCAGATTTCAACAACGGTACCGGAAAAATTTGCTTTGCAGCAGAATTATCCGAATCCATTTAATCCTATTACCGTAATTAAATTTAATATTGCAGCAGATACAAGGACAAAGATTTCAATTATAGATTTAACAGGGAAAGAAGTTGAAGTAATAAATGACAAACCTTTAACAAGAGGCGAATATGAATTTACATGGAATGCCTCACATCTTTCCAGCGGAACTTATTTTTGCCTGTTGGAAACAGATAATTTTAAGCAGTCAGTTAAAATGATTTTATTAAAGTAATATAGTATATTTGTATATGAGAAAAATTTTGTTTTTAATTTTAGCTGTTACACTACCCTCGTATATTTATCCCTGTACAACTTTTTTTATCAGCGATGGTGATGTGAAAATATTCGGCAGGAATTATGATTTTCAGATAGGCAGAGGATTATTAATGGTGAATAAAAAAAATATTATCAAGGAATCACCGAAAGATAAAAACAATAACTCTATTCAATGGACTTCGTTATACGGCAGCATTACGTTCAATCAATTCGGCAGAGAATATCCTATGGGAGGAATGAATGATGCGGGGCTTGTTGTGGAGCTTATGTGGATGGAAGGGACGGAATATCCTGAGGCGGACTCCAGACCCGCAGTGAATACATTACTTTGGATTCAGTATCAGCTGGATAACTCTGCTACGGTGCAGGATGTAATTGACTCAGACTCGAAAATAAGAATTAGCAAAAGCAGTGTACCGATTCATTATTTAGTAGCAGATAAAGATGGAAATTCCGCTGTCATTGAATTCATAGAAGGAAAGATGGTTTATCATAAAGAAAGTGATATGCCGTTCAAAGTATTGGCAAATGATTTTTACTCAGCTTCAGTTGATTATCTTTCTCAGTATAAAGATTTCGGCGGAGAGAAAGCTTTGAGCAGCTCCCCTTCTTCGCTGAACAGATTTGCGCGCACGTGCAAGTTAATTAAGGAATATGATTTTAATGGAAGTGTTAAGCCTGTAGACTATTCGTTTAAAGTCTTGAATGAAATATCACAGCCCGGTTCAACACAATGGAGTATCGTTTATGATTGATATAATTCAAAAAT
>JBHEKU010000104.1:0-3240 GCA_041859205.1 Ignavibacteria bacterium | reverse complement strand
GTTATTCCATCTGTACCAGTTCACTCCTGCATTAGTTGTTTTATAACATCCCATTTCTGTGCCAACATAGATTAAGTTATCTGTAAGCGGATGAGGAATCACATCACCCATAGGAACATTGGGCAAGTTGCCTGAAATATTTGTCCAGTTTACTCCTTTATTAGTTGTCTTAAATACTTTATTCCCCGCACTAAAGCCATTAAGCACTGCATAAGCCTTACTTACATCACTTGGGTGAGGCTTCACCCCTCGAACTGATGCGGTAAAACCTTCAGAGCGCTCATTCCAGGAAGTACCATCGAAAACACGAAGCATTGCTCCTGTGTTCCACGAATCAAGAGCAGCATAAACAACAGAACCCGGGCTTTGAAATCTTGAAACATTTAAATTACTGACATTGAAAACAAATGATGAAGAATTTAATTTTTCCCAAAGTGCTCCATTATTCGTACTCTTATAAACAAAACCGCCGGAATTATGGTACAAATAAATAGGGGCAACTAAATCAGAACGGATTTTTGTGTACCACTGTTTGCTGTTGTCTATACCGTTATCAATGAACGACCAATCTAATCCTGTGTTAGTGCTTTTTAATCTTTTAAATGCCATAACGTTTGGGTCATACACGCCATCAGTTATAAAAACATTATTTGCATTGGTAGGGTCTATGGCAATTCCTCCCCCATCTCCTGGTCTAACCTGATTCCAGGTAGTTCCACCATTAGTTGTTCTTGATATTCCATTATCCTGCGAACCTCCCATAATAAGATTTGTATTACTTACACCCACATCAATATTTACATATTGAGTTATAGGTAAAATGTTTTCGTAACTAGTCCAAGTTGCACCGGCATCTAATGATGTAGATACTCCGCCATCATGTCCTACCCATACCTGTGAACCGTCCGGTTTCCATAAGCAAGTATGCTGGTCTGCATGAATATCTTGATCGGATACAAAAGTCCAGTTGGCTCCTCCATTTGTTGAACGCCATAAGAATACACCACCTGCAAGAACAATATTCGCATTTACAGGATTAACACTAATAATATTATCATACCACCCCTGATTTCCAAGAAATGTATTTGATGGTGTAACATTAACCCAGTTTACTCCGCTATTCGTAGAGCGGTATACACCCAGGGTAGTGTTACTGTCATTTTTTGCCATGCTGACATAAATATAATTTGAACTGAACTTTGGTATGGTAATATCTGTTCTGCCAACATTAGTAGACGGAATTCCTCCGGTAGTTAATTTTGTCCAAGTTACACCATAGTCATTTGATCTGAAAATCCCATTACCCCAAACAGCAGCATAAAGAGTTGAGTTGTCACTAGGATGAACTTCAAAATCAGTTACATTTCCTGCTGATAAATAATTTGTCCAGGTGTTACCACCGTCAATTGATTTATAAAAGCCTCTATCTGTAGCAATATAAACTACATTTGTATTTATTAAATCATACCTTACTTTATAAACAGCTCCAGGGTCGCCGGATGGAAAATTTAATTTTGTGAAAATTGTACCTCCTGTAACTGAACGGTAAACGCCGGTTCCGGTTCTTTGTCTTGGTTCGCCTGTTCCCACTATCAATACACTATTATCTCCGGGTTTTAAATCAAATGAACCGATAGCTAAACTTGATAATTGAGATGAAAGTGAGTATGAAGTTAAAGAACTTAAATATAAAAAAGCCCATAAACCACCTGAAGCTGCTGCAACTCTTGGGTATTCATCGCCGGTTCTAATATTTAAATCAAGCACTCTTCCTGACCATCTTGCACCTGTACTAGTAACGTACATTGAAGTTGGTCCTATTTGAGCCCATGTGTTTATTGCTTCATTAAAACTATTTTCAGAGGGCATGTTGTTTATCTCCTCCCAAATACTTTTCATTCTTTCACTAGGTATCATATTCCCCACATCTTCACCATGCCATTTTTTAAAATACTCTACTTCACGATTTGGACCGTCACCCTTTTCTTTTGTTACCGGTTCAGTGTTTTGAAATCCGAAAAATGAAATTGAAGTAAAAAATATAAATATTCCTATAATAAGTCTAAGGGGTTTATCCATTTTAATTTTTTTTTATTAGATAATTATACTTTAATTATTTCACTAATATCATCTTCTTTGTTTCGGTAAAAGCATCCGCTTTGAGAGTATAAAAATAAACTCCGCTTGATAAATCAGTTCCGTTAAATTCTGCTTCATAACTTCCTGCCGATAAATTTTTATTTATTAATTCTGATACTTCTCTTCCTGCAATATCAAAAACTTTCAATGAAACTATCCCTGCTTTGCTCAGGCTAAAATTAATTTTAGTTGAAGGATTAAACGGGTTTGGATAATTCTGATTTAATTTATAATCTGAAGGTATCTCTGATGAAATATTTTTAACATCAACTGAATTATTAATTCTTAAGCCCCAGGTATATAACACGCCTGAATTCCCGTTTAGAAAATCCGTAATCTGCAATCTCCATTTTCCCTGCGGGTTTCTGCCAGCAAAAACGCTGTTGAGAGTATTGACCGGTTTTATTGTGGGAGAAAATGAAACATACTTACCTGTTTCAAAATCACTTTCAGCGTTATCTGTAAACACAGTTATAAGATGAGATGAATAAATATTATTGCCAAAATGCCTGTCATAAACAATTACTTCGTCTCCCTGAGGTGAAATAAGTTTGATCTGAAGTTCTGCATTTCTCGGATGATTTAAATCTATGAAAAGTTTTAAATCTGTTACAGGTGCAGATGTGGTAACATTAATAGTGTCATAAGTATATCCTGCTGTTCCTGCCTCAGGTATGGTTTTAGGTGAGTATCTTAATAAATATCCTGAAGGGAAATTTGCATTGCTTAATCCCATAACGGGTGATATTGGCACTCCGTCATTGTAACCGTTAGCGCAAGTATAAACTGCGCTGCCCATTAAATCACAAGTCGATGCATTACTTGTTGAGGACCAGGATTGAAATTCAAAATCATAGCTCACTGTGCTTCTTGGCTGCGGAGGAATATTAGAAGCATCAACCATGGAATACATATCTTTTCTTACTTCATCCTGAGACTTTGCATAATTCGAAATTTTTACTGCATCTATGTATCCTTTGTAACGCATCCCGCCATTTGAATGAGTGCCGATTAAAAGCGTATCCGAACCAACAGCAGGTCGTGTTCCAAAATTATATGCTGCATTCAGAGTACCATTCAGATATAATGTTCCTATTCCGC
>JBHEKU010000305.1:0-8625 GCA_041859205.1 Ignavibacteria bacterium | reverse complement strand
GATGACTGGGGTTCTATCAGAATGCCATCAAAGGATGTATATGATAAATTACTTGCTTCAGGAATAGAAGTTAATAAATGCAGTTATTGCAAATATGATTCTTTAGAAACTGAAGAAGATTTAAATTTACTATTTGATGTTTTATTATCCTGTAAAACCGGTTCAGGTCAACATCCGGTAATCACTGCAAATACCATAGTAGCAAATCCTGACTTTGAAAAGATAAAAGAATCAGGCTATAAAGAATATTATTTTGAAAATTCCGTAAAGACCTTTGAAAGGTTTCCTGACTGCAAAAACTCTTTCAATTTGTGGAAAAAAGGCATCGCAGAAAATATTTTTCATCCGCAGCTTCACGGACGCGAGCATTTAAATGTACATAGGTGGATGAGTTATCTTCAGGAAGGTTCAAAAGAAACACTATTTGCTTTTGAAAATAATATGTTCGGTATCAGTACAAACGTCTCCAAAGAGAATCGCAGAAGTTATATGGCTGCATTGGATTTTGATGATGAAAAAGAACTAACCCGACAAAAAGAAATAGTTAAAGATGCGCAGAGCATTTTCCAAAGTTATTTCGGGTACAATTCACTTTCTTTTATTGCTCCTAATCACACATGGAGTTCAAAATTAGAACCTGTACTTTCCGATATCGGAGTAAAATATTTACAAGGAGCCCGTTTTCAGGTAATTCCACATAGTGAAAAAGTTGAGAATAAAAATAAAAAACATTTTACCGGAGAAAGTAATTCAACAAACCAATATTACTTAGTAAGAAATTCTTTCTTTGAACCTGCGTTAATGTCTTCAAATTTTGATTCCGTTAACAATTGTTTGCATCAGATAGATGTTTCGTTCAGATGGAATAAGCCTGCAATAATTTCAACACATAGGTTGAATTTTATGGGCAGCATTGTTGAGCAAAACCGGTCACAGAACTTATCACTTTTAAAGAAACTTCTTACCTCTATAGTAAAAAAATGGCCTGATGTGGAATTTTTTACATCTGATAAATTGGGTGAATTAATAGCAGATAAATCACAAAAATGATAAAGATACTTATTACAGGAGATTTTTGTCCTATTGGAAAAACGCAGGAGTTAGCTGTGCAAAAAAACTTCGATGCAATATATAATGATTTTATGCCTGTTTTAAAAGCAGCAGATTTAGCGGTTACTAATCTTGAATGTCCTTTAATAGATACTGATGTCAGCAGAGCAAAGACAGGTCCTGCACTTAAAGCTCCTACTTCAACAATTGAAGTCCTGAAACACGGCGGTTTTCATCTTGTTACAATGGCAAATAATCACATAATGGACCAGCAGGCACAAGGTCTGAACTCCACTATAAAATTATGTGATGAAAATAATATCAGCTATGTCGGTGTAGGTAAGAATCTTACCGATGCAAGGAAACCATTTATAAATGAAATTAACGGGAAAAAAATCTGTATCTTGAATTTTGCCGAGAACGAATTTTCAAATACTCATGGAGATTATCCCGGGGCAAATCCGTTATCTCTCGTCTCAAATTTCAACGATATAAAAAGTGCTAGGAAAGAAGCAGATTATCTTATAGTAGTTTTTCATGGCGGTAATGAAATGCACCCTTTACCAAGCCCGCGCGTAAAAGAAACTTTACGTTTTTTTGCAGATTGCGGAGCAGATGCAGTAATAGCGCATCATACTCACTGTGTAAGCGGTTATGAAAATTACAATGGAACATTAATATTTTACGGACTCGGTAATTTTCTATTTGACTATCACAGAAGAAAAGATAATTTATGGACAAAAGGTCTCGCTGTTCAACTGAACTTAGAGGGTTCCAAAGCATCTTTTGAGTTAATTCCCTTTTATCAGAATAAAGAAGAAATGAACGGAATTCATTTATTAAATAATGATGAAAAAAGAATATTTGAAGATGAATTAAAAAAATTCAATTTAATTATCGCAGACGATTCCTTACTGGAAAAAGAATTTCAAAAGTATGTTGAGAAGAAAAAGAAAATGTATTCCCACTATTTAGAGCCTTATACACAAAGAATTTTACACATTATGCACAGGTACAAACTATTACCCTCATTTTTAAATAAAAGAAAAAGATTGTTATATTTAAATCTTATAAGATGTGAGTCTCATAGGGATGTAATTTTAAGGATTTTAGGAAATTGAAAATAGCGATACATCATACTAAAGGTACGTTCAGCGACGACTGGATAAAATACTGCGAGAGCAGCAAAATTCCTTACAAGCTTGTAAACTGCTATGATGATAACATAATTGAAGATCTATCTGATTGCGACGGATTGCTCTGGCACTTTAGTCATAATAATCCTAAAGATTTTTTATTCGGCAAACAGCTAATGTATTCACTTGAAACAGCAGGTAAGAGTGTTTTTCCCGATTTCAAAACAATGTGGCATTTCGATGATAAAGTCGGGCAGAAATATTTACTTGAAGCTGTTGATGCTCAAATGGTACCTACTTTTGTTTTTTATAATAAGAGTGATGCAATGAAGTGGTTGAATGAGACTACATTTCCCAAAGTCTTTAAACTCCGAAAAGGAGCAGGTTCTCAGAATGTACGGTTAATTAAAAATAAGTCTGAAGCTATAAATGTTGTAAATCAGGCTTTCGGTTCAGGGTTTAAACAATATGAGGCGCTCTCAAATTTAAAGGAAAGAGTCCGAAAGTACAGACTGGGAAAAACAAGTTTGAAAGATGTTGCAAAAGGAGTTGTAAGATTAGGTTATACGACAGACTTTGATAAAACTGCAGGAAGGGAAAAAGGCTATATTTATTTTCAGGAGTTTATCCCAAACAACGATCACGATATCAGAGTAATAGTTATAGATGAAAAAGCTTTTGCAATAAAACGGATGGTACGAGAAAACGATTTCCGCGCATCGGGAAGCGGAAATATTTTATTTGAAAAAGCACTTTTCAATATTGATACTATAAAACTTTCACTTGACTTGAATAAAAAATTAAACAGTCAGTGTTTGGTTATAGATTATGTATTTAAAGATAACAAACCGCTTATTGTTGAGATAAGCTACGGCTACACAAAGGAGCCTTACTATAATTGTCCCGGATATTGGGATAAAAATTTGAACTGGCACGAAGGGTCATTCAATCCTCAGCACTGGATGGTTGATCTAATCACAAAACAAATCGGAAGTAAATTATAAATGCAGGTTAAGAATAAAAAAGTATTGATTACCGGAGCAGCCGGTTTCATTGGTTTTCATTTAGTAAAAAAATTAGCGCAAAACAATTTTGATATTACAGGTATAGATAATCTGAATGAATATTATGACCCACAGCTAAAGTATGACAGACTTAAACAGCTTGGAGTGAAAATTGATGTAAATTCTAAAAATCAATCTTCATTGCAAAGCGAAGTCATACCACATTTCAAATACATAAAAATGGATTTAATTGAAATGGATCGCCTTTCGGAATTGTTTAAAAAAGAAAAATTTGATATTGTCGTTCATCTTGCTGCACAAGCTGGTGTTCGATATTCTATTGAATCACCCGAAGTTTATATTCAGTCGAATATAATAGGTTTTTTTAACATTCTTGAGTGTTCTAAAAATAATAAGGTTAATCATTTAATTTATGCATCCAGTTCTTCAGTTTACGGAAACAATGAAAAGGTACCGTTCTCTGAAACAGATTCGGTTGACTTCCCTATCAGTATGTATGCTGCAACAAAAAAAAGCAATGAGCTTATGGCTCATTCTTATAGTCATATTCATAAATTACCCACTACCGGGTTAAGATTTTTCACTGTTTACGGTCCGTGGGGCAGACCTGATATGGCTGCGTATTTATTCACGAAGTCAGTAATGGATGAAACGCCGATTAAGGTTTTTAATAATGGTGAACTTTACAGAGATTTTACGTATATAGATGATATTATCGATGGTATAACGAGAGTTGTCGAGCAGAACGATAAGACCGGTTATGCACTTTATAACATTGGAAATAATAAACCTGCTCATTTATTGGAATTCATATCTACAATAGAAAAATATACCGGTAAAACAGCTAAAAAAGAACTTTTACCTATGCAGCAGGGTGATGTTTACAAAACTTATGCTGATATTGATGCATTAAGTTCGGCAGTTGGTTATAAGCCAATAACTGATATAGATGAAGGTATTAAAAAATACGTAAACTGGTTCAAAGAATATTACAATACCAAATGATATTTCAAAGAAATAACCCCCTATATTTTATATTGATATGTGCGGAATAGCAGGACTTATTGTAAAAAATATAGAGAATTACGATTTCACTAAATTTAAAAATTCAACTAAGCTAATGTCGCATAGAGGTCCCGACAATTTCGGGGAATACTATGATAAGAATGTGGCATTATTTCATTACAGACTTAGTATTTTAGATTTGGATAAACGTTCAAATCAGCCGTTCTTTAATGAATCGGCTGACAAAGCTATTGTCTATAACGGTGAAATTTATAACTATAAAGATTTAGCGCATCAGTATAACTTCAATTTACACACAACTTCTGATACGGAAGTTATACTTAAAACAATTGATGCAAAGGGAATGAACTCATTACCTGAATGGAATGGAATCTTTGCTTTTGCATTACACGATAAAAAAAATAACTCAGTAACTCTGGCACGTGACAGATTTGGAGTAAAACCGCTCTATGTTTATGAAAACGATTCCTTCATTGCTTTTGCATCTGAAGCAAAAGTAATATTAAAATGGCTCGATTCCTTTTCAATAAATCTGCAATGTTTATCTGAATATATTTGGTACGGAAACACACTTTCAAATCCTACACTTATAAATAACCTTAACAAACTTTCGCCCGGCTCATATACAACAATTGATTTAAACAATTTCACAAGCAAGAAAAAAGAATTCTGGTCTATCTCTTCTCAAATTCATCCAAATACGGAAGACACGTTAGAGACATCTGTAACAAAAACAAAATCCTTGCTTGAAAATGCAGTAAAGACTCAACTTGTAAGCGATGTACCAATAGGAATATTTTTAAGTGGAGGAATAGATTCAAGTGCCATTACCGCTTTTGCTTCAAAATATGTTTCAGGAAAACTTAACACTTATTCAGTAGAATACGATTTTAATGTTGGTGAAGGAAGCGAACTGGCAAAAGCAAAGTCAGTTGCGAAAAAATTCAATACAAATCACCATGAACTAAAAGTTGAATCACATAATATAATAGAAGATTTTGAATCATTAGTGTTTCAGTATGATGAACCTTTTGCAGACTCAGCTAATTTTCCGCTGTACTTATTAGCCAAGCAATGCAGTAATGATATGACAGTAGTATTACAAGGAGATGGAGGTGATGAATTGTTTGCAGGGTACAGAAGATATAAGCTCTTGGGAAATTTAACTTTTTGGAGATATAATTCAGTATTACTGAGTAAATTACTTCCCGATAAATTTTTAAGATACCGAGCTAAGCGGATGGCATATACTTTAGAGCAAAAGTCCGATTCATTACGAATGGCATTACTGATGACTCAAACTACAACTATGGACATGCCTGATAAAATTTTTAATTCAGAGGTTCAAAAAAAATTGTTACTCCAGAGTCCCTTTAAGACTTACGAAGAAAAAAATGAGCAATTCATAAGAGAAGATTTAGCTCAAAGAATGCTATACACTGATTTTGAAGTATTATTGCCTCATACTTATCTTGAAAAAGTCGACAAAGCAACAATGTTAATGAGTATAGAGGCGAGGGTTCCTTTCCTTGATAATAATTTGACAGACTATGTCTTATCCTTACCGGCGAAATACAAAATCAAAAGAGGAATAAACAAGTATCTGTTAAAAAAGTGTCTTCAAGGAATTATTCCAAATGAAATACTAAATGCACCAAAACAGGGTTTCAATACTCCTACAAGTACATGGCTGCAAACAAGTTTATATGAATATGCAAAATCCAAATTCAATTCGCTAAGTGATAACGGTTTTTTAAATAAAAATTACCTGCTGGAATTATTGGAAGAACACAGGAATAAAGTAAAGAACCACAATATGATTTTATGGCGGGCTTTAGTTTTAGTCGCATGGCTGGATATTTACAAAGATAAATTAATCTTTGAATAAGAATTTTAGTTAAACCAAATTTAAGCGAGCTGATAAAAATATTTAATTGAACTGTTAGTCCATCCGCTAAAGCATACCCCCTAAGCTAACGGAACAAATGAACAGCTAAAAACTTAGCGTTCATTGTTTAATAATTTCTTCTCTTACCTGAAATATTTTCATTCTGATTTTAATATATTCTTATATGAAAATTTTCCTAATGCAAAATGATAATACATACATACAACTAAGGTAACGTAAAATTTAAAACTTCTAATGTAATACAGAAATGAGTATTAAGAATATTATATCGCAAAATGTTAAAAATGTTGTAGGCTGGAAAACAAAACGAAAAATTGTTGTAATTTCTGCTGATGATTATGGAAATGTCAGAGTCGCTTCGAAAGAAGCAAGAGAAAGATTAGATAAAGCAGGACTGAAAAATTTTGTTCCGTTTGATAAATATGATTCACTGGAAAATGAAGAAGATTTACTTGCATTATATGATACACTTAATTCCGTTAAAGATAAAAATGGAAACCCTGCTGTAATTACAGCTTACTCTGTTCCGGCAAATATTAATTTTGAAAAGATGATAGAGTCGGGATATTCTGAATATCATTATGAACTTCTGCCGGAGACTTATAGTAAGTTACCGGGATATCAAAATGTGCACGCGCTTTGGAAAGAAGGCATCTCAAATAAATTATTAGTCCCGCAGTTTCATGGAAGAGAACATCTTAACTTAAAAGTTTTAATGCATCTTCTGAATCAAAAAGATAAAGAAGTAATGGCATGTTTTGCTAATCGTTCATACACTAGCATTTCTTCTAAACCTTTTCCTACTATAGGGTATACAGCAGCATTCGACTTCTATGATTTCAAAGAGAATGAGGGTTTTAAAGATATAATTACCGACGGCTTAAATCAGTTTGAAAAAGTCTTTGGCTACCGAGCGGAATATTTTAATCCTCCGGCTGCCAAGTTCAGTTCTTCGCTGCATGAAACTTTAAGCAGGAACGGAATAAAGTATATGGATGCAGCAAGATTTCACAGTGAGCACCTGGGTTCAGGAAAGTATAAAAGGAAATACTATTATACCGGGAAAAAAAATTCCAGCGGAATAACTTTTATGGTAAAAAATTGTGTGTTTGAACCGGTTAACAATCCCTCGATGGATTGGAGCCAGTTCTGTTTAAATCAGATTGAAACCGCTTTCAAATGGAACGCACCTGCAAATATTGGTACACATAGAATTAATTTCTGCGGAAATGTTGAACCGGAAAACCGAAAAAACGGGCTTACACATTTGAAAAATCTTTTAAAAAAGATTGTTGCAAAATGGCCGGATGTAGAATTTATGACTTCAGTAGAACTTATGGATTTAGTAAGTAAGCACTGATTATTTTTTATTAATTTGAGGCAAGTCTTTTGCTATTAATTAAATTAAAAATACTCACATCTTCTAATTGGTGACACCCAATTTGATTTTTTAACTCTATAAATTCATTTATACCGCAAGCATTTAATTTAAATTCAAAACTAAAACACCCATGCTTTACAAATATAATTTCAGATAAGGCGTGACATATTTACAAATTCAGGGGGAAATAAAATCGTTGAAAACTAATTCAGATAAAAAAGTAATTTGTTTGATTGTACCATCACTACATTCGGGGGGAATGGAAAGAGTGATGAGTGAATTGGCGAATGAATTATCTGCTAAGCAAGACCTTACAATACATCTAATTATTCTGTCTAATCAACCGAAATTTTATAGGCTAGCAGATAATGTTATAATTCATGAACCACCGTTTATCAATAAAGGTGCAAATAAAATTCTTTTATCAATACGATTATTAAAATATTTAAGAGGGCTTCTAAAAAAATTAAATCCCCATTCATTTTTAAGTTTTGGGGCAAAGTATAATTCATTTGTTATGTTAGCATCTTCCGGTTTAAAGATGAATAAGTTTTTATCTGATAGAAACAGTCCTCAGATAAACAGCAGATTGACTTTTAAAAAACATTCCGTTTACAGAACGGGAAGCGGATTTCAATATATACTTAAGCATATAATGTATCCCGGTGCAACAGGAATTATTGTTCAAACTGAAACAGCTAAAAAAATAGAAGCTGAAAGATTAAGACATCCTAATATTATAAGCATACCAAATCCCATAAGAAAACTATCACCGAAAGAAGAACAAAAAGAAAAAATAATTTTAAATGTTGGAAGATTTGTTGCTACAAAACAGCAGGAATTATTAATCGAAATATTCTCAAAGATTGACCACAAAGACTGGAAACTTGTTTTCGCAGGTGAAGGTCCATTGCTTGAAAATGCAAAGAAATTAGTTTCGGAATTAAATTTAGAAAACAGTGTGGAATTTGCCGGTAATAGAACCGATATAGATAAACTATATCATAAAAGTGAAATATTTGCATTCACTTCTGTATCGGAAGGATTTTCAAATGCCCTTGCAGAAGCACTGAGCACGCCTCTTGCTACAATTGCGAT
>JBHEKU010000219.1:0-6720 GCA_041859205.1 Ignavibacteria bacterium | reverse complement strand
TTATTTAGCAGTATTCGAAACTTGGAGTATAACTTCTTCCTTAAGAGAACGAGGCGCAAATAGTCCTCTAAGTTTTAACCAAATAGTTCATTTTATTCACCCATGGGAAAAGTATTATATTTCTTCCCTATTAGCTTTAATTATTTGTTTTTTGTTATTCCCTCTTGTTTATTGCAATAGTAAAATTCAATCAATACTATTTATTGGATTTGTAATCCACTCTAGTTTATCTATTTCACTTGTAATTATTAGTGGTTTAAAATCAAAAATTTTAGAAAAGCTAATTTCTCAGAATGAAGAATCTGGAATGCAAAATTTTTGGAATTATGCACGAATCGTTTTTGGCGTTTCTTTTTTAATCTTATTAGCAATTGACTCATATTCTCCTAAAGAAAATCTTAGTTTCTTTTTAAAGGGGGTAATTAATTTAGATATGTTTTCAATTTTCATGGCCATTAGCACTTTCCCATTAGGACGTTTAGTTTACGATTTAATTAAATTATTGAAAAAATGTAAAAGTAACAGATTTTGGCTTTTTTTCAATATTAGAATTAATTACTTTAGGCTAGCGTTATTGTTTTCACTTTTAATGTGTTTTTTTATTTATCTTGCACATGAAAATTTTATAGAAAAAGATTCTATTACATATTATAAAACGAATTATTCGTTTTTATTTTATTCTACAGTAATTATTATTTCTTTTTTATTAGAAATTATATATTTAATCATTATAAAAGTACGAAAGTCATCTCATGAAACAAAAACATAAAATAAGAGAAATATTAGTTGGATTATTTTATACAACTAGATTCTTTACTTGTTTTGTTGTTAGCTTAATGGTTTTATTTCCTAATGTTAAATTTGTTAGTTTTAACTCAGCAAATCTGTTAATCGCAATAAACTTATTGTTTTCTTCAATGGGCGGGTTCGCTCTTAACGATTATTTTGATTCTGAGAAAGATAAAATTAATAAACCCTATAGGGCAATACCAAGCAATCGGATCAATAGAAATTTAGTACTTAAAATTGCAATTGCATTTTTAACCATCGGGTTAATATTATCAATGGTAAATTTAGCATTTACCAAATTTGGCATAATTCAATTGATATTTTTAAGTGCAATGGTATTTTATAATTATATAGTCAAACATTTAGCTTTAACTAAAGCTGCCTATACTGCAATTGTTTCGGCATTAATTATTTCTTATCCAGTTCTAATTAATGAATTTGATACAAAATATATTTTACTGCCTGTCGGCACATTATTTTTTGTATTAGGAAGAGAAATATTTATGGATGTTTTAGATATAATTGGAGATAAACAGGCTGGTATGAAAACAGTACCAATCAGGTTTGGAATAATGAACGCCGTATCGTTAGCATTTACATCTATATTCATAGGAACTCTTGCAATCTTAGTGCTTTTAATAGATAATATTTCAATTTTAGACTTATACAGATTAATTGCCATCCTAGTATCAGTAATTTTGTTTTCAATTTTATGGCTCATAGGTTCAAAAATTGAGAAAAGAGCTGCTATTATTTCATTATGGATTCCTATGATAGTAGCACTTTCAGTTTTAATTGTATAAAAAAATCTTAGTAGATAAATCTACTAAGATTGATTATAACGTCATTTTTGTTCAGTGACGCATAAAATACTTCCAATATTGTCAGCTTGCTTATCTATTTTAACAAATTGAAAAGCAATAACTCCATCACTTCGTTTATATACCGCAGGAATTCCAGGCACATTATTTATCTTCGCAAGTTTAGAATAATTATCAAACGACATTGTCCACCTATTGATTGGGAATAGGTTCCGTTTGACTTTCCAAATTGCAAATAAACCCTGAGAGTTAACTAAATATGCATTTTGATTAAATAGAAATGATAGACAAAGTTCAAAAGGTACAATTTTTTTTAAATTGTATACCTTAACATTGTAGCTTCTATTAGGAAGTAATTTATCTGTCGGGATATTAAAACACTTGTCTAATAGAGAATGATGTGCGTCAAATTCTTTTCTTAAATTGACATAGGCAAAATCAATATTATCAATCTTGATTTCTGCACAACTATATAGTTCAAAAAATGTATCAATACAGTATTGGTACTTTCCCTCAATAATTGATTGTAAAACAGTTGAAAGTACAAATGGATTGATTGTACTGAATGGAGCTTTTTTATTTAAGCCAACTTTTAATTTAGAATTAATTAAATCAATTTGATTTTGAATTGCTATATAAAATTTATTTGAGAGACTGAATCTCCCATGTTTTTGTTCCATAGAAGTTTTCTCCCTAATTTATTTTTTAACAATACAAATATGAAATAGATCGTACCTTATTAAATAAATATTGTCAAATATTAAAAAGTATAAAGGAATTTGATTGAGATTATAATAATAAAAAAGAATAGAATTGAAATTTTTAATTGAGTTGCTATTCCAATTGATTTCAATAACTAAAATCAATATCCGTTCAAGATTTTTCGAGACCAATTATGTCTTTGATATTTAATTTTTCTTTTTTTAAAAAATTTATTCTCTCCTTATCTCAGAAAACTGTAATTTAAATTACTATTAATCAATTGATTTTAGTATTTTTATACTTATGCCTGAAATAGTATTTCCTAAAATTCTGGACGATAAAAGTTTTGAAGATGTGTTAGAAAATTTAGATAGAGTTCTTATGTTTTCTGGAACACTTAAACTAGATTTTTCTAATACGGAGTTCATTACATCTTACGCAATGTGCTCATTGGTTCTCTTCTGTAATTTATTAACAGAGGTACATAATCGAAGGGTGCATTTTATACTATCTAAACCTGATCAAAGGCACCGATTGCATCCTTGCCTCCACATTGTTAATAGGCTAGGTTTTTTTGACTGCCTTTCCGAAAATATTACATTCTATCCATACCGTCTAAAAGTGGATTCAAGTAAGTTAAACTCGAATTGTTCAATACTAGAAGTTTCCAAAGTTAGCAATGAAGAAGAACTGTATAGGGCGATAAATTTAGCTAAAGTTGCCATTAAAAAGAATACACAGTATTCAGATAATCACGTATACGATATTTGCAACATGATTTCAGAAGTTTTGCAAAATATACTGTACCATAGTCAAGCACCAAAGCCTGGCTTAATTGCTATACAAAAGTATCCAATTTTGAAACGTACTGAACTTGTTATTTCCGATTGCGGAATTGGAATTCCTACTACCATCAAGCAATCAGATGATTATAAGAATTCTAACTTAAAGGACTATGAGACAATATTGGAATCAGTGAAAAGAGGAGTTTCTAGGTTCGGTCGTAGCGAAGGTAGAGGCGAAGGACTTGAAAGATGTTATAAGTTAAGTGAAAAGTATAAGGCAATCCTGTTTATCAGGTCCAATAAAGGATATGCCAGATATAATTTTGAAACACGTCTAATGCAATGCAAGGACAGAACATTTTTCCAAGGAACTCAAATATATTTCGATTTTCCCTCAAATTAAACCTTGTTTTAATGAATTATTCTTCTTATTTTCATTCATTGAAGCAAATGAACAAACTGAACAAAGTGAATGTATATTAAAATCAAAGAAATTAATCCGAATGAAATGCTATATCTGGCTGAAAAAGGCATTGACTTAAGAAATGAGGTTTATTTGAGAGTTCATAACGCTAATGAACTTGATAGGGTTATATTAGATATGGAGAACGTTGTTTCAATTGATTCCTCTTTTTGCCGAGAGGCATTCGTAAAAATAATTTCGTTACTTCAGGGAGATTCGGAACACCCTCAATTACTTTTTATAAAAGTTACTGAAAACGTTAGGAACAATCTTCATGAATCATTTTTAGGCTGGGATAAAGTGGGTATTGTTAAAGGGACTGATGACAAGATTTCAATTATTGGGAAGCAGTCTACTCCTATAATAGACACATTGAAAATATTATTGGAATTGAAAAAAGCAACTACTAAAGAGATCGCGGCTAGATTGAATGATGTTGCGTTAACTACATTAAACAATAGAATGAAAACTCTATACGACTCATGTCTCGTCTCAAGAAAAGAAGTATCACATGGAAGTGGAAAAGAATATGTATACTCGCTTTCTGTAGAGTAGTAATAAAAAAACCGAGTGCTGTAACACCCGGTTCAATTAGAAAAGGAATCTTAATGAATCACCACCAAGCAAAAGCTTACGCTTTTTTATTCCCGTTTTCTATGTACAAAAATATAAAAGCAATTTCTATTTAACAACTTAAATTAATTTCAAATGGTAAAGAAAAATCAGCACGTCGTACCAACCCCAACTGGCTGGGGAATCAAAGGCGCAGGGAATGAAAAATATACAAAAATATTTGAGACTAAGCAACCTGCGGTCAATGAAGCAAGAAAAATTTCACAGAACCAAAAGAGCGAGTTAATCATTCATGGCAAGAAGGGACAGATTCAACAAAAGGACAGTCACGGTTCTGACAAGTTTCCCCCTAAAGGATAACCATGGAAAAAGAAAGATTGGAATTTTGTATAAACAGATTCGACCATTATTTTGAAAGCATCAATAACAAGGGTGCTGTATACTTGGGTTTGGAAACTTTCATAGTTGGCGGCCTTATTGCTGCATATCCTTATTTTATAGAGAATATAAGCCAGCACTGTTTATTGAACTTAGTTCTTTGTTCTACAATCATTATAGGTCTCTCTATTATGATTATTGTTATTCTTGCAACGATGCCTTTCTTGAATAAAGAAGCCGAATCTATTTTTTATTTTGGGTCAATTTGCTGTTTGACTCATGAAGAGTTTGCTGAGAAATCGATTAATGTCGACGAAAAAAGCAGTTTAGAGGATTTACGGCGACAAGTTTATCATTTATCTCATGGATTGCAAAAGAAATTTAAAAAATTAAAGCTGGCTAGTTTACTATTTATCATCCAGTTTTTATTTTTCATCCCTTTGATTTTTTTAATAATCTTAAACCAATAATCCGTATGAAAGTTTACGAGGATTACATAAACACAATCAAAAGCGCCATAGCACTAGATAGTAAATCTGGCTTTATGGGTGAAGCAGCACAAAATTTAAACGCATCTCAGTTCCAAAAATCCTTAAGTTCCACTCCCCTTAACAAGAGCATTGCTAATATAAATGGAATACTTCCGAGCATGGAAGAATTAAGCAGGGAGCTTGGCATACAACCTAATTATGACCAACGCTTAGGCTTGCACCCCGACTTCGGGCATTTAAAATACAACAATGGCATTGAAAAAAATTATATAGTATCAATGTTTGTTGACATAAAAGGTTCGACAAATTTGTTTAAAAAGTATACTCCTGAAACTGTTCAAAAAGTCACTCAGACCATTCAGCAAGCTGCAATCCATACCTGCCTTATTTTTGGAGGGTACGTGCAACGCTTGCATGGCGATGGATTGTTTGAATATTTCGGGGGTAAGCAAATTTCGCAAAACACAGCCGTAATTCGTTCATTACAAAGCGCTGGGGTTTTCACTTACTTTATAAAAAACGACTTAAAGAAATTTTTTAGTACTCAAGGAGTGGAAAACATCTATACAAGAATCGGTATCGACGTGGGGCATAAGGATGACGTTGTCTGGTACAACGCTGGTATTTCAGAAATTAGCGAGATAACAACCTGCAGTTTGCATACAAGTCTTGCAAGCAAAATGCAAAGCTCGGCATCAAGCAATGGGATTGTTATCGGTGATAACATAAGAACTGAAGTATTACCATACGATAAATTTTTCACACCAGTGTGTGACCGCACAGGAAAAGATACTGACAGGTATATTTTCCAAATCACCGAAGAAAGGTTCAATTATACTCAATATGATTTTGATTTGCTTAATTTCTTAAAACAGCAAGACTTCATAGCAACAGATTTATATGGCGATTTAAGCCTGAGAAAAAAGCTCGCCCCGAATATTATTAAGAAGTCGGAAGACATAAAACCAATTGCTCAGTCCAACAAACCTTACTATGGGGCTAAAGAAAATTTCAAAAATACTTGAAGCTGATTTAAAGGAACTGTCGTACTACTATCCAAAACTAAAGTTGGAATGGAATTCAGGCATTAACCTTTGGGGGCTAGTCGGTCTATTGGATATTTGTGACACTGCAGGCGAATATTGGGATTCTTTTGAAATCATCGTGCATATCCCTTCCCAATATCCGTTTGGAGTGCCGGCAGTAATAGAGAAAAGTGAAATTATTCCTCGTGAACCTGATCGACATATTGCAGAAGACGGTAACTGCTGTTTAGATATAGAACACAGATTGTCGTATGAATCAAAAAAGGGTCTTAAGCTATTGCGATTTATGCAAAACTGGGTGTATCCATATTTTGCAAACCAATTATACTTTACAGAAAATGGCAAATTCGCCGGTGAAGAATATAAGCATGGGGTTCATGGAGCTTTACAGTTTTACTTTGAAACATTGATGATTGCAGATTCGAAGCTAGTTATAAAAATATTGAAATCAATTCTTACAAATAATTTACCAGGAAGAAATGACAATTGTATTTGTGGTGAAACAAAGAAATTTAAAAATTGCCATCTTACCAGTATACAATATCTACAAGCTATAGATAAAGATTTATTAACAAAGGACATCTCAAGATTTAAAGCCTATTCTTCCTAAGTGAATGTTTGTTTTGTTTTTTTTTGGATTGCCCTTTGAATAATCATTAAAATAATATTTTT
>JBHEKU010000210.1:0-3745 GCA_041859205.1 Ignavibacteria bacterium | reverse complement strand
ATGCAGCCGGGTTTTACCTCCTGATATTCCATGATTTTTATCGGGGTAAAGCTCGGAATCGTATCTGATATTGTTCTTAATCATTTCCGAAATCATCTCAGTTGTATTCTGCAGATGAACATTATCATCTGCCATTCCGTGCACAATTAAAAAATCCCCTTTTATTTTTTTCACATTTAAGAGCGGTGAAAGATTATCGTAGTTATCTCCGTTTTCATCGGGAGTTCGCATAAATCTTTCAGTGTAAATGTTATCATAGAATCTCCAGTTAGTTACCGGCGCAACTGCTACTGCAGTTTTAAAATAATCAGCTGCCTGTGTAATGCACATAGCTGCCATGTATCCGCCATAGCTCCAGCCGTAAACTCCGATATTATCTTTATCTATGTAAGGAAGGGTTCGTAAATATTTTACTGCCTGAATCATATCTTCTGTTTCGTATTTACCAAGCTGCAAGTACAAAGATTTTTCGAATGCTTCGCCTCGTGCTGCCGTTCCCCTGTTATCGATGGAGACTGTTATAATTCCCTTCTCTGCAAGATATTCAAACCAGAAATATTTTTCGTCCATCCATTCATTTTTTACAGTCTGCGAGCCCGGTCCGCCATAAGTATAAAACATCACGGGATATTTTTTAGTAGAATCAAAATCTTTCGGCTTAATTATAAAACCGTTAAGATAATCAATGTTTGTACCTGCAACAGGTGATGATAATTTAAAAGTAAAAAACTGCGGCTTGGTAAGATTCAGTTTTGAAATATCTTTTTTCAATTCATCATTCGCTTCCAATACTCTAATTTCTTTTCCCGATGCATCATTAACAGTAATAAAATCCGGAGTGTAGATAGTTGAATATGTGTTTATAAAAAACGAATAATCAGAGGAGAACTCAGATTTATTCCATCCTGTTTTCTCAGTCAGCTTTTGGATTCCGCTGCCATCAAGATTCACGGAAAATACAGAACGGGTTAAAGGTGATTCAACAGTAGACTGGAAGTATACTTTATTGTTCTTCTCACTGTAGCCGTAAAATTTTTCAACATCATCTTTGTTTGAAGAGATATTATTCAGAAGGTTTCCGTTCAAATCATACAGATAAAGATTATTGTTTTCATTCCATATAAAGCCGGTATTACCTATATATGTCAGATCATTGTTTATCTCCAGATAATATTTATTTGTTCTGGAAAGAATTATTTTTGAGTTTCCCGTCGATGCATCTGCAAAATATAGGTCGAGCTTATTCTGACGGCGGTTTAAGATCTGGAATGAAAGCGTATTGTTATCGTTAGTCCATTTTATTCTTGGTACATAAAAATCGGCTTCAGCTGCTGTGTTTATCTGTCTGCTCTCACCTGTTTTTGTATCATACACATATACATAAACTTTCGAATTTTCTTCTCCGGCTTTAGGATATTTATATTTATATTCTTTTGGATATAAACCATCATAGTACGTTAATGAAAACTCTTTTACTTTGGATTCATCAAATTTATAATAAGCTATTTTATCACCGGCGGGCGACCAGAAAAATCCGCGGTTTATTCTGAACTCTTCTTCATATACCCAGTCAGACATTCCGTTAATTATTTTCTCGAATACTCCATCCGTTGTTATTTGTTTCTCTGTAAAATTTTCAAGCTCAGTTATAAAAATATTATTATCTCTTACAAAGGCAATGTTTTTGCCGTCGGGAGAAAAATCTGCATACATACCGTAACCGTTAAGCTCTTTCATCTCCTTTGTTTTTACGTCATATACATAATAGTAGTTGATTGTTGAGTGGCGGTAAAGCCTGTCTTTTAAAACGGAAAAAAGAATTTTCGATTCATCGGAATTGAATTCATAGCCGGAAGGAAGGAAATTTTTTCCCTTTGCTGAATATTTACTTAAGTTAATTATTGTCTCTGTTACAGCGCCTGTTTCATAGGAAGTTTTAACCATTTTTAATCCATCAGACTCAGATACAACAGAAGAATAATTTTTACCGTCATTCATCGGAGCTATTCCAGAGATTCCTTTTTCTCCAAAGCTTCTCTTATAGAATATATCTTCCAGTGTAAGTGTTTGTGAGAATACCTGCTGAACGCCCGATAAGAAAAGAAGCGCAAAAAGAAGTCTGAGAGATTTCAAATTTTAATTATTAATGTTGCGGGGAGTTTTTAAGAGTGAATATTTTTTTACAAGGTCAATTATTCTGTTCAGGTCAATCATATCTATGCACTCAAGATTATAAGGACAGCTTTTTTTCCAGCATGGATGGCATGAAAGCCCTTGTGGAATTAATTTTTCTCCCCTGCCGTAAAGCTCAATTTCAGCGGGACAGGAAACACCGAACCATACGATAACTGTTTTCTTCTGGGCAATTGCCAGATGCATTCCGAAGCTGTCACCCGTTACAACTAAATCGCAAAGGCTCACAAATGCGGCACCCTGACGAAGACCTAAGTTAGTCGGAGTATATAAAATTTTCTTTTTCTCTTCCTGAGTAAAAGCATCATAGATTTTTAAATTTCTTTCAGTATCTTCCTTTCCGCCGAGAAGAACAACTTTAATGTTATCGAATTTGATAAGCTCTGAAATTAAAAATATATGCTGGTCAGTCGTCATCTTTTTATTGGGGAAAAGATTCGAGCAGCCCGTATTAAAGCCAACGTAAAATTTTTCCGGTTCGTATTTATGATGCTCTTTGAACTTGTCTATAAATTCCTGCTCTTCAAGCGTAAAAGAAAAAACATATTCATCTCTCTGATACTCAAGCTCGAACACTTCGTGCAGAATATCTATCCCGCTTCTTTGATTAATGCGGAACTTAAGCTCATCATCTAATCCCAGATTGTAAGAGTACATCGCGCCCTTATTGGCGGGAATAATTTTTCCGTCTTTGTTCAGTAAGAATCCGAACTTTTCTTTTGAGTTAATTTCATTTGCGAATGCGCAGGCATAATCAGATTTGTCTCCGTTAAACAGCAAATCAAAATCCATCTGTCTTAAAATCATTCTGTGCTCATCAGTCCACGTAAAAACTCTGTCAATAAAATTGTTATTGTGTAGAATTTTTTCGGCGTTGGGCATTGTTATCCAGTAGATTGTGCATTCTTTGTATTTTCTTTTCAGCGCTCTTAATATAGGAGTGTTGTAAAGCACGTTGCCCATTGCATCAAGAGAGATTATTAAAATCTTTTTGCCGATCCTTGTCATGCTGCTATCAAGCTTGCAGCCGTCTTTAAGGCAGTTCTCGTATGATACACACGGTTTGTAGCCGGAGAAATTTTTACAGCGCGGTATATTTAGTTCTTCAAGGTTCATGAACAACAAGGTATGCAGAGAAAGGATAAAATTAAATGAAAAAAGAGTAATAAAAAAGCCCTGCTTTTTTTGAAGCAAGGCTTTGAAAAACCATAAACAGAAATAATTTTATTTTACCAGAATCATCTTTTTTGTTTCAGTAAATTCATTTGTTTGCAACGTGTAGAAATATACTCCGCTGTTGAGCTCGCTTGCATTGAAATTAATTTCATAACTTCCTGCAGCAATGTTTTCATTCACCAGTGATTTAACTTCTTTACCTGTCATATCAAAAATTCTCAGTGATGCGAAAGTTGAGTTTTTAATATCAAAAGAAATTTTCGTTGCCGGGTTGAACGGATTAGGATAGTTTTGCTTTAGCGAAAAACCGGATGGAATAGATGTAGAAATCTGACTGACAGAAGTTAAAGCTCCATTTTGTGTTCCTGAGATAATT
>JBHEKU010000289.1:0-8756 GCA_041859205.1 Ignavibacteria bacterium | reverse complement strand
GCAATTGCATTCGGATTTGTCTTTGGGTTTGTGCCGGGAGCTACGCCGAAGAATCCTGCTTCAGGATTAATAGCATATAATCTGCCGTCTTCGCCGATATACATCCATGCGATATCATCGCCGACTGTTTTTACTTTATAGCCCTGATCTTCAAGAGCTGATACCATCATAGCAAGATTTGTCTTTCCGCAGGCAGATGGTAAAGCTGCTGTGATATATGATTTTTTACCGTCAGGAGTTTCAAGTTCAAGGATAAGCATGTGTTCAGCCATCCAGCCTTCCTGCTTAGCAAGCCATGAAGCTATACGAAGCGCGAAACACTTTTTACCGAGTAAAGCGTTACCGCCGTAACCTGAACCGACAGACCATATCAAATACTCTTCAGGGAAATGCGCGATATATCTTCTATCAGGATTGCAGTCTGCAACTGAATGAAGACCTGCAACGTAATCGTATTCATCTTTCATCTGGTCAAGAGCTTTCTGCCCCATTCTCGTCATGATTTTCATATTGGCAACTACATAAGGTGAATCGGTAAGTTCAACGCCTACTTTAGAAGCAGGAGCGCCAAGCGGACCCATTACGTAAGGCACAACGTACATTGTTCTGCCCTTCATACATCCTTCATAAATTCCTTTCATTATTTCTTTCATCTCTTCAGGCGATTTCCAATTATTTGTGACACCGGCATCCTTTTTATCTTTAGTACAAATAAATGTACAGTGTTCTACACGTGCTACGTCGTTTGGATTTGAATATGATAAATAACTGTTCGGATAAGTTTCCTCATTGAGTTTATGGAAAGTACCATCTTCAAGCATTTTATTTACGAGCATTTGATATTCTTCATCTGAACCGTTGCACCAATAAATGGCATCGGGTTTACAAAGATCAGCGCATTCCTGCACCCAATCTTTCAACTTCATTGAGTAAGGCATTTTTTCTCCTGTGGTTTTATATGTTTTAGTGAATAAAAAATTTTAATGTATTATTATGAATAAACTGCACTTGCTAAACATCATCTTTCTTAACTTTTTTCTTAGGTGTTAATATCTTCTTTATCTTATGTGTATATAAGTTCTCTTTTTTGATATCTGTTATTGAACTCTGATTATAACTCATTAATATAGCTACCGGCCGCGTGGATTCAAAATTCATAAGGACAATTTTTATCATGCTCATAATCGGTATGGAAAGAATCATACCCATTACTCCCCATACATAACCCCACATTATCAAAGATAATAATAATAATATTGGACTTAAATCCAATTTATCCCCCAAAACCTGAGGCTCAATAATATTGCCGACAACGTTTGCCAGAACTATTAAAATTATAAGTATTACTATTGCAGTTCCAAAGCTATCGAATTGCACCAGAGCAGTCATGAACGGCAGTATAGTTGCAATCATAGAACCAATCGTAGGAATGTAATGCATCAGAAAAGACAGGAATGCCCATACAATATAAAAATCAACATCGAATAACCAAAGAATTATACCTATTAGAATAGCGTGCAAAAGATTTATAACTGTCTTCCCAACGATATACCTTCGCACGTCAAGAAAAATATCGCCCATCGTATTAGCGATTCTTCTTGCGCGCTCTTCCGAGAAAGCTCTTAGCACTCTGCGTTTTAAACTTCCTAGCTCAGAAAGAATAAAAATTACATAAATAAGAATAAGCACAAAATCACCGAATATACTGGCAATGCCGGTGAATACCGAAGTTATCCATCCCTGAACTGAGCTATCCTGAATTATATTTTTCAGATTCATCGATTCCCTTAGAGCTATAGCATCTATTCCGTAATTTTTGAGATTATCTGCAGCATATTGCAGTAACAAGTTAAACTTATCCTGATATTTAGGAATTCCGGCAGTGAATGGACCAACACTTGTAAGTATAAATACACTTACAATGTTTGCAATTATAACTATAGTAAGTATTACAATTACTATGGCTAAAAATGATGGTACTCTTTTCTTTTTTAGTAATTCAAAGAACGGTTCAAATATAAATGCTATAATGATTGCTATAAAAAACGGCAGCAGTATTGCCTGAAGCGTTTTTAATGCAAAAACGGATACACCCAGAATAAAAAGGACGGCGGCAACTTTCAGGACTTTACTATCTTTCATTAGACAAGTTTAGTTGTAAAATGGTCGTTTCTTATATGGAATGGGGTCTTCCTTTTTTGCTAGCTGAAATCCTCTGAGCCTCAATGCGCAGCTATCGCACTCACCGCAAGCCTCAGTATTACTTTTATAACAAGACCACGAGAGATGAACCGGTGATTTCATCTGTATGGATTTTAAAACAATATCTTTCTTCGATAAATTTATTATAGGTGTTTCTATTTTTATTTTTGTTGAAGGCTTCGTTCCCTTCTCTATCATTTTATTGTAAGCATCAAAAAAATCTTTTCTGCAGTCAGGATATCCGCTGGAATCTTCTTCCACTGCTCCTATATAAATATGCTTTGCGCCAATTACTTCTGCCCAGCTTGTCGCAATTGCAAGTATGTTAGCATTGCGGAAAGGGACATAAGAATTCGGAACATTTTTATTTTTAGAGCTGACCTTTTGCAAATTAGCTTTTTCGATTTTAATATGCGTGTCAGTTAGTGATGAACCTCCGATTTCTCTAAGGTATCTTATATCAACAACTAATCTTTTTTTGACGTGGTAATATCTTGCAATATCCTTGAAAGCTTTCAGTTCTCTTTTCTCTGTTTTCTGCCCATAGTTTATGTGCAGAAAGGCAAGTTCATATTTTTTTGAAGCATAGGCAGCCGTTAACGCGCTGTCCATTCCGCCGCTTACAAGTACTATTGCCAGTTCTTTTTTACTCAAATTTTTAATACGGAGATTAATTCAAATAATTTAGTTCTTTAGCTCTTTGCGTTAATTCATCTCTGAAATTTGGATGAGCAATATTAATTAATAGTTCAGCTCTTTGTCTTAATGTCTTGCCGAATAAATCTGCAATACCAAATTCAGTAATCACAAAATGAACATCTCCTCTTGAAGTTGTAACACCTGCGCCCGGAGTTAAGAACGGCTTAATCTTGGAAATTGTATCACCTTTTGCAGTTGATGCAAATGCCATAATAGGTTTGCCGTTTTTGCTTCTTGCCGAACCGCGGATAAAATCAACCTGTCCGCCGAATCCTGAATAAATTTTATGACCTATAGAATCTGCGCATACTTGTCCGGTAATATCAACTTCAATACATGAATTAATTGAAATCATATTATCGTTTCTTGCAATCGTAAACGGATCGTTAACGAATTTAGACGTTCTGAATTCAATCAGAGAATTATCATCAATATAATCGAATATTTTTTTCGTTCCGATGACAAAGCTGGAAACTACTTTTCCCGGCAGTAATGTCTTTCTGTCACCGTTAACTACTCCAAGTTCTATCAAATCTATTAAGCTGTCTGAGAACATTTCTGTATGAATTCCTAAGTCATTCTTTTCTCTCAAATAAGGAAGCACTGCATCGGGAATAGCGCCGATACCCATTTGTAAAGTATCGCCGTCTTTAATTAAAGTAGAAATATTTTCAGCTATTTTTCTGTAAACTGCTTTTTCTTCCTTGCCCATATTCGGGTCAACCATAGGGAGTTCAGGCAATGCGATATCACACTCAACTATATAATCAATTTTATCTATGTGAATAAAGTTGTCTCCAAGCACTCTCGGCATCTGCTTATTCAACTGCGCAACTATAACCTTTGAATTTTCCGCAGCTACTTTTGAGCACTCGTTACTAACACCAAAGGAACAATAGCCATGTGAATCCGGCATTGAGAGATGCAAAAAGCACACATCAATCGGAAACCTGCCGCTTTCGAATAATATTGGAATTTCAGATAAGAATATCGGGGTGAAATCTGCTTTACCGGCTTGTACTGCTTTTCTAACGTTGTTGCCTGTAAAAAGTGCATTATGACGGAAATGGCCTTCCATATGTGGCTCGACATAAGGTGCGGTTGTAAATGATGTTAAATGGCAAATTTCTACATTGTTAAGCTCATTATATCTGTTGCAAAGTGCTTTTACGAGTAATTCGGGATAACAGCTATTAGCGTGCAAATATACTCTATCGCCTGATTTTACAATTTCAACGGCTTTTTCGGGATTTACAATTCTGTTTGCGAAGTCGTGTATCATGGGATTTATGAATTTATGTTATTAAAATACCTCATATATATTAAAGATTAAATGAAGTTTAAAAGGATGATTATTTAAGTTTTATTTCTATGTAAAAATCGATAAAATTAGTGGCATAAAAAATGATTTATATCACATTTTTTTATGAACTTTATTAGTTATAAAATGTTATTAAGATAAATCTTTAAAACAACCAAGGAGAAATAAAAATGTCAAAGTTAAAATCAGTAATTTTCTTAGTGCTACTTACATTCGCCGTAACTTCAATTTCCTATTCAGCAGGTAATCCTTCTGACTTAAAAATAGGAGATAAAGTATCTGATTTCACTATCACAAATTACGATGGTAACTCTTATACCCTTTCACAAAATACAAACGGTTACACAGTAGTAATGTTCTGGTCATGCGAATGCCCTTTCGTTCAGCCTTACACAGAAAGAATTACAAAACTGGCAAATGATTATTCCGCGCAGGGAGTAACTTTCTGGGCAGTTAACTCAAATAATACCGAATCAACTGACAGAGTAAAAGAACATTCTGCAGAAAAAGGATATCCTTTCCCTGTCTTGAAAGATGATGGAAATGTTGTTGCAGATCAGTTCGGCGCGCTAAGAACTCCGGAAGTATTTGTAATCGATAAAAATATGACATTAGTTTACCACGGAAGAATCGATGATGATAAGGACGCTTCAAAAGTAACTACATCCGATTTAAAAAATGCTTTAGACGAATTAATTGCAGGCAAGCCTGTATCAAAATCAACAACAGTATCATTCGGCTGCGGTGTTAAAAGAAAATAATTTACTTAAAATTATAAATGAAAATATTAAAAAATTTAGTCCTTCTGTCAACAATATTTATATCACTCAATTTTGCAAATGCGCAGGATTTAAAACCGCTTAAGGAAGATATTCTTAAGGAAATATTAAAAGAGAGTGATGATAAAGTAGTCGTAATAAACTTATGGGCTTACTGGTGCGGTCCTTGTAAGGAAGAGTTTCCTGACTTAGTTAAATTCGGCAAAGAAAACTCAGATGATTCAAAGCTGATTTTAATTTCGCTCGATGAAACCGGAGATCTTGAATCTAAAACGAAACCGTTCCTTGCAAAAAACAACGTTGATTTTGTTTCCTACTATAATGCATTCGATAAAGATGAAAAACTTATTACCATGCTTGATAAAAACTGGGAGGGAGCAATTCCTTCAACATTCTTTTTCAAGAATGGTAAACTCGTTAAAAGTTTAGTGGGTAAGCAAACAGAGAAACAATTTAAAAAAGCTTTCGATGAAGTGAATAAATAGAATTTAATTTATTCGATATATAAAAAAAATCCTGCTGTGAATTTTCATAGCAGGATTTCTTGTTTTATTACAAAATATTTTATGTGTATTAAGCCGATTGCATTTTCTGTTTAGCAATTCTGTCTAATCTTCTGCTTCTCTCTCTTCTGGCTTTTGGAGTTAATGGACCTATGAAATATGTCTTTATAATATACCACCAGAAACTTCTTTGATTTAACTCAGGGTCAATCTTATGAGCAATTTTCGCATGCGCTGCCGGAGCTTCGCTCCAGTGTAATCCTGCTCTGTCATGATGAACTGTGTGGAATCCGTTGTTAAACAAAAAGAAATTTAAGCCGCCAACAAAATTTCTTGAGTGGTCGGTTTCAGATTCTTCGTCAGCGTGTACATGCTGCAAGTAGTTGAAAATCAGAACACTGAATAAGGAAAACTGCTGTGGAATAACTACATACAGTAATGCTTTTTTCCAGTCAAGAATTAAGAATGCAGCTATAAATACAGCCAGTACAAAATACTGAGCAATGCAAAGCCAGAATTTTTCTTTATTCGTTTTCTTTAATTCGCTAAGATGGTCTTTGATTGCCTTTTGCTGATAAAATCCACTGATAGTCGGATATGAAATAAGAGTAAAGAAATTATTCTTCTCGCTGAATCTGTATGTTATAGTGTAATCACCTTCTTTGTTATTAAGTCTGTGATGGTTTTTGTTATGAGTAGGTATCCATGCAAAGACCGGAAAACCGTAAAAGCAGGTCAGCCACCAGTCAGTAAGAATGTTCAGGTATTTATTTTTCCACATAGGGAGGTGGTTGTGATTGTGTGTCATTGTAGCTACTGTAACTGCCATGAACATTGCCCAAATGAACAGGAAGATATTGAGAGCGCTGAAATTTCCCTGATCAAGAGTGCTGTAATTCCACTGTATTATCAACAGTGAAGTTGTAATGAACATGAAAATTAGAGTTTTTCTGTCTGCTTTAAATCTTAACATTAATATATTTTAGATTGTTAAATTAATTTAGAGGAAAAGTTACTATGTAGATATTCATTTAAATTTACCCCATACCAAAGTTACACATATAAGAATACTAATGTTTAAACGAAATGTTAACCTTATATGTTCCCTACCATTTTTTTCGGGTCAACTTTAGCAGTGAATTCAGCATCTGTCAACAAGCCTAATTCTATTGCTGCTTCTCTTAAAGTTTTATTTTCTTTATGTGCCTTCTTAGCAATCTTTGCAGCATTTTCATATCCTATATGTGTATTCAATGCTGTTACAAGCATGAGTGAGTTTTCTAATTGCACATTTATTCTTGCATAATTCGGTTCAATGCCGATAGCACAATGCTTATCGAATGAATCACATGCGTCACCAAGAAGCCTTGCTGAATTTAAAAAATTAAATATCATTACCGGCTTAAATACATTCAGTTCAAAATGCCCAGTCATTCCGCCAACGTTAATTGCCATATCATTTCCCACTACCTGTGCACATACCATAGTCATAGCTTCTGCTTGTGTAGGATTTACTTTGCCCGGCATAATAGATGAGCCTGGTTCGTTTTCAGGAATGATTATCTCCCCTATTCCGCTTCTCGGTCCTGATGCGAGTAATCTTACATCGTTTGCAATTTTCATTAAGCTACAGGCAAGGGTTTTTAACGCGCCTGATGACTCTACGATTGCATCATGGGCTGCAAGCGCTTCGAATTTATTTTTTGCAGTTTTGAATGGCAAACCTGTAAGCTCAGCAATATGCTTTGCAACAATCACATCATAGTTCTTAGGAACGTTTAGTCCTGTTCCGACTGCTGAGCCGCCAAGTGCAAGTTCAGACAAATGCTCAAGCGAGTTTTTAATTGCCTTCATACCGTGATCAAGCTGCGAAACATACCCCGAAAATTCCTGCCCCAGTGTTAGCGGAGTTGCATCCATTAAATGCGTTCTTCCGATTTTCACAACATCCATATACTTCTCTGATTTTTCATGCAAAGTATTTCTCAGCTTATCGGTATTCGGTAATGTATTATCGATTAAAATTTTATAAGCTGCAATGTGCATTGCAGTCGGGAAAGTATCATTGGAGGATTGTGATTTATTTACATCATCGTTAGCATGTAAAATTTTCTTTTCATCTGATAACTTACCTCCGTTCAAAACATGCCCGCGATTTGCAATTACTTCATTCACATTCATATTTGACTGCGTGCCTGAACCCGTCTGCCATACAACTAAAGGAAACTCATTATCTAATTTCCCTTCCAGAATTTCATCGCACACTTGTCCTATCAGTTTCATTTTATCTTCAGCTAATACGCCGCACTCAAAGTTTGCCATAGCTGCAGCTTTTTTCAAAATTGCAAAAGCATATACAACTTCTTTTGGCATTAAGTTACCGCCGATTGTAAAATTTTCTTTCGATCTCTGTGTCTGCGCGCCCCAATATTTATCAGCCGGTACTTTTACTTCGCCCATTGTATCGTGCTCTATTCTGTATTCCATTTTATTATTTGATGTTAGAATTTTATAGGAAAATTAATATTATTGAAAATTCATAACATTTTAAATTGCAATAAAAAGGTACTATTTATGTAAAATAATTGAAAAGTTGCTATTTTGAATACAACAAAAAAAGCCCGTGATTTTTTTTTCATGGGCTTTTATATAATTCAAAATAATTTTTTTTCTATTTCAATAGCATCATTCTTTTTGCTTCAGAATACTTTCCTGCTGATATTCTGTAAAAATATACTCCGCTTGAAAGCGCTGCGCCATCAAAAGAATAATTGTAAACTCCAGCATTCAAATTTTCATTAACAATAGTTTGAATTTCTTTCCCGGAAATATCAAAAATTTTAACATTAACAAATTCTTTAACAGGAAGTTCAAAATTAATATTAGTAACAGGGTTAAATGGGTTCGGATAGTTTTGCTTTAAAGAAAAGGAGGCAGGAATATTTGAATTAATTGTACTGATTCCTATAGGGTCATCTCCTGATACTTCACGCATAAACATAGATCTTCCATAAGTTGCCGCTATAATATAATACCTTCCTCGTGTTGACAAACTGTCTATTGCAACCATTTCAGTTACAATTGACGCCTCAGGCATTCCGTTATTCCATCTATACCAGTTCACTCCTGCATTAGTTGTTTTATAACATCCCATTTCTGTGCCAACATAGATTAAGTTATCTGTAAGCGGATGAGGAATCACATCACCCATAGGAACATTGGGCAAGTTGCCTGAAATATCTGTCCAGTTTA
>JBHEKU010000078.1:0-7769 GCA_041859205.1 Ignavibacteria bacterium | reverse complement strand
ATAATTCGAAATTTTTACTGCATCTATGTATCCTTTAAAACGCCCTACTCCATTTGAATTCGTGCCGATTAAAAGTGTATCCAGTCCTATTGGCGGTATTGCGCCTAAATTATATGCTGCATTCAGAGTGCCGTTCAGATATAACGTTCCTATTCCGTTTGGCTCGAACTTGACTGCTATATGTGTCCATTGATTAAGAGGCAGTGCCCTATTTGAGAGGCCGGCAGATGAGCCATAATAGTAATAAACGACCCCTGTTGGTGTTATCGAAATACTATAATTAGTTCCTTTTTTTAGAATGAATTGTTCTGCGGGACCAAATGATGTAGGATAGACCCATGCTTCGACTGTAAGTGGTGCGTTTAAATTAATGTTAGGACTTTGAATAGCTCTTCCGTAACCAAAGCCGTCTAACTTCAATGAATAATTTACTGCGAGAGTTTGCGACGGATTCTTTCCTAAATTAACTGAAGCTGCCCCCCTGTTATAGTAAGAATTATAGCCATCGTAAAAATATAAACTCGTAAAAGGACCACTGGCAGGAAAATCAAATGAACATGCCAGAATTATTCCACTTTGATAATTTGCTGCATTGTAAGTGTTCAAAGCACCATAGTAAGGATTTCTGAAGTTTGCAGTAACTTCCGCGTTCGTTAGAGCTCTATCCCATATTCTTATATCATCTATCATACCTTTATAAGCTCCGAATAATCCATTACCAATAGTTAAAGAATCATTTCCAACCCTTGGTCCTATATTGGCTCCGGTTCTTGTTGTATCAAGATTTCCGTTATAATAAATACGCAATAAGCCCGTCGTAACTGAATCATAAGTTACAGCAACGTGATTCCATCTATTTTTTGAAAAATAGTTATAAGTACTACTGTACAAGTAAGTTGAGCCGTTAAGTTGAACCCTGACTCTTACAAAATCCGCACTGACAGATTCTAATAAAATTCTAAAAGATTCTTTTCCAAACAAGGTTGCGGTTGTATTGATGTTGCCGGAATTGAACCAGCACTCAGCTGAAAAACTTCCACTGAGTGTGTTCAGGTTAGCGGAAGGTGCTACCGAAATGTGATTTGTACCGTTAAACTGCGCTGCAGTATTCCAGTATCTCTGGGCAAAAATATTTTGCACGCAGATCAAACTGAAAACGAAAATTAAAAAAAGTGATTTTTTTCTCATAAAGGATTTTATTTGAATCAAATTATTATTCTACCTAATTTTAATCAAAGAGAAAAATTTAAATTTGTCAATAATACTATCGAAAATTTTGGTACGATGACATTTTAATCTACTATTTATTCATATATTTCTGATACTCCGTTTGTCAAACATAAAACCGGTTGAAAAACTCGAAGCAAATCGATTTAAAAAGTATTTTCTCCCTATAGGAAATAGAAGTTATTGAATAGTTCCTTGCCTCCCCTTAATACACTAACGAAAGAGATTTAACTGCGTAATACAAATTTCTTAATAATCGTCGTCAGGACAGAATCAAAATAATTATTTTACTAAAATCATTTTTCTTACCTGAGAAAAATCACCTGCAGTGAGTTTATAATAATAAACTCCACTTGAAAGATTTGAGCCGTTAAACTCGATTGAATTTTCTCCTGCCTGCTTTTCCGCATTTATCAATTCAGCAATTTCCTTTCCGTTCACATCATACACTTTTATTGTTACAAAATTCTTTAACGGCAGAGAGAAATTTATCACTGTTGTTGGATTAAATGGATTAGGAAAATTCTGCGATAAACTATATCCATCAGCTATTGAACTATTAGAGCCAATTCCTATAAAAGGACCTGAACACCCTCCTGTAACATAAGAACCGGTGCCATCTTTACCGCTCCAGATTACCAAACATGAGTCGTTATTAACATTTCTGAAACTCGCGTCTGGGGAGCCCCATAGTTGAGTTCCTGGTGTTCCACTCGGATTTGCTTGAACAACCGTCCCCAGTGCGCCGTTTCTAAATTGCTTAGTAAAAATGTCACTTGTAGAAGAACTTCTTCTATTATTAAAAGCAAAAAGATAAGTGCCGTTTGAGCGATACAAAGCAGCTACGGAAACGCCAAATGTTGTATCACTTGAGCTCTCAACATATCCGGATGTAAATACAGAACTTGCTTCAGAAATATCAGCGTAATAAAAATAAAAAGGGTCCCAGTCGCCGCCGCCATACAGTCTTCGTGTAACTACCATAGCGGAGTTATTTAGATACCCTGTGGCAGCAAATCTCGGACTTTCTTTTAATTTATCATCAGGTACATTCAGAAGTAGTGTTGGTTCAGTACTTCCATAAGTAGTGCTTTTAGTAAAATTCAATGATGTGCCATTATAATAAAATGTAGGAATTCCTCTAACTATAGTAACGGTATAAAGTTCGTCAACATTAGAAGTAGTATTGACAAATGCAACATCGGTTTCTAATTTTGCGGAATCAGGGGCAACTGCATCGGGAGAATATCCATAACAACCTCGAAATGCAGGGTTTTGATACCCTGAGGTGAAACTAAACAAGGGCGAAAATGGTGCTTGGCATATGTATAACTTTTGAACTAGTCTTTTTCCGCCTGTAACAGCCGAATCTAACGTTACTGATAAATATACATAAGAAGCTGTAGTATAAGCAGCATTATCGCTTGTTACCCTGCCATTAATATATTTCTTTGAACCTGCTGACCCATAAGGTCCGGATGAGGCGAGCATTCCGCCATCCTGACGAACTCTTATTACTTCACATGTGTAAGTGCCTGCATATGTATAGTTCATTGCAATAAAAGCATAAGAAGAATCTCCTTTAGAAACAGCTTCAATATCTAATCCATTATTAGTGATTCTCAGATCAAGAAACGCAAGTGTTAAAATTAAATTGAAACTAATTCCATTGTTTGTTGAGCGATAAACTTTAAGAGTATCGCGATTTCCGCCGCCATACAACCCTACTGCGGCATATATATGACCGGTAACGCGCTCTCTTGAGATTGCATTTGCCTGAATTAGAGTGGAAGAGCCGGCTAAAGTAGTAAGGTTAAGCACCGAAACAGGGTTTTCCTGCTCGTTGTTTCTTATTACATTGAACTTAGTTGAACTCCCTTCAAGAACCTGCGGCTTAGTTATTTCGTTAAGTTTACCTTCCCAATATTTTTGGTTTGTAAAATCTCCGCTTTTCCTCGCCTGTGTTATATTTTTAACAATTTGCTCTACAACCGGGTTAGACGGAGCATTATAAATTACTTCAGAAGTAGAAGTTGTTGTAACTTCTTTAGACTGCGAAAAAACTGACTGCGATACAAAAATTATAAGAAAAAGTACAATAATTTTTTTCATTGGAGCGCTGCTTAATTTAATAAATAAACTGCCTTCAATTTATCTTTTCAATCAATTTCTTACAAAGAGAAAAAACTAATTTTGTCAATAATAATATCGATATTTTTTGTGCGATGACATTTTAATTTGCTATTTATTCATATATTTTTAATATTCCATTTGTCAAACATAAAGCCAATTGGAAAACTCGAAGCTAATAGATTTAATAAGAACTTTCTCCATAGAGGAAATTAAAGATTTTGAAAAATTCCTTGCCTCTCCTTACTTTACTAACGGAAGAGATTTAACTTCCTATTATAAATTTCTTATTAAATATTATCCGGATTTTAATATTTCTAAATCTGAAATACTAAGAAAATTTTTTAAGAAATCAGATTTAACGGATTCAAAAAAGGATAGTTTGATAAGGACTTATAATTGGGAGTTATTAAAACTGGGCGAAGAGTTTATCACTATTGACTCAATTAAAAAAAATAAAGGGGCTTATGATGATTTTTTTATTACTACGCTTCTAAGAAGACAATTAGCGAAAAGATCTGAGCAAGTATATGATGATATGGCAGAATTTCAGGACTCGATAAAAATGGATCACTATGCTTTTATAAATAAAATGTTCCTTCAGAATAACGGTGTTTCAGTTAAAAGACTTAACGGCAAAAGAAACGAAACACTCCCTTTGTTTCAGATGCAATCGGAAAATTTGTTAAATTTTTTCCTCCATCACGCTGAGCATTTGCTAATGACAATAAATACCCAAAATGGACTTTTCAAAACAAATAATACATCAAACAACATATTTGCATTTTTAAATAGTATTGATTTCGAAAAGTACTTTAATGAACGTGAAGGATTTGATGAAGACCTTGAGATACAAAAACTGGCTATTTATTCAATATTGATTTCGATTGATTTAAGCAATTTTGAAAAATATATTTACAAGCTGACCGATTCATTTAAGAATAATGTATCAAATTTCGGCAAAGAAGGTCTTCTTCACATTTCAAGCTCAATTATTAATTTATTAAGCAAGAAGAAAGAACCCGAATATTTGCGTTTAAAATTTGACGTAATAAATTATGCCCTTCAAAACGATTTTTACTTTGATAATCACTACAAGCCTATTAACACTTTTAAATTTAACAGAGCAATAAGAGTAGCAATGGACCTGAATGAAATTGAATGGGCTAAGAAATTTTCAGAAACATACACAGTAAAACTTCTGGATGAGCATCAGAATAATATGAAAATTTTTGCTTCTGCTTTGATAGATTTTAATCTTGGAAACTTCGAAAGCTCTTTAAAGCACATTTCTCAATTTTCTTTGTTTGATTTACCGACTAATCTGCTTATAAAAGAACTTCAGATAAAGAACTTTTACAAACTTAGCCTGATAAACGAAGAATATTATGAAACGCTTAAATATTTTTTAGATGCCTATAAAAAATATTTAAAAGAAAACTGCAAGGTTTCTGATTCTTATTATGAGCAGGGATTCAATTTTTGTGAAGGGATTACAACTTTAGTAAATTACTTCTTTACAGAATCTAAAAGAAAAAAATCAGATTCAATTTACAAACTGGAGATATATTTAGAAACCACCTATCACAAGTGGCTAAGTGATGAAATAAACTCAGTACTTATGAATTCTGTCAAAGTCCGGAAGAAAACAGCTTAGACCTTTTACTCATATCTCAATGCATCAATTGGATTCAACTGAGCTGCTTTATAAGCAGGATACATTCCGAAGCCGATACCTACAGCGCTGCAGACAACAAGTCCGATAAGCACCCAGTCATAAGGAATTACTACAGGAGAATTTAAAAATATACCTACTGCATTTCCTACTGCAATTCCCAGTACAATACCGATAATTCCTCCAATGAGACATAACGTTACTGCTTCAATTAAAAACTGCCGGAGTATAACTACATTCTTTGCGCCTATGGCTTTGCGAATACCGATTTCTTTTGTACGTTCAGTTACCGATACTAACATAATATTCATAATGCCAACGCCTGCTGCCAAAAGTGAAATAAATGAAATAACTCCTGCGCCGTATTTAAAATACTGTGTGAAACTATTCACTGTTCCCATCAAAGATTCGTTTGAGTAGATCTCAAAATTATCTGCTTCACCGGGCTTAACTTTTCTGATTACTCTGAATACACTTATCACATTTTCCTGACACTCATTATATGTTTCTTTGCTCGGAGCTTGAATTGCAATGTTGCATGATTTTTCTCTTGAGCCCCATGCCTGCAAAAATCTTGTAATCGGAACAAATGCATAATTATCCTGTGTCTGGCCAAACCCCGAACCTTTAGAAGCGTAAATACCTATAATTGTAAATTGCCTTCCATCGAGGAGTATTTGTTTACCAATAGGGTTTATATTCTTGAATAATTTATCAACGGTTTCAAGACCTATTACACAAACAGGTGATGCGCTGAACACTTCTGTCTCTGTAAAAAATCTTCCTTCCTGAATGGAAAAATCATTACATGGGAGAAAATCCGGAATGACACCGCCGATTGTAAAATTTGGATTAGTAGACTCTGATTCGTACTTAAATGTTTTTGCGAACTCATAAAACTCCAGCGACATGTATTTGTAAACCG
Organism: Ignavibacteria bacterium; assembly: GCA_041859205.1. Taxonomy (GTDB): domain Bacteria; phylum Bacteroidota; class Ignavibacteria; order Tepidaquicellales; family Tepidaquicellaceae; genus JAFDZO01. The sequence goes on along the minus strand of JBHEKU010000078.1, from coordinate 1,812 downwards.
TTGCTCTTTCTTTTAATCGGACACCTTCATCATAAGTTATATCAGGTCTATTGCGAAGTTTAGAATTACCGGGACCGAACTGAATTGCCGGGAATTTTTGAATCTGAAATGTATTACTGCCTAACTGACTTAAACCTGTATCAATCCCTGCCTGCAAAGCGTTCAGCAAAGTCATAATTGCTATAATCGAAAAAACACCAATGACAATACCAAGCAGCGTAAGAATAGCGCGAAGCTTATTTGTTCTCAGCGAGTTTAATGCAAGCAATATATTTTCAAAATATCCCATTGTTTTTAGTTGTCAGTTAATAGTTGCCGGTTTGCAGTCGTTATTAGTAATTCGTTTATTGTTACTCATTTTATATTCGTAATTATTCATAACGAAGCGCATCTACAGGGTCCATTTTTGCAGCAGTCCATGCAGGGAAAAATCCTGAAAGCACTCCGAAAAATACTGAGATAAATATTGCAAGGAATACTATCCACAGCGGAATTGCAGTCGGTAATATAAACGCATCTATAATAAAACTTATAGGTAATGAAATCAAAAGACCTATTACTCCGCCAAGCAGACAGATTGTTACTGACTCAATCAGAAACTGCATAAGTATAGTACGCCGCTTTGCGCCGATTGCTTTACGTATGCCGATTTCTTTTGTCCGCTCTTTCACAGTAACAAACATAATATTTGCAATACCGATAGAACCTACAATCAATGCAAGCATTGTTATCATTGTTCCGATAATTTTTATAAGTCCTGTAAGCGATTCGTATGTGCTCTTAAAAGCTTCCTGCTGGTTAACACCGAAGTCATCTCTGCCGCCGTAAGAAATTTTTCTTGTCTTCTTCATCAAAGCAATTACTTCTTCTTTAGTCTCATCAAGATTATTTAAGTCGGCTGCCTTTATATTTATAGATATGCTTCTTTTAGTCCCATATAATTTAAAGAATAACTCAATAGGAATAATTACCTGATTATCAAAGCTCATACCAAGCAGGCTCCCCTGTTTTTCTATTACTCCGATTACTCTGAAATTATAGGTACCGATTTTTATTGCTTTACCAATAGGATTTACATTTTCAAAAAATGCTTTCTTCACATCTGCGCCTATCATTGCAACAGGATATCCCCCGTCGGACTCACGCTGTGTCATAAATCTTCCTTCACTCATATTAATTCCGAGTGTTGCCTGATATTCAGCCGTTGTACCTATTGTTCGAACGTTCTCAAGAACTAAATCACCGTACTTCAATGTTTTCATTGAACCTACACTGGGACATAAAGAAGTTGCGCTTTGGATATTTCTTTCTACGAAAGTAAAATTTCCCATGTTAATATCTTTCCTGTTCTTATAAACGTTCCAGTCTTCTTTCCCGAACCACTCGAATTTCTGAACATATAAAACATCTGCGCCTACAGCTTCAATGCTTTTATTAAACGCTCTGTTGATGCCTTCTATTGCCGTCTGCATAATCGTTACGGCAGTGATGCCGATTATAATACCGAGGGCAGCAAGCACTGAACGTAGCTTATTCGCAGTGATTGCACTGATGGCAATTACGAAACTTTCCTTTAGTTCAAGAAAAAAATTCAAAGTGTTTTCATAATTTTATTCAACAGGTACTGCTGTTTTTTTTACTTTGTCCGGATTAATCATATCCGATTCAATCTCACCGTCCCTTATCTTAATAATTCTGTGTGCATGCTTGGCAATATCTTCTTCGTGCGTTACAAGTATAATTGTATTTCCGTTTTCGTGAAGCGTTTCAAATAATGCCATTATTTCCTCACCCGTTCTTGTATCAAGATTT
>JBHEKU010000014.1:0-10293 GCA_041859205.1 Ignavibacteria bacterium | reverse complement strand
TTGTTCTATTTAAGAGATGCTAATAATCTTCCTGTGGAATGGATAAAGAAAATGAGAGCATCGATTAAAAATCTTGCGGGATATTTCAGCACCCAACGAATGGTAAAGGAATATACTGAGAAATTTTATACGAAAGTTTTTTAAGTTAAAGTGATAAATTGGATTTTAAACAAAACACCTCCCAAGCAGTGACAAAGGAGGTGTTTTTGTTATATCCCCGAATGAACTAAATTCATTGGTTGTGGTCTGCAAAATTTTGATTACAATTTATGTCCTATAATTTCCCTTTCCGTCCAATTCCGTGATATTTAACCTACGAATTCAAATTCAAACCGGATTTAATTGAATTTTCTTTTAAAATAACATATAATTTAAAACTTACCTTTTTTAGATTAAGATACAAAATTAATGCAATAAGTTTAAAATTTGGGCTGTATTGGTAATATTGTTTAAAAAATTGATTATTTTATAAGATACAAATCAATGTAGAATTATTTGGTGAACTGTTGATTTCTGTATATCTTTGTTCAATTAAATCTAACCCCCTAGAACAAATGGTAACATTATCATCAGCAGTAATTTTAGTGATTGTAACATGCTTCGTGGCAATGTTGTTTATGAAGCCTGTAAAAAAATAAATTTTGGAACTTTCTTATCACCCCCTTTAAGAAGGTTCATACCATAATCCGGCTTAATAACTCTTAAGCCGGGTTACAATTTTAAGCTCTTTCATAAATATATTTTTACAACCCACGCAGATAATCTCTGTTTAGAGAAGAGGCATTGATTATCTGTTATGAACTGAAAAACCCGCAGCACCCAATTGCCGCGGGTTTTTTTTTATACCCGCCACTTTTATTTCAAACACAAGTACGCACAGTCTGTGCGAAATCCCCAAAGAATTCGGGTTAAAATACTTTGTCTGTTTTGCATCATCGCTTTGCGCAGCTTTGCGTTTAAAATGAGAAATCCTATTTTGCAGATAATATTTAACCAAAACGTTAAATATCTCCCTTTAATTAGTTTTAAATTAAAAGTATTTTTGTATTTATATCCCCCGATTAAACATGCTAAAAACATTCTCAGAAGATTTAAAATATTTCAGAGAGTCAAAAAATATGACTCTCAAAGATGTCGCTTTAGATACACGTCTGAATATGGCTGTCCTTGAAAATATGGAAAACGGCGATTTTACTTTCCAGCCCCAGACATATATCAGAGCCTTTTTAAGGCAATATGCAAAATCAATTGGCTTAAGCCCTGACGGAATTTTAAAAGACTACGAACTGGCAAAGCTTGGCAACTATTCAACTAAAAGACTTCCTCCCGAAGAGAAGCTCGATGCCTTTGAAGATATAAAAAAAGAAGTGCCTGTTGAACAGCCTAAGCTTGAAGTAAAGAAAATTAAGCCTGAAGATAAAAAAGAAGAAGTATTCGATAAGTTTAACATTGATGAGTTTAAAAGAAATGACGATAAGAAAGAATTAAAGATCGAAGAAGAAAAGCCGAAGGAAACAGTAAAGGAAGTAAAAGAAGAGCAGGCTGAAGTAGTAAAAGAAGAGAAGAAAGAAGAAAAAAAAGAAATTAAAAAAGAAGAAAAGAAAAGTTCCGACGGATTTAATTTCCCGCCGCCAAGAGAGAAAAAACCAATTGAGATACAGCGGGAAACAGAGGATAAAAAGAATACAACATCTGACCCTGATAAAAGATTTATAGTAAAAACAAAAAATGTAAACTCATCTGCTTTAAAGACTTTATTTATTATAGTAATATTTTTATTAATAGGCGCCGGTGTATATTCATTGGTAAATGTTTTATTTCTCAGCAATAATACTCAGGGACCGGAGATACAAAGAAAATCATTTGATGAAGTTGTAAAAGAAAACGAAAAGAATATTTTAGGAAAAAAAACTCCCGAAGAGATACAGGACTCATTAAGAAAGATTGAAGAAGAAAAACAAAAGCTTCTTGCATCCAAGACTGATTCGTTATTAATAGAAATCGGAGCATATAAAAATACATGGATAATAATCGATACAGACTCAACGTCAATTGATGATCCCAAAAGAACTTATCTTACAAAGGGGTACGTCGAAACATATAAAGCAAAAAAATTCTTTCATCTCGGTACTCCGAATGCAGATTTAATTGAAGTAAAAATTAACGGAAAGATATTGGAATTTGACAGGAAAAATTTTCGTAATCTTTATATAGATAAAAATGGTGTCTCAGAAGAGTAGATTTTGGAGTAATGTTTTTCCTGTGTGCTTTGTAATATTGTTACTGGCAGGAATATACAGCTGCAATAATTCCGATGTAGTTAATACGGGTAGTATTTCTACGATGAATGATGACGATATTTTAAGAGCAGATGCCACAGGGAGAATTTTAGGAGGTGATTATACAGATTGGTGCTTTCGCGATAGTCTTACACGAAGAGCCTTCGGACCGGCATATCCAAATCCCGCTAACGATTCAATAAGTTTAAACTTTTCTGTCCCTGAAAAAGATACTCTTTCTTTGTATTTTTACGATGGAAATGATTCATTTTTTGTTTTTAAAAATAATGTGCTTCTTCCCGGATATTATAATGTAAATTTCAAAGGTTCTACCTTCGGATTTTTTAATGCCTATAAGCGAATTTATATGAGAAACAAAAGAGGTTTATTCCCGGCCTCTTCTAACTGCAATAACTTCGGAGATATTCACTTCAGATAAAATCATTTTTCTATGAAATCACTCACACCATCCTCAGCAGAAAAAAGAATTACTGAACTAATAAAAAAAATCGCCGATGCTGACTACAAATATTATACTTTAGCTCAGCCCGATATTGAAGATTACACCTATGATATGATGATGAAAGAGCTGGAGCAGCTCGAAAAAGATTTTCCGCAGCTGAAATCAGAGGACTCTCCCACAAATCGCGTTTCAGGCGAACCCACTAAATCATTCAAAGTTGTGCAGCACTCCGTGCCCATGCTTTCGCTTGCAAATACCTATAATGAAGATGAGCTGTTTGAATTTGATAAGCGTATAAGAGGACTTCTACCTAATGAAAAAATTGAATACGTATGCGAACTAAAATTTGACGGACTTGCTGTTTCTATTGTATATGAGAATGGAAAATTAAAAACAGGCGCTACGCGCGGTGACGGTGAAAAAGGCGATGACATTACTCAGAATCTAAAAACTCTTCGTTCCATACCTCTAGCCGTAAATCACAGTAAGATAGAAAACTTTGAGGCGCGCGGTGAAGTATTTTTTAAGAAAGAAGATTTTTTAAAGATAAATGAAGAGCAGGAATTAAAGGGCGAAAAGCTTTTTGCAAATGCCCGCAACACTGCGGCAGGAACACTAAAGCAGAAGGATTCAAAATCAGTGGCTCAAAGACCCTTGCAGTTTTTTGCATACAACTTACGTACAGACGATGTGAGACTTGTTTCGCATTTTGATAATATGAAATTGCTTAAAGAGCTGAAGCTTCCTGTTAATGATAAGGCGATAAAAGTAAATTCAATTGACGAAGTAAAAAAGTATTGTGATAAGATTGAGGCGACAAGAGATGATTTGCCCTATGAAATTGACGGAGTTGTAGTAAAGGTAAATTCGCTTTCGCAGCAGGATGAGCTTGGCAGTGTTTCAAAATCGCCGCGATGGGCAGTTGCATATAAATTCAAAGCAAAGCAGGAGATAACAAAAATTAAAAGCATTACGCTTCAGGTCGGCAGAATAGGAACAGTAACTCCCGTTGCAAATCTTGAACCTGTTTTTCTTGCAGGTTCTACAATAGCGCGTGCTACATTACATAACTTTGATGAGATAGAAAGGAAAGATATTCGTGAGGGTGACTATGTAAAAATAGAAAAAGGCGGCGATGTAATTCCAAAAGTAGTTGAAGTTATTTTAGATAGACGTCCGAAGAATTCCCCAAAATTTCCTCATCCGACAAATTGTCCTGTATGTAATACTCCATTGGAAAAACCGGAAGGCGAAGTTGCTTATTACTGCCCTAACTCAGCATGCCCCGCACAGGTGCAGGGAAGGATTGAACACTTCGTCCAGCGCGATGCTATGGAAATAGAAGGACTTGGATTTCAGATAATTGAAATATTTATTGGCAAAGGTTTTATTTCAAATTATGCTGATATATACGATCTGCATAATCACAGGAAGGAACTGCTTGAGCTTGAACGCTTTGGCGAGAAGAGCATTGCAAATATTTTGAACGGAATAGAGCAGTCAAAAGAAAAACCATTTGACAAAGTTTTATTTGCATTAGGCATCCGTCATATAGGGGAAAGGACTGCAAAAGTTTTAGCAAAGCATTTCGGCTCGATAGATAAATTAATGAGCGCTTCACAGGAAGAAATTAACGAGGTGTATGAGATCGGTCCGAAAATATCAGAAAGCGTTGCAAATTTTTTTGCAGATAAGCATAATTTAAAATTAGTTGAAAGGCTCCGCAAGGCAGGGTTAAAATTCGAGATAGATAAATCTATAACTCAGAAAATAAATCCGCTCTTTAATAATAAAACTTTTGTTCTTACAGGAACACTTGAAAAATACAAACGCGAGGATGCAGGAAAGATTATTGAGGACTTAGGCGGAAAGACATCTTCTTCTGTCAGCAAAAAAACGGATTTCCTTCTCGCAGGAAGCGATGCAGGCAGCAAGCTTGATAAGGCAAAATCACTTGGTGTGAAAATTCTGGATGAAGATGAGTTTGAAAAAATGATAGGTTCATAATTTTAACCACAGAGGACACAGAGTCTTACTCAGAGTACACAGAATTTAAATTTTTAATTTATAACTCTGTGCACTCTGTGAATATTAATCCGTGTTCTCTGTGGTTAAATTACTTATATAAGAAAATTATATCCTTTGCTCTCTGAGTTATTTCTTTTTTTAACTCCTTTGGTTTTATCACTTCAACTTCTTTTCCCCAGCCCATTACCCATGCAATAAATTCATAGGAAAGTTTTACTTTCATTTTCATAAATACAGCATCATCTTTTTCAGTTATCTCCTGATTTTCAATCCAGATTTTATCTTTAATAAGTTTACCAGTCTTCTCTGTAAATTTTAACTCTACATCATAAGCTTCGCCGCCGCTGTAAGTCCCCCATGATTTTTCATATATATTGTAAGCCGCCGGTAGTTTTTTAATTGAGCTTTTTTTATCACCGAATCTTATATCAATTATACGTTCAATCAGATAACATTTAATTTCCTGTGACTCTTCGTTCTCCACTCCGTATAAATGAAATGTTCTTCCAGTATTTATTAAGCTTAGCGGAGTAACGGCACGCCACTTAATATCTCCGTGCATATTATAGCCATAGCCGAGCTCAATAATTTGTTTGTTGTTAATCGCTTTTAAAATTTTCACAAAAATACTCAGAGCATTTTCTCCAAACTTCTTCTGTATTAATTTTAAATTACGGATATTGATATTATCATTAAGCGAGAGGTATGCAGTTATAAGTGTATTAAGAGTTTCATCGGAAATATTGATAATTTCAAAAACATTTTTCCGAGAGTAAATACCTACCCCAAGCTGCCGCAGTTTATTTGCATCACGCCTAATTGTTGTAATACTTGTGTCAAGTTTCTCCGCTAATTCAGTTTCAGTATAAAATCTTTGCTTCTCTAAAATAAGAGAAGCCATTTCTATTTGGCGTAAAAGCTCTTCTGAAAATTTATTTGTCATAGTGTAAAATCAAAATAATATAGCATTGTAACAATGAAAAATTTTGAGTTGAATTAATAACTTTTTAAAACCTATAGGTTTTAATATTTTACAGGACACCAAAAATTTAATCTTTAACCACAAATGTCCAGAATTATAAAAGCCCCTACAGGAACAACTCTATCCTGCAAAAATTGGATAACAGAAGCAGCAATGAGAATGCTTATGAATAACCTCGATGCCGATGTTGCCGAGCGCCCGGAAGATTTAATTGTCTATGGCGGTTCAGGCAAAGCTGCTCGTAACTGGGAATGTTATGATAAAATTATTGAAACATTAAAAGTTTTAAACGAAGATGAAACACTACTTGTGCAGTCGGGAAAGCCCGTTGCAGTATTCAAGACACATACAAATGCGCCCAGAGTTTTAATATCTAATTCACAGCTTGTGCCTGCATGGGCAACATGGGATGAGTTCAGAAGACTGGAAGCACTCGGACTTATAATGTATGGTCAGATGACAGCAGGAAGCTGGATTTACATTGGGACGCAGGGAATATTACAGGGAACATACGAAACATTTGCAGCCTGCGCTATAAAACATTTCGGCGGCTCGCTCAGCGGAAGATTTGTTCTCACTGCAGGGCTAGGCGGTATGGGCGGAGCACAGCCATTAGCTGCAACATTAAACGGAGCAGCGTTCTTAGGTATTGATGTAGATAAAGCAAGAATACAAAGAAGAGTTGATACAGGCTACTGCGATTTAATAACGGAAGACTTAGACGAGGCATTAAGACTTGTACTCGCAGCTAAGGAAAGAGGCGAAGCGCGCTCCGTAGGACTCGTCGGTAACGCAGGAGAAATTTTACCTGAGATTTTAAAAAGAGGTATTATTCCTGATGCGTTGACCGACCAGACATCTGCACATGATATGCTGAACGGATATGTGCCTATGGGAATGACACTAGACCAGGCTAAAGAGTTAAGACAAAATGACCCTGATAAATATATAGAATTTGCAAGAAAGACAGTTGTTATTCATTGCAAGACAATGTGGGAGTTCATGCAGCGCGGCGCAGTTACATTCGATTATGGAAATAATTTACGCGGAGAAGCAAAGTCAGAGGGTTTTGAAAAAGCGTTTGAGATTCCAGGCTTTGTGCCTGAGTATGTGCGCCCTCTTTTCTGCGAAGGCAAAGGACCGTTCAGATGGGTTGCGCTATCAGGAGACCCTGAAGATATTTACAGAACAGACAAAGCGATAATGGAAGCGTTCCCTGATAACAAACTTCTTCATAAATGGCTGAAAGCTGCAAGAGAGAAAGTTCACTTCCAGGGACTGCCTGCAAGAATCTGTTGGCTTGGTTACGGTGAAAGAGCAAAGGCCGGAAAAATATTTAATGACTTAGTAAAAAATGGAATTGTAAAAGCTCCGATTGTCATAGGAAGAGACCACCTTGATTGCGGAAGCGTTGCCTCACCAAACAGAGAGACTGAAAAAATGCTGGACGGCTCGGATGCTATTGCAGACTGGCCTGTGCTTAACTTTGCATTGCATTGCGTTGGCGGAGCATCGTGGACTTCACTGCATCACGGCGGCGGAGTTGGAATAGGAAATTCAATTCACTCGGGTATGGTAATAGTCGCAGACGGAACTCCTGAGGCAGAAGTAAGATTAGAAAGATGTTTAACATACGACCCGGGTATGGGAATTGTCCGTCATGCCGATGCAGGATATGATTTAGCAATCGAAGAGCAGAAGAAGTTTGGTATCAATATGCCAATGTTGAAGTAATGACAAAATAATGGGAGAGTTTTTCCAAAATATAGATGCATCGCTTTTTTATTTTATAAATAAGACCTGCGCCAATCCGCTCACTGATAAAGTAATGCCGTTTATCACTGCGAATGATAACTGGATGCTTGTTTATATTATTCTGCTTGGCTGGCTGGTAATAAAAGGAGGAGCGAAAGGCAGAGTTGCCGTAGTGATGGCTCTGTTATTGGTAACGGTTACTGACCAGGTGAACAGTTTTATTATCAAAGATTTTTTCCATAGAATTCGTCCGTGCAATGCTTTACCGGGTGTTCATTTACTGGTAAACTGCACGGACTCTTTTTCTTTCACCTCTTCGCATGCAATAAATAATTTCGGAGCAGCAACAGTCTTCTCGTACTTTTATAAAAATTTCCGATATGTTTTATTTACGGTAGCATCGTTAGTTGCGCTATCCAGAGTTTTTGTGGGTGTTCATTATCCGTTTGATATAATATGCGGAGCGTTGTTGGGAATTTTTGCAGCGTGGATTTTTATATGGATGTGGAAATTTATTTCTAAGACTCTGAAGTTAAAGTTTTAAAGTTTTTTAACTTTGGTAATAAAAGCATTCCTGTTAATATTAATAACTCTCCTATCACGTGCCTTGATTTCAAAAAGCCGTCCAGTAAAAAATTGTTAACTTTATAGTTATCAGCAAAACTTATTATCATCAAGCCACATAGAATAAAGACAAAGCTTGTATTTTTATAACTATTCGACTGAAAAAGATGAAAGATTACAAATAATACAGGCAGAAGCCAAACCAGATTCATCACCCATGTAAACGGGCTGCAAATCAATATCACTAAAAGAATTATTGACCATTGATACAGTGTATTGTAGCTTCGTATATTTTTTCCGAATAAAAACAGAATCAGAATAAATATAATAGCCGACCATATAGTGCTTGACAATTCCAACCCTGCTTTACTTTGCACTGATGTAATTACTTTTATAAGCGATGCCTTTGAAAAAAAACTAATAGATTCCGAAACAAACGGCTGCCCTTCTATCATCGAGATTGAATAGCGGGAAATCTGAAAATAGTTTTTTAAAATCCATGAATCTATTTTCATATCTTCAGTACCGCTTTCTGCAAACTCGGATATTCGCGGAAGCTGATTAAAAACGTAATCATTTACTAACAGTGTCCCGTTAAATGCATACATTGCGGCAATGATTAGAATGACGGAAAAAGCAAATGAAATTACGGTGTTGAATTTTTTCTTAAGCAAAAGAAAAGGAATAAGGAGCAAGCAATAAAATTTAAATATTGATGCAGTGGCAAATAAAATTCCTGCGATTAAGTTTTTTTGTTTTATTGTTGCAAAAATTCCGAGAGTCAGCAATAAAAAAGTAAGACCGTCTATCTGCCCCCGTTCAAGTAAAGTATAGAACGGGAAAAAATTAAATGTGAATATTCCTGCTATAAGTATAGCAAAAATGTTTTTATAAAACTTTGAAATCTTCAACCAGAGAAACACTGCGCTGATTACAAATAAGAAATTCAGATAATTCCAAATGTGTTTGGCAGTGGAGTATTGTAGTTTTGCAATTGGTTGAAAAAAACTTCCTGCTATTGGAGGATATAAAAACCTGCTGTGTTTGAACTGAGCAACTCCGTCCCATAAAAGCCAGTCCTGAGCTATGTAATTTTTGTAAGGGCTGAAACCCAGGTTCATTACTTTACCGGCAGTGTAGTAAGCAGTAAAATCCATTTGAAGGCTTTCGCGGCTAACCTGTTCAATGAAAAGAATAATTCGAATTAATGATAAGATAAATAAAACGGAGAGTATAGTGATAAGTAATATTTTCTTTTGCTTTTGCAAAAGACTATAAGTTAAATTTTATTTTTCTCATTGCGAAGAAACACATACGAAGCAGCATCATACCATCGCGAAAACGGTTTATATTTGTTTCGCCGTATGTGCGCTCGCCGTAGCGGACAGGTATTTCTATAATCTTTAAATTTAACTTAGCAGCGCCGAAGAGCAAATCAAAATCTCCGAAGGGATCAAAATCTCCAAAGTATTTTCTGTTCTCAACAAGTTTCAGATAATCTTTTTTGAATAGTACTTTTGTTCCACACAAAGTATCAGTTATTCTCTGCTCCAACAGCCAGCTGAATACATTGCTGAAAAAAATATTCCCGGCTTTATTCAGGCTGCGCATAGCTTTCTCATGCATTTGGTAAACCAAACGGCTGCCATTGATGAATTCACCCTTGCCTGTGCTTAGTGCATTATAAAATTTAGGTAAGTCTTTTGGTGCGACGGTAAGGTCAGCATCGAGTATCATTAATATATCACCCGTGGAATTTTCAAATCCTTTCCTTACGGCATCACCTTTACCTTTGCCCGGCTGCTTAAAAAGTTTTATATCTTTTCCTTTGTTCTGCGTTATTACTTCTTCTATTTTTTTATAAGTATTATCGCTTGAATTTCCTTCAACAAAAACAATTTCTGTTCCGCTTCCCATATGCGGAATTAACCTGACTATATTTTCTATATTCCCTTCTTCATTTCTTGCAGGCACTAGCACAGTGACTTTATAATCGTCACTCCCTTTTACTTCAGAAATATCGTTGTTGGCTACCACATATCCGGTAAGACATAGCCTTTTTATAATTGGAAGCTTTGCAAAATATTTATTTATGAATGAAGTTATGAATGGAATTTTGACCGGCATTAACAACATTCCCCCTGTTCTTACTACATCAAACCCTGCCAAAGTTAAAAGATTTTTTATTTCGTGAATGTACAGCCAGTTCTGCTCGCCTTCTT
>JBHEKU010000220.1:0-9149 GCA_041859205.1 Ignavibacteria bacterium | reverse complement strand
TGCAGCCCAACCCCCGTTTGGCTTTTAAAATTAAACCTTTAATATAATTAATACCTCAAGCTATGAAAAAGTTCATTTTTCTTCTTATTATTTTCATTTATTCAAATTCTTTTTCGCAGTGGGCACGGGTCAATGCAGGTGTTGAAGGCGGTATAATATTTACCGTATATGCAGTTCCTTCTTCAAATACTGTTTTTTGTGGCAGCAATGGAAATGGTGTATTCAAATCTACTAACGCAGGTGATAACTGGTTTCCTGTTAATAATGGCATTTCCAACTACGGCTTTTATCCGGTAACATTTACTTCTACGCCGGGCGGAACGGTTTTTATGGGAGCAAATTATTCCTCTATAAATGGCGGAGGAATGTATCGTACAACAAACGGCGGAACAGAATGGCAGAAAATAAATACGGGTCTTGCAGGGTTATCCTTAAGCATCAATATGGCAATAACTGCAAATTCAAATATTATAATTGCTACCGATAGCGGTATATTCCGCACTACAAATAACGGAGATAACTGGAATAATATTTCCGGCAATATGGGCTCTAATACTTCTGTTGAAAGTATATTTTTTGCAAACGATACTTTAATAGCAGGGACAAAATCCGGTTTATTTTTTTCGACGGGTTCTTTTTCAAACTGGACATCTATTAATACCGGTCTGCCTGCAGCATCAGCGCCTTACTCTATAAATAAATTCAACAATAAAATTTATCTGGTTTATTTCGGCGGAGGATTATATGTCTCTTCCAATAACGGAGCAAGCTGGAGCTCTGCAAATTATAATCTTACAGGTACACAATTAAATGCGCGCTGTCTGTATGTTTTTGAAAACAACTTATATCTTTCGGGAAACGGCGGAGTTTATATCCTCGGTAATAACACATGGACTAATATGAATACAGGACTTCCCACGGATTTCCCTTTTTTCTACTGGCTTACTTCTGTTCCGGGAAAATTAATTACGTGCACCTATGGAAAAGCGATGTATGTTACTACTAACAGCGGAACTTCATGGAATCAAAAAATTTCCGGACTTACAGCCTCAGCTTTACAGGCAAATAAAATTATAAATGTGAGCAGTGTGTTGTATTCTGCCACCGGCAATGGCGGTATACATAAATCAACTGACGGCGGTGCAAACTGGTTTGCTGTTAATAACGGAATAAATACTTCCTGCAATAATGTTCAGTTTTTTGAAAATAAAATTTACGCATCTACCAGAAACGGCGTGTATGTTACTTCTAACGGCGGAAGCAATTGGACTCCGTTAAACAATACTGTTCAGCCGGCTGACTCGATGACTTATGCAGTTTATAAAGAAGGAAATTTAATTTTAAGGTGTACATATAACGGAGTTTTAAAATCAACCGATGACGGGCAGTCATGGGTTCGCACTTCATTATATGCATTTCAAAAACAGGCAGTTTGCATTGTTAAAACTCAGGGCGTAGTTTTTGTAGGTACGGATGCAAATTCACCTAATTTTTTTAAATCGACTGATGACGGTAATACATGGACCTCTGTAGCTTATTATAGTTTTCAAATCGGCGTTGCAGATATTTTTGTCGACGGTACGAGTATCTATATAGGAACAGGGCACGGAGTTCACAAAACTACAAACCTCGGCGCTAACTGGACTCCATTGCTAAACGGCTTAGGCGCTGACCCTTACGTTTCCTCAATTATAAAAATCGGCACTTCAATGTTTTGTACACAGCAGTTCGGCGGACGTGGACTTTACAGAACAACAAATGACGGTGCATTATGGGAAGAAGTTACGGGAGAGCTGCCGTTCTTTTCTGACTTCAGAGATGTAATTAATGTAAATGAAAAAGTAATGATTGCAACAGGAAGCGGAATCTTCAGCCGCCCGGAATCACAGCTGACAAATGTACAGAGCAATCTTTCAACAATGCCGGATAAATTCAGTCTTGAACAGAATTATCCTAATCCATTTAATCCTGTAACATCTATTAAGTTTTCAGTTAAGCAGAACCTTTTTGTAAGCTTAAACGTTTATGATATTTCAGGAAAACTTGTAAGTGAACTTGTTAACGGTTTTAAATTAACAGGAGAATACAACGTAAGCTTTAATGCAGCAGGACTTCCTTCCGGAATTTATTTTTATGAACTGAAGGCAGGTGATTTTTCTGAAACAAAAAAAATGATCTTAATAAAGTAATTTGCAAAGGTATTTTGCAAAGTAATTTGCGAAAATGATTTTAGGCGTTCACCTCAATGCTTAAACATAAAAGACCTTTATCTGTGTTTTTGATAAAGGTCTTTTTTTATTATAAGAAATTTTTTGGCAGGAATTTTTTGAGATATTATTTTATCAGCATCATTTTTTTTACTTCGCTGAATTCACCGCTCTCTAATTTATAAAAATATAATCCGCTGGATAAATTTTCTCCGCTGAACTTCACATTATAACTTCCCGGTGCTTTTATTCCGTTAACTAATACTGCAACTTCTTTTCCGGATAAATCAAAAACTTTGAGAGTAACAAAACCTTTTTGCTTTAGCTCATAAGATATATTCGTTTCAGGATTAAACGGATTAGGATAATTCTGTTTTAATATAAAATCATTTGCAGTTGTAGTATTGTTATTTATTCCGCTTGGCAGATTTGAGATATCAACTTCAAACATACTTCTTCCATGTGTAGCAGCAATAAGTTTAAATGATGCCTGATGATAAATTAAATCGAATACGGGAGAATTCGGCAGTCCTGTGCCAAGCTGTACCCAGCTTGCTCCAAGTCTTGTAGTATAATAGACTCCTGCATCCGTACCTACGAACAAAGTGGAATCTTTATTGTAATCGATTATTAATGAGTTTGCAGGAACGTTTAATAAATTACCTGTAATATTCACCCAGTTTGTTCCGTAATTTGTTGTGCGGAATACGTGTGTATTTCTTTCATCCATATTAAATCCGCTAAGCGTAACGTATGCAACATTCGGATTTCTTTTATCAACTACAACATCTGTTATATATCTAACAGGAAGCCCTGCAGAAATATCAGTCCAGTTTGTTCCGGAGTTAGTTGTTACCATTACTCTTCCGTCATCTGCCCCTGTGTAAATAACTCTTTGTGTTGAAGGAAGCACTGCATTTGACATGCAGGTTATTGTTCCAAGCCTTCCGTTTTGACCTTTGGTTAAGTCAGGACTTATAATAGTCCAGTTATTTCCTTTATTGGTTGACTTATGTAATTTATATGAACCGAAATATACAGTAGTTGAAGTTTGTATATCAAGCATGTAAGGCGAAGACCAGTTCGTTCTTGCAAGGTCTAAGCCGTCTCCTATGTAATCAAAATTATTTCCACCGTCATCACTTCTTCCTATGCCTCCATTTTGTGATTCCATATAAATTACATTCGAGTTAGTATAGTCAACAGCGCAATGGAAGCCGTCACCGCCATATAAAACTTCCCATCCTGCAGGTCCCGGATTAACTGAACCGTGTGAGCCGTTATCCTGTGTACCGCCGTATTTTTTTGCAGGGTTTAAAAAATCTATACAGCCCGCATAATATTGTGTTATAGGCAAATCATATCTTTTGCTCCAGTTTGTTCCTGCGTTAGTTGAAATAAAAATACCGCCGTCGTTTCCGTTTATTATATACTGTGAGTTAAGAGGATTAGTCCAGAACGCATGCTGGTCAGGGTGCTGCTGGTCAAACGTTCCTGAGTATGCATTAGTTAAGTTTGTCCAGCTGGAACCGTTGTTTGTTGTTCTGAACATATCTATGCTTCCAACATACAATACTCCCGGATTATTCGGTGCAGTTTCTATTACTCCTATATACCAGTCGAAGCCTGAAGACTCAAGACCGTTCATACCGAGTGTAGTCCAGTTCAATCCTTTATTAGTAGATTTATACACTCCGCTGATATTGTTTCCGTTTGTTGTTTTGTAAATTGCATGAATGATAGAAGTATTTTGCGGAGATACGTTTATATTTATTCTGCCTGTAGTGGCTGATGGCGCAGGCAATCCGTTCGCTGCACCTAGCAGTGTCCAGTTCACGCCGCCGTTGCTTGAGCGGTACAATCCGCTTGTAAGTCCGCCTGTGCTTGAGACCGTAGGAGGTCTTATCCGCTGCCACATAGCAGCATGCACAATATTTATATCGGCATAATCTATTCCAATATCGATTGCAGAAGTTGAATCGCTTACAAATAAAACTTTAGTCCAGTTAAGACCGGCATTTGTTGATTTATAGATTCCTCTGTTTATACTTTTAGAACGGTATCCAAATCCTGCAGCGTAAATAATATTTGAATTTAACGGGTGAACCTTTATCGCAGCGATGTTCAGAACTTCCGAAAGTCCGATAACATTCCACGTATCACCTTTATCGGTTGATTTTAATAAGCCGTAACCCGGATAGCAGTCAGTTGCAGAGTTTGCTTCACCTGTTCCTGCATAAATTATGTTTGAGTTGTTTGGGTCCATTTCAAGAGAGCCCATACCCAGCGCAGGAGCGAAGTCAGTCTTTGGAGTCCAGCTTACTCCGCCGTTAGTTGTTTTGAATATTCCTCCGGCAGCAGCGCCGATGATTATGATGTTGGGATTCAGCGGGTCAGCAACTATACAAGTTACTCTTCCGCCGATATTTGTAGGACCGATGGGAGTCCATGAAACGCTCATGCTGCTTCTATCAACAAGTGTGCTTTTCTTTCCTATGGCATCGAAATATTTTTCGACAGGAATTTCATCTAAAGGATATGCGCGTTGTGTGTAGAACCACTCCGAAGGAGCAAACTTTTTTGTCTCTTTGTTTTCAGAGCGTTCCTCTTTTTCTTTAGATTTATGTTGTGAGTAATTTTCTTTCTTAGGGTAATAAAAAAATAAAGCGAGGGCAACCAGGATAATTCCTGTTGAAAATATTGTTATCTTTTTCATGAGGTTAGTTTTGTAAAATATATGAAAAATATTGAATTATTTAAATTCTCTAACCTTGGAAAGCAGCCAAGATTTTTCAGCAGTTGTTTCTTTTTTTATTCGAGCTTCAATATCTTCTTTGTCTTTCTCACCTGATTTTATCCGCACTAATTCTTTAACAAAATTTGTGTAATTCGTTACAATAATTTTCACATTATCGGGAACTGACTTATCACGTTTAACCGTATGCTTAAAGGAATCGATTAAGGAATAAAGAGAGTTTGTTTCGTTCAGCTCATAATAAATTTTTAATGTCAGGTTTTTAATCAGATACTTGTGAAGCGGGAGAGCAAAATTTATTCTGGAAATTGTTTCCAGCGCAGATGAAAATTCCTTCTTTGAAAAAAATATGCAGGCAAGACAGTAATTGTAGGTATCATTACGAACGTCAGAGTTCATTCTGTCTTTATACTCAGAAATGAATTTCTCGGCAAACTTAATTTCATCCAGACGCAGGGCTACAGTTACTATATTCATAAATAGAAATTCAGAAAAAATATTCCCGAAAATTTTCTTTTTAAGAATTTCTTTGTGAAGATTAAAAAGTTCATTGAGATAATTTTGCTTTCCCTTCTCAAACTGCTCTGTTGCGTAATTTGTGAGTGTGAAATATATAAGCGATAAAGAGTTGCCGTGAATTTTATAGGACAATTTATCCTTCAGGTGCTTTAATGAAAAATAGTGTTTTTCTTCCCCGTTAATATGAAGGAGAAGCTCAGTATAGTATAAATCAAAAAGATTTTCTTTACCCGAGTAATTCTCTTCGGCAAAATTTATAATTTCTTTGAAGTAGGGCAGATAAAAATCCGTGTCGGTAAAACTTCTTTTCTCCATATATCTCTCAATAAATTTATGTATAAAAAGAAGCGAAAAGTATTTTGAAAGGTTTTCCATCTCTTCATCAAAAAGGGGGATTGCTTTTTTTCTCTCCCTGTTAAAATAGAAAGCCTTGAGTGTTTCAGTAAGCTTATACCTATCTCCATAGTAGTGGTAATCTTTCACTTTGTTTTTTTCAAGAAGCCTGTAAAGTTCTTTTATCTTAGATTCAAACAAAGTATCGGAGTTCCTTTCTTTCAGCTCAGCAAGTATGTAATTCCCTTTTGCCTGCTCATCGTTTAAAAAAGCTTTAACTCCGAGGTAGTCCTGAATAAGTTTCATAGTCTCCGATGTAAGCTTTCGCATGCGCGCATCGTTATATTTTTCCTTAGGATATATTTCTTTAAAAATATTCTGCTTGGTAAAATTATCGCTGTCAAAGCCGGGATAATATTTTTTTACCGTTTCAAAAAATTTAAGGATATACTCACCGGATGTATTCAGAAAAGGTGACTGCAGATATTTCTCAAAATCTTTTATTTCCTGTTTTGAAAAAGTTTTTAGAAGTGATGTTAGTTTTAAATCTTTCATAGGAGTTTACTCACAAATTTGAAAAAGTTTCTTTGGAAAACGGAATTTATTTTTGTAAATTTTGATTGTTTACCAATGGAATCAGCTAAATTAATTTAACTATTCTTACATACATGATAAAGTATATTTTAATTTTTTTAATTGCTGCTTCATCCCTGAAAGCGCAATGGATACAATCTACAGGCATACCTTCTAATCAGATGATTTATTGTTTCACTCAATCCAACGGAAAAATGTACGCGGGAATAGGAACAAACGGACTGACGGTGGGAGCTCTTTATGTCTCAACCGATAATGGTGTTACATGGGCAAATTCGACTTTAGAATGGGCGGGACTTTCCGCCGTTATGAGCCTAGCCGTAAAAGGTAATTATATTTTTGCAGGAACATATGAGGACGATCTGTTTATTTCAAGCAATAACGGACTTAACTGGTCACATGTTGTTCTCAATCTTTCTGCAGGCGTGTTTGCTCTTGGCGCATCAGGAAATAATGTGGTAGCTTATACTAATGGTACAGGCCCCGGATGGCTCTCTACTAATAACGGCGCAAACTGGAGTGTAACCGGTACGGGCGTCCTGGAAATTGTAAATGATTTTCTTTCGGCTGACGGCAAGTTTTATTCAGCAACAAGAAAAGGTCTGGCAGTTTCCACCAACGATGGGCTAACATGGACTACCGCTGCTAATAACGGTACGCCTGTATATCCCGATGGCAGAAAGCCAATGAGCGGACTTCTCTACAGGAATGGAATTATTTATGCGAATGTTATTGATAAAATTCTATACAGTACTGACTTCGGTGATAACTGGACAGCAACAAATATAACATTGAGTAACTTTTCAACATCATATTCAATGGTGTATTACGGAGGAAGAATTTATGCAGCATTGTATGGGATAAGCGATACATCAAAAGGTGTAATTAATACTTCAAACAATGGAGCTAACTGGTCGTTTATGGCGCAGGGATTCGGTACTACGCCAAGTGTAAGAAGACTCTTAATCAATAATGAGTATTTATTGGCAGGTGCTTACACCGGCGGGGTTTTCAGAATGCCCCTTTCTGTTTTAACCGGAATTGGGAATGAAAATGAAGCAGTGAGAGATTTTTCGTTGAAGCAAAATTATCCTAATCCGTTCAATCCGGAAACAAAGATAAGTTTTTCAATTAATACTAAAGAGTTTGCATCCTTGAAAGTATATGATTCTATGGGGAGAGTTGTATCTGTTCTGATAAATGAAGAATTAAAAGCGGGAAATTATTCATTTAACTTTAACGGAGAAAAACTCTCTTCAGGAATTTATTTTTATAATTTAAAAGCAGGGAATTTTACTGATACAAAAAGAATGGTGCTTGTAAAATAATTTAGTACTGCATCATTTTAATTTCTTCGCCGTCAAGAGTAAACATTTTTTTCATGCAGTCAGCAGTCATACATGAATGAATTGGCAGAACACCAACTACGTCCCCGATTTTTATTCCATTATAGAAATCATCAGAAGCTTTTATTATTCCGTGCTCTTGCGAAAGAGCGCGGATATAACTTTTTTTATCAGGCAGTTCCCATCCGTTTTCATTCAACTTTACAATGTATCCAAAATACGGAGTTCCGTCTTTAAGTGTATCGACTTCTTTAGAGAAGTGAACTCCTCCTCCATAAATTAAAATTTCTTTGCGTTCATCATTTTTCGAAACGACTGGGCAAGCCATAGCGACTGCGATTTTATACATGGAGCATGAGCCTATTTTCCATTGCTGTAAATCATAGAACGCAAAATTTCCCGGGCGGATTTCATCCATTCCTTCAAAGTTATTAAGCAGACTGCAAGCAGGAGTATCACCGACAGAACAAATTATTTCGGGATAGTCTTTTACATACTCAGTTTTTAATTCATTCATAATTTTTAATTCTTCATTATGAATATTCTGAATTTCTTCAGCAGTATGAGCTTTGTAAGTATGACCTGAGTGCGCGAGAAAACCTTTGAAGATTAATTTATCTTTCTCTATGCTCTCGCTTAAAATGGAATTTATCTCATTCGTATTATTAGGATCAATTCCTGTTCTATGCGTGCCTGTATCAATTTTAATAAAGAAGTTAACTTTGCTCTTTAGCTTTTCGTTAAGAATAGTAACAGCTTCTTGGGAAGTTATAAGAAGATTAAGAGTAATTCTTTCTGCGAGAAAATTTATCCTATCAATTTCAAGAACGTTTACCGGAAATGCAACTGTAATGTCGTTCCATCCGTACTCGGCAAAATATTCTGCCATTTTTAATGATGAAACAGTGATTTTATCTATACCAAACTCTCTGTACCAGTTTCCTATTTCTATTGATTGATGTGTTTTGAAGTGAGGGCGAAAAATTAAGTTATTTTTCTTCGCCTTATCCGACATGAATTTTATATTGGTAAAACATTTTTTCTTATCTGCTAATAAGATGGGAACAGTGATGTTCATTTTACCGTATCTTTAGATTCTCCCAATTCCTTCAGCATATCCCATGAATAAATTCCTGTGTTATGCCCGTCTTTCCAGTTAACCTGTACACCGTAATTTCCGATTTTTTCTATTTTATCTATTTCGTAAAATCCTGCTGCTTTGAACGGAGATTTAAGCGGAATGTATGAATCAAATATAACGGACTCGCCTTTGCAATGAACGCAGGGACATTCATCCCTTAATTTTTTTATGTCAATTTCAGAGGAAGAATCATCTCCCCATACTATCATTAAAGAATTATTCTCAGTTCTGTTTATCTTTTTTGGAAATAGCAT
>JBHEKU010000198.1:0-8411 GCA_041859205.1 Ignavibacteria bacterium | reverse complement strand
GAACGAAGTGGATTTTTCTGATAAGCTGTTCGAGATTCCTTTTAAGTGCTACTTCTCATTTTATCTTTATCTGATACTAAAGAACGATGTGGAGTTACTCGATTGGCCGGACATGCCTTATTACTTCCGTATAGCCGTGTCACAGGACCTCAATATAAATAAGCTGAGTAAGCAGACCGGTGTTTGCAGGAACGTGATCAGGAAAGCCTTCTATGAGCTTGTGAGATTTAAACTGGTCGAACTGAGCGAATATGTTGAACCAAACCATAAATCGTGTAAGGCTTGTACGGTGTATAACGATTATTACATTCACTGCTTCGACTCTGAGCTGGGACGTGTGCTATACTCTACGGAGATACCCTTTAATTTTTATAATAAGGAGAGGTAAAAAAAACATTCTGTAAGAATCGAAATTATTTTTCAAATTAACTACAAAACCAATTATGAAAGACGAATATTTTGTGCCGATAAAACTGGAGTTTCTTCTAGACACATACAAACAGTTTAAATCTGAATATACTCCCTGGGTTTATTTAATATTAAAAATTAAAAACTACTATTACATGACCAAAGCTCCAAATGTAATGTACGAGATTGACAGAACAGAAATAGCAAATTTCCTTGAAGTTAATGAGAGTACAATTCATCATTGTTTTAAGGAGCTTATTTCTGCCGGCTTGCTTGAAAAAAGCAAAAGCAAATACAGATTGCGTAAAGAAGATGCTTTTATAAATACATATGAGCACCTAAATAATATTGATGCAAAGAAGAAGCTTAAATTTCTTCAAATTTTTGGCAATGATTTTTTTAAATTCTCAAATGACGTTTACAAAGTACAAACCCGTCCCCATATGCAAAGAATGGTTATAAAAGCCTTAAGAATCTTTTATTATCTATATGCTGATAATCGTCATTGTTACAATAAAGAAACCGGAATTGTAGAATCGACAGAAAGTCAGTCGTCAATTGCCCGAAATCTAAAGCATGACCCGACAACCGTTAAGGCTGCTTTGAAAATGCTTGAAGAAGCCGGTTACATTAAACTCGAATCCGAGAATGGGATTTCATTTACTATAGCAACAGTTAACAAGAATACCTTTGATGCGAAATGGGATGAGAAGAAGAAACAGGAAAAGCAAGATCTTGAATCAGCAAAATATAAATATCTCGAAGGTGTTACCGGATTACAGAACAATAGTTATCAGAATGCAGTAATACAAAGTGGCGATTGTAGAAATAACACCTTAGAGATTCAACCTGAGGTGCCTAAAAATTTTATTGGCTACGGAAAACGAGAAGACGCCCCTTATAATATATTCCGTATTTATTATCAGAATAATAAAGAATTTATATGTCAGGGAATATGGTGTAAAAGCGATGGAATTCCTCCAACTAAAGAAGAAATAAGAATTCAGGAAGAACTTCTAATATCAGGTCATAAGTCACGTTATTACAAAAAAGATGATTATTGGAAATATCACAAACCTATGAGTGATGCAAAAGCAGCCTAAGAGTAATGCAATAATATTTCAGAAAATATAAGAGTAGTGCAAATCAACTATAAGAGTGGTACAAATAAAAATGATAACAAAATCATCTAACTATATGAAAAATATAAAAGTTGCACTCTTAATTCTCGGGCTAATAGATAATAATAGATATATATAATAGAAAGAATATAGACGCATCTGTCGATGCGTCTTGGTCTGTTTTCTTTTAAATAAGGTTTTTAAATTTTAAGGATGCTATATAACTAATGCGGCCAATACTGATATTCCTAGTTTAACTGAATTACCAACTCAACTATTATTAATATCCTTTTTCTTAACTGAATTAAATCAAAACCTAAAGCCTGAGATTACATGTGCCGTTTTTTGATTTTCTTGCGTGACTCATATACTAGTATTAAAGGCTCCGAGAATACCGAACTAAAATGTTTTGGTTAACCGAATTAAATCAATACCTAAGGCTTGAGAATACATGTCCCGTTTTTTGTTTTTCTTGCATGGCTCTTAGCAAGTGAACTGCTAAAAAATAATTTTATAATAACTGAATTAAATTAAATACCTTTTCCATGAATGTGCCGCAGAATTTTAAAGAAGTGAAGCATAGGTAGCCACCTAAGAGGTTTACCTTAGGGTGTATAGACATACTCTATTAATGGCTTAGTTAATCGAATCAACACACTTCAGGAGTTGATAAAACTTATGTGCCGGTTTTGATTTTAGTAGGAGTAGTGCAAAAAGTAAATGCTCAACCTACTTAAATGTTATACCACGATTTTAAAATTATCATTTTATCTGAATTATCATCTCGCTAAATTAAGCAAAACAAAAATCACTATAGACTAAAACACATACAAAATATTACGAAAGTTTATGATGGCTTTCGTCTCGTTTCCAACTGAAATCTGGTAAGTTTCTAACGAAGGAAAAAAAGACGGAAGGTGTCGTCCTGTTAAAGGGATGCACCTTTTTTATGTCTTTCCTTCGGGCTTACCAGAGCCTCAGTTGGGGATGTAATTTAAGGTTGTGTCCCTTTTTTATTTTATATGGTATAACATCATTGAAAAATTCATATAACTTCAAAAATAAAATAATTATGAAAAAACTTTCTTCAATTCTATTTCTCTTAACTGTGTATTCATTGTGCTTCATAAATAATTCCATGAGTCAATGGATACAGGTCGATGGAATCTATGGAGGCGGTGGCTCAATCTCTTCTGCAAGTGGAAATAATGTATTTGCTAGTAGTGTAGGTAGGTACTATTTCTCAATTAATGGAGGAGATAATTGGACTCAGACAACTTGCTATGGTAATACAATTACTTCATTTGCGGTAAATGGAAATACAGTGTTTGCTGGGACAAATGATAGTGGTGTTTATATCTCCACTAATAATGGTTTGAATTGGTTGCACTCTAGTTTTAACAATAAGAAAATTACTGCACTTTGTGTAAACGGAAATTATGTATATGCTGGAACCGAAATTGATGGTGTGTACATTTCCACTAATAATGGTTTGAATTGGACACAAACAGCTTTCAATAATAATGCTATAATGTGTCTTTCGGTTTATGGCACCAATGTTTTTGCTGGAACAATGAATACAGGAGTTTTCAAATCGACAAATAACGGAACTACCTGGTCACAAACGCCTATCAATTTTCGTTATGTAAACTCATTAGCAACAGGGAACAATATTGTTTTTACGAGTATAGCTGACAGCGGTGTTTATGTTTCTACAAATAACGGAACAAACTGGTCTCGTACTAACTTGATTCAACGAAACGTGTATTCATTAACAATCAGTGGTAATACAGTGTTTGCTGGGACAAATGATAGCGGTGTTTACATCTCTACAAATAATGGTTTGAATTGGTTTAAAACATCATTGAATACAAGTGGTATATTATCTCTTAATGCAAGTGGAAGTAATGTTTTTGCGGGATCTGTAACGAGTGGTTTATATCGAACAGGTAATGGAGGATTAAATTGGTCATTAATTGGTTTTAACAATCAAACAATTCCTTCATTTGTTGGATCAGGAAATAATGTTTTTGCAGGAACAAATGGTAATGGAGTTTTTCTCTCCACAAATAACGGGACTAATTGGTCTCAAACTAATTTAAAAAATAAATCTGTTTGGTCCTTAGCTATAACCGGTAATAGTGTTTATGCTGGGACAAATAGCGGCATTTATCTTACTACAAATAATGGTTTGAATTGGGAACAAACTCAGTTTTTTAATACGACTGTATATGCACTTGCAATAAATGGAACATACATTTTTGCTGGAAAAGAAAATGGAATATATCTTTCTACCAATAACGGTGCAAATTGGATTCAGACATCTTTAATCAATCGTTCAGTTTATTCAATTGTTACCAATGGAAATATTATATATGCCGGAACTGATAATTTTGGTGTTTCAGTTTCTACAAATAATGGAACAAGTTGGACACAGACATCTTTAAATAATAAAAATGTATGGTCTCTCGCTGTAAACGGAAGTAATATATATGCAGGAACTTGGGGTAGCGGTATTTACTTATCAACCAATAATGGTACTAATTGGACTGAAATAGGATTATCCAATCAAATAGTAACGTCTACAGTTTTAAACGGAAGTAATATTTTTGCAGGAACCAGAGACAATGGAATTTATTTCTCCAGTAATAATGGTTTAACTTGGGTTCAAAAAAATCAAGGCTTCAATGTATTCCCCGAAGTTAATAGATTATTCATTTCAAACAGTTATATTCTTTCCGGAATTAATAACAATTCATTGTGGCGTCGTTCACTATCAGAAATCATTGGAATTGAGAGTATCAGCAGTGAAATTCCTTCTGATTATTCCTTAAGCCAAAACTATCCAAACCCGTTCAACCCATCAACAAGAATCAGATTTGATCTGCCAAAAAATTCATTCACAAAACTCACCATATACGATATATCAGGAAAAGTAATCAATGAATTAGTCAACTCAGAACTTCAATCCGGAGCATATGAAATAACCTGGGATGCAACTAATTATTCAAGTGGTGTGTACTTCTACAAAATTGAGACTGGTGGGTTTGTTGATATGAAGAGAATGGTTTTAGTGAAATAGAATTATAAGAGTTGAATATTACTTAACATAATATAAGATTAAAGTTTTACCCAAGATAAGAACTAAGTTGAAGAAAACTGTTCCGTAAAACTGTTGCAAAGATCAAGAGAAAAGAGTAACGAAAACCAACTTCTTATGAAATTTACTTTGAAGTTGCGTGGTTTCTTGAGAGCTTAAGTGAATTGCGCACAGACTATAAATCACTCTTTGGTCACTTCGAAGAATTTATGCAGTTGGAAAAATATAGCAGTATAATAAACGCAAAATTGAAAGCTGAGGAAAGGGTTGTGATTTGATGTATGAAGTTGAAAACAAAATCCCTTTATCTCTCGGAATACATATCAACTCAAACAAATTAGTTTTATGTACAGTTAAAGACTTTTAGAAATTAAAATGAATGAACTGGCATCACAATTTACTCGCTTGTTTAAAATACTTTCCACACCCACAAGTTTCGCATGCTTTAAAAAACAATTTTGCCAATCCTCATCAGTATAAAATAATTTACATTTACCATCATCCATATTACTGACTTTTAAAAATCCTAAATAAAGTAAAACAACCGGAATCCCATTACTAGCTAACCACCAAGCATGAGCAATACGGTTAGATAGTTGATAACATTTATCTCTAGAAATTGCCAATTCTGGAAAAGATTTACAAATATCACTATTAGCTTCCTGGATTGCCGAATATATCTTGTCATGATTCATTTTTGAATTATCGGATTTATCATCTTCAAATGGTTTTCCCCCGGAATGTAATTCTGAATGATGTGCTTTTGCTTCAACTAGCAATATCCCTTTCTTACCTTGAATCGTACAAGTAGAAACTAAATCCCAATTAGGAGTGTTTGCTCCTTTACTAACTGCTAACCACCATGATTCAATATCTTTCCCAAGTTTAGGAGTAAAGTTTTTTGCAAGAAAATCTTTTAATTCTGATTCTTTATCACTTTGCGGAATATCCGGCTCCCAATTATCTAGAAACGAAATAGTAGCCCCAGTATCATTTAAAAGATTATTTAAAATTTTAATAAAGGATTGATTTCTAATTAATGTGAACATACATCCTTTACTTCCCTTGTAGTTGTTCAAATATATCATAGGAGTTTGGTTAAAATTAAATTGACTTATGTAGTGCTTCTTTTCCTATTTGATGCAAATATTATACTTAGCAGATTTAAACTTAGTTGAAATTTTTTAAATATAAGTCTGATAAACCTAATGTACATATAAGGTATAAAATTAAGAGTTAGTTTTAGCATTATCAATAACGTTATTTGAGTGATTACTGTTTTATAGTTTAATTTTTTTCTCAAATGAAACGGTTTTTCGATAGTTGCGCCTTCGGATTAAAATAAACTTGAGAGTTTTAAAAACGACAAATTAATGGCTGCTTTTCTACTACCTTTATTATTTATGGATATTTCGCTTAATTACAAATATGGCAAAATGTTGGACTCAATATATAAAGGTAGAAAAAAAGCATTTCGGATTTTGTAACTTCTGCGGAGTTAGAACAGAACTGAATGAAACGAAATATAAAGTTAATAATAACAAGGTTTGTGGTTATTGTCCTGAGTGTTGGGCTTGGGAATTTCCTGATGCGAGTAATCCTAATAAGGATACACCATTAATGAAACCGAATTATGATTGTAATGGAAGACCTTTAAATCTTGATGCAGTTTTTAAAACGGACTTTGATGTGAATGAATTTGAACGGTAATTATTTAATTAATTCAGTCACAAGCAAAAATAAAGATTGATTGGGAAAAGAAGCAAATTAAAAAATCAAAAGAGATTTTTGAATTGCACTTTTAGCAATTACAAGTTTTATTGAGTTTTCTCTAAAACTTAATTTCCTGCTATGTAAGATTGCATTCAACTTCATATTGATTTTATTTAAAATTCAAATTAAGTTATCCTAATCAAAATTAATGGAAGCAACTTTACAATGGAGTAAGTTAAATTTACTATCCGAAGTATATAATGATTTCGATTTCGACGGATTATATCTACACTTGCTTTGTCTTAACGGTTTTAACAGAATTATTTATGTGGGCGAAGGGAATATTTCTCGCAGACAGAAAAATTACAAGGAAGCTTATTATAAAACAAATTATGATGAGTTTAGCTGTATGAACATTTCTAAAATTACCGGTGACCCATACGCCACATACACAAACTATTTTGATAATGATAACAGTACCGATAAGTTAAAACAGAGCGGAATTTATTACGAAGTAAACGATGTTGCTACAGAAGGAATAGACATCGCCGACATCAGAAGAAAATATTTCGAAAGTTTGTATGTTACAGTTGCGAAGTGGGAAGATAAATCTCAGATTGAGCAAATAGAAAGAAACTTACAAAAATATTTTATCGACAATTGGGGTGTTTTAAATTATAAAAATGGTAATTTAATCGGCTTGCCAAAAAGATTAAAAAACAAAATTGATAATAATTTAGTTATTTACAACTTCTATGACGACACACGGCTTTCTGATTTACCTTCGATAATATTGTTTGAAAATATATAAATGTTCTACCACTATTCAACGTTGTTAATCACAAACAAACCGAAATTGGGGCTAAGCCTTGTCGGAATAAGTTAAAAGGTTTTTATAGTGTTTATATTAAATGATAAATTAAATAAAGTTAAATTTTATGAACCCTGAATTGGAGTTTTACAAAGTTATAGCTGAAAGCATCCCTGCAACTCTAGAACAAATTAAAGAGATTACAAAAAAAATCAGTGATAATAGGTTGAATCTTAAACTTACAATACTTTCCAATAATTATAATATTCTACAAACAAAATTGATTTTTTATATTAGCGTATGGGGAAAAGACGGTGATGAAGATAAAATTATTGCAAAAGAATGTATAAAGTCTATTGATGATATGTTAACTTGGAATCGGGAGCTAGCAGAGATAGTTGGCTCAGAAAAAATTGGAGAAAGATATCAAATGTGGACTAAAAATATAAACGATTATTCTCAACAAGGCTTAAAATTCATAAAAGAAAATCCCGAAGTAATTGCTTCCATATTTTTGCCATTTGGCTTTGGTGCCAGAGTATTGTCTGCGGGATTAATCTCTATCGGGAAAAAATTATTGGAGAATAAAAAATGAGTATCATAAACCTTGACCAAAAACTTGAAAGAATCAATTTAAAAGAATTTGAAATTCCAAATAAGATTGTATTTAATTATTTTGATAAGCTTCCTGAAAACAAGAGAGATGACGCATTATATCGTGCAATTTATATTGGGGTTTTAGCCCTAATGGAAGATAGACTTTCTGCTTTTCTTTCTAGAACCCAGAATCAGTTGGGTACAGAGCTTGAAAGTCTGAAGTTAATTTTTGATCTAAAGAAGGAACTTTTTCAAAAATCAACTTTAAAAGGAACTTTGGCAGAAACGGAAATTGCAGAATTTCTAAATAGATTCTTTAAAGAAAAAAATATTAATGACAAAGCTGTTTTAACCGGGAATACTTCTGGACTAATCACTAATAATAAAACTGGAGATATAATTTGCGAACTAAATGGAAACCCGAATTTGAGAATAGCTATAGAATGTAAATTTGATAGGACTATAAAACTTGGAGAAATAGATACAAAGGATATTTTCACAAAAAAATCTGATACTGCGTGGAGTCAACTTCTTGAAACTACTGCTAATAGAGATTCTAAAATCAGTCTAATGGTATTTGATAGAACTTCAATAGACAATAGTATTTTAGGGTTTTGTGAAAATGTAGGGTATATTCGTAAAATAGGATTTATAGTGGTCA
>JBHEKU010000307.1:0-10642 GCA_041859205.1 Ignavibacteria bacterium | reverse complement strand
AAGTTCAGAATTGTAGCAGGTGTAAGATATGAACAAACACAACAAAAGCTCGAAGGATTTGACAGAACATCGCAGACTCCGAAGCCGATTAATGTAGATTTAAATACAGATGATATTCTGCCGGGCTTAAATTTAACATATTTTTTAAATGAAAGTACTAATTTAAGAGCATCATTTTCTCAAACAGTTTCAAGACCTGAATTGAGAGAGCTTGCCCCTTTTGGATTCGTTGACTTTGTAACTGACGGTGATGTCTCAGGAAATCCGGACCTGAAATCTTGTCTGATCCAAAATATAGATTTAAGATATGAAATGTTTCCTAATGCAGGAGAGATATTTTCAGTTAGCGCATTCTATAAGCATTTTAATCGTCCGATAGAAAGAGTAATTGTACCGACTATCACAACACCAGCCCCGGCATATACATATGAAAATGCAAATGATGGCGCAGTCAACTATGGTATAGAGTTAGAGGTTAGAAAGAACCTTGGATTTCTTAACAAAAAGTTATCCAATTTTTTATTTAATGCTAACATTGTCTTTTTAAATTCAGAGGTAGATTTACAAGGAACATCTTCAGCCGGTCAGGAAACAAAAAGAAGATTGCAGGGTCAAGCACCTTATACTTACAATGTCGGATTATTTTACGATAACGTTGATATCGGAACAAGCGTAAACTTGCTTTATAACAGAAACGGTGATAAAATTTCAGAAGTTGGCAGAAGAGGTTTTGCGGATGTGTTTGAAAAAGGAAGGGATTTAATTGATTTTACTGTAACACAAAAGTTATTTTCGAAGTATGAAGTAAAGATTGGTATAAAAGATATTTTAAATCAGGATGACAGGTTTACTCAAGTGCTGCCGGAGAGTCCGACTTCCACAACATCTGTTGAAAAGACCACAAAATTAATTAAATCAGGTACCACTTTTTCTATAACATTTGGATATAAATTTTAACCTATAAAACAAAACAAACAAATGAAAAAATTAATTTTCCTTTTAGCACTGATAATATTGTCAGGAGAGTTGAAAGCAATTCAAGTCGATTCGACAACTTTTAACTCAAGCAATATTACATCTAGCATTGTTCTATCTAATACAAAAACATACAGAATCAAGGGTTTTAACTATATAAAAAACGGTGCCACTGTTACAATTCCTGCAGGAACTTTTCTCACAGGAGATTTTGCATCTACAGGTACTTTAATATTTGAAAGAGGCTCAAAAATTTATGCTAACGGCACAGCAAGTCAGCCGATTGTTTTTACTTCACAAAAAGCTCCCGGTTTAAGAGCAACAGGTGACTGGGGTGGTATAATTATTCTTGGTAGAGCAGGAATTAACACTTCAACAGGTGTTGACTCTGCAGAAATAGAAGGTTTTGGCGCAGGCTTAGGTCCTATCTATGGCGGACAGCCAAGAAATGATGCAGACAGCTCAGGATTATTAAGATATGTCAGAATAGAATTTGCAGGTAAAAATCTTTCCGGCGTTAGCGGTAACGAAATCAATTCCTTAACCATGGGTGGAGTTGGAAGCAAAACAGTTATTGAATATGTTCAGGTTTCTTATGCAGGTGACGATTCTTTTGAATGGTTCGGCGGAACAGTAAATTGTAAATATCTTGTTGCATATAAAGGATTAGATGATGATTTCGATACTGATAACGGATACAGAGGAAAAGTTCAGTTCGGACTTGCAGTACGTGATTCAGGCTTCTATGACGTTTCTACATCTAACGGTTTTGAAACCGATAACAATAACAATAACCCGGTCGGCGGTGCATTCAACGGTCCGAGAACAGCTCCTACTTTTTCAAATATGACTGTAGTAGGACCTTACAGTTCAACAGGATTAACCTTGAATTCTTTATGGGGCAGAGGCGCTCACGAAAGAAGATCTTCATTAATGAACGTGTTTAACTCAGTAGTAATGGGCTGGAGAGTCGGTGTAAGATTTGACGGCAATGGTGTATATAATGCAGCTACAGCAGATACAATAAGATGGAGAAACAGTATTGTTGCAGGCAATGTAAGACTTGCAGATACAGCAGCATCCACTTCATTCTCCACACAAGCCTGGTTACAAACCGGTTCTTATGGTAATACAGCTTTAGCATCCGCAACAGGAGTATTGACAAATGCATGGAATATTTATCCTGACAACGCAGCTAACGTAAATAACTGGGTACCTGCAGGAGGCTCACCTGCTTTAACAGGGGCTTCTTTTTCTGACCCAAACTTAGCAGGCTTTGAAGTTACAACATACAGAGGCGCATTAGGAAGCGGAAGTAACTGGTTAACATCTTGGACACAATGGGACCCAAAGAATTATGCAACTGTAAGCGTTCAAACAATTTCAAATGAAGTGCCTTCAGCTTTTGTATTAAATCAGAATTATCCTAATCCTTTCAACCCATCAACAAAAATAAACTTCTCACTGCCTAAAGCAGGATTTGTAACACTAAAAGTTTATGATTTGACAGGTAAAGAAGTTTCAAGCTTAGTAAATGAAAATCTTAACATCGGAACTTATGGCGTAGATTTTAACGCAGCAGCTCTTACATCTGGTATATATTTCTATACTTTGAATACAGAAAATTTCAGCGAAACTAAAAAAATGATGCTGATTAAGTAAACAAAATTGTCTTAACATTTTCTCCTATTTTCCCGAATCCATTCTGATTTTCTTATATCAGAATGGATTTTTATTTGGTTTAAATATTACTTACTTATTGGTTATTAAAATAGGCTTGTTTTTGAAGAAATCTGATAATTCTGAAAGGCGCCATCATAAAATAAAGGATTGAAAAATCTTCAATAAATCGCTATTTTAAGGATTATTTGGAAACATCTGTTTATGGTTTGGAAGCTTTTATAGTTTTAAAAAAAATTATAAATTTCATAAGAAGATTTAATACCCAAGCAGTTAATAAAGAATTAAAAAAAATCCTTTTTTCTTTCCTGCTATCCGCTGTTATACCCAAAAAAGATTCCTATTCCAAACTCTTTTTAAGTTTTAGTCCCGGGGTCAAACTTTACTTTGTTAACGTTACTCTAATCTAGTAAAATTAAAGTTCGCATTATCAGACCTATGGATGATGATAAAAAATGGTACGTAATTCAAACAAGACCTTTATTCGAGAAGAAAGTTCTAAAGCAAATCGAAGATAAGCAGATAGAGGCATTTCTTCCCGAGATAGAAACTATCCGGATTTGGTCTGACAGAAAGAAAAGAATTCATAAACCTCTTTTCTCAGGTTACTTATTTGTTAATGCAGACGCAGACGAAAGAGTCAGAGCAATATCAAATACAGTCGGTGCTTTGAAATATGTAATGTATCAGAAAAGACCTGCTATAGTTTCCGCGAAAGAAATTGACAGTATTAAAATTTCGCTGAACTTAGCTGAAAGAGTTAACGTTGAAAACAAAACTTATCAAAAAGGTGATGAAGTTATTATCACAAGCGGTCCACTTGCCGGTTTGCAGGGAATTGTAAGCGAAGCAAGAGGACATTACAAGTTACTCATTAATATTTCGGAGCTTTCAGCTTCGCTTTCTATAGAACTATTCGCTGATGAAATCAGCCATCTTAAAAAAATTAACACATATCACTGATGAAAGTACCTTTATTAGACCTCAAAGCACAATATGCAACAATTAAAAAAGACGTTGATGCAGCACTTATAAAATGCGCAGAGTCGCAATATTTTATTCTCGGACCTGAAGTAGATAAGCTTGAAGCTTCATGCGCCAAATATCTTGACTGCAAATATTCACTCGGTGTATCATCGGGTACAGATGCCCTTCTTCTTGCATTAATGGCAATCGATTTAAAACCTGACGAAGAAGTTATCATTCCTACGTATTCATTTTTTGCAACTGCAGGTGTAGTCAGCAGATTAAACGGTAAACCTGTTCTTGTAGATAACGACCCTGTTACATTCAACATAGACCCGTCAAAAATAGAAGCATTAATAACACCTAAGACCAGAGTAGTTATCCCTGTCCATCTTTACGGACAGAGCGCAGATATGGACCCTATAATGGAAATTGCTAAGAAGCATAATTTGATAGTTATCGAAGACGGCGCGCAGGCAATCGGAACACAATACAAGGACGGAAGAAAAGTCGGTTCTATAGCACATATAGGCTGCTTCTCGTTTTTCCCAAGTAAAAATCTTGGCGGATTCGGCGATGCAGGGCTTGTAACTACTAACGATGATTTCTTATACGAAAGAATGAAAATTCTGAGAGTGCATGGCGGACAGCCGAAGTATCATCACAAATTCATAGGTGCAAATTTCAGAATAGATGAACTGCAGGCAGCAGTATTGAATGTAAAGCTTCCTTATCTTGACTCATGGACCAAAAGAAGACAGGAAAATGCAGAGCTATACACAAAATTATTTTTAGAAAAAGGACTTGCAGAAGCCGAAGGCAAAATTTCTTTTGATGCGAACAATAAAATTTTATTACCTGCGGCAGTTTATAAAAAAACAGCAGGAGAGCATTATCATATTTACAATCAGTATATCATAAGAGTTGAGAAAAGAGATGAATTGAAAAAATTCCTGAGCGAAAATGAAATCGGGAATGAAATTTACTATCCGATTCCGTTTCACTTACAGGAGTGTTTCCAATTTTTAAACCATAAGAAAGGTGATTTCCCTATGTCTGAGTTCTGTGCCGATACTTCACTTGCTGTTCCGATTTATCCTGAACTCACAACGGAAATGATTACATTTGTAGTAGATAAAATTGCAGAATTTTTAAATAAGTAATATTACTTTTATACATGGATAAAAATTTTTATGTAAATGAATATGCTGTTGTAGATGACGGCGTTGAAATTGGAGAAGGCACTAAGGTGTGGCATTTCAGCCATATACAAACAGGCTCGAAGATAGGAAAGAAATGTGTATTTGGTCAGAATGTAAACGTGGGTAATAATGTTTCTATTGGAGATTTTGTAAAAGTACAGAATAATGTTTCTATTTACGAAGGTGTAACTCTTGAAGATTATGTTTTCTGCGGACCATCTATGGTGTTCACGAATATATTAGACCCAAAGTGCAAGTATCCTCAGGTAGGCGCTGCTTTTTACATAAATACACTTGTTAAAGAAGGAGCATCTCTTGGAGCTAACTCAACAATTGTATGCGGAAATACAATTGGTAAGCATTGTTTAGTGGGTGCAGGAAGTGTTGTAACAAAGGATGTTCCGGACTATGCATTAGTTGTCGGGAATCCGGCAAGAATTATTGGGTGGGTAAGCGAAGCAGGTAAGAGATTAAAATTTGATGATAATGGCGAGGCATATTGTGAGCAATCAAAAAAGAAATACAAATTTGAAAACGGTAAAGTTTCAGAAGTTCAGGCATAGCAGGCCAAACTAAGAAATCATTAAATTTAGTTGTAAATAGTAGTACTGAAGTAAATTTTCCCCCGCTGATACCTTATTTTTAAAAAAGAATGTGAGGTAATTGGCGGAGCTTTGTTTAAAACTTTTAATATTTAAATTAATCCCGGAATGAAATTTTTAGTAACAGGCGGAGCGGGATTCATTGGCTCAAATATTGTAGGTGAACTTTTAAAAAGAAATTACGAAGTGAAAGTCCTCGATAATTTTTCCACCGGCAAAAGAGAAAATCTTGCAGAGTATGGAAACAATATAGAATTAATCGAAGGTGATATAAGAAGTTACCATATTGTAAAAGATGCTGTGGCAGGCGTTGATGTAATTCTTCATCAGGCAGCACTGCCTTCAGTACCGCGCTCCATAAATGACCCTATAACTTCAAATGAAGTTAATGTTACCGGGACATTAAATATTCTGGAAGCATCAAGAAAAAATAATGTGCAAAAAATAGTTTTTGCATCTTCATCATCGGTATACGGAGATAATCCAAAACTTCCGAAAGATGAATCAATGATTCCAAATCCATTATCACCATATGCAGTATCAAAATTATCCGGTGAAAAATATTGTAATGTATTCACGCGGATTTACGGTTTAAAAACGATTGCTTTAAGGTATTTTAATGTATTCGGTCCCAGACAGGATCCGAACTCACAATACTCGGCCGTAATTCCAAAATTTATTAAGGCTATTATGGCGGGTGAATCACCGGTAATATTCGGTGATGGCGAGCAAAGCAGAGATTTTACTTTCGTAAGAAATGTAATAGAAGGAAATATACTTGCAGCAACAACTGACTGCGAATCAGGAATTGCAATGAACTGCGCTTGCCACGGAAGAATAACACTGAATGAACTTGTTGCAAACATAAATGAAATCTTGGGCAAGGATGTAAAGCCGGTTTATAAAGAACCGCGCGCAGGAGATATTAAACACTCCTTCGCAGATATAGATCTTGCAGGTAAAAACCTGCATTACAAACCTCTTGTTGAATTTAAAGAGGGGTTAAAAATCACAATTGAAAGCTTTAAATAAAATAAATATTCAAAATAAAGGAAGGTATAAATTGAACCTCAAAGAGAAAATAAAATCGAATAACTTTACAGTAGGTATTATCGGTTTAGGGTATGTAGGGCTGCCGCTGGCACTTGAATTCTGCAAGAACAACATAAAGGTTCTTGGTTTCGATCTGGATGATTTTAAAGTAAATAAAATATTAAAGGAAAAGAAATCTTACATAAAGCATATTCCGACTGAGCATATAAAAGAATCAGTTGAGAAAAAAATGCTGGATGCCACAACAGATTTTTCAAAACTGAAAAACGTTGATGTGATTATTATCTGCGTTCCGACACCATTGAATGCAAACAGAGAACCTGACTTAAGCTATATCACAAACACAGGTGATACAATTGTGAAGTATCTGAGAAAAGGTCACATAGTTTCTCTTGAGAGCACAACTTATCCGGGGACAACTGATGAAGTGCTTGTTGGAATTTTCAATAAGTCGGGTTTAAAAGCAGGTAAAGATTACCATCTTTGCTTCTCCCCTGAAAGAGAAGATCCGAACAATGCAAAATATACGACTGCAACTATTCCGAAGGTATTGGGAGGTTTAACACCTGCATGTACAGAGCTTGGAAGAATGGTTTATGAAAAAGTTATTCATAAAGTTGTTACAGTATCTTCTACAAGAGCAGCAGAAGCAACAAAGCTTCTTGAAAATATTTTCAGATCGATTAACATTGCAATGGTAAACGAATTGAAAGTTGTTTTCGATAAAATGGGTATTGATGTATGGGAAGTTATCGAAGCTGCTTCAACGAAGCCTTTCGGTTATACTCCGTTCTATCCGGGTCCCGGCTTAGGCGGTCATTGTATTCCGATTGATCCGTTTTATTTAACATGGAAGGCAAGAGAATATGAAATCTCAACAAAATTCATTGAGCTTGCCGGAGAAATAAATACATATATGCCGCATTACGTTGTTGAAAGAACAATGCATGCATTGAATGATAATAAAAAGTGTTTAAAAGGCTCTAAAGTTCTTTTACTGGGTCTTGCTTATAAAAAAGATATTGATGATTTAAGGGAATCACCTTCATTAAAATTGATTGAATTGCTCGAACATGACGGTGCAACTGTTGATTACAATGACGAGTATTGCAAATCAATTCCTGAGACAAGAGAATATAAGTTCAAAAAGAAATCTGTGACTTTAACTCCTGCATCGGTGAAGAAATATGATCTTGTATTGCTTTCAACTGACCACAGCTATTATGATCATGAAATGATTTTCAAAAATGCTAAGATAATCGTTGATTCAAGAAATGCATTTAAGAAATTCAAAGGAAAAAAACTTTACAAAGCTTAATACTTATAAATTATAATGCATCCCAATAAGAAAGTTAAATTTGCTGTAGTAGGCTCAGGGCATATAGGTAAAAGACACGCTGAAATGATAAACAGAAATGATGAATCAGAGCTTGTTGCCATGTGCGATATACTTCCTAAAGAAGAATTACGGCTTGAAAATTATGATGTTCCCTTCTTTTCTTCTATTGATGATTTGCTTGGTTCGAATATTGAATTTGATGTAATGTGCGTTGCTACTCCTAATGGATTGCATGGCGAACATTCATTAAAAGCTTTGGATAAAGGTAAACATATCGTTTGTGAAAAGCCCATGGCACTTACTGTTGCGGAATGTGAAAAAATAATTTTCAAAGCGCTTCAGGCTTCAAGGCAGGTTTTTTGTGTGATGCAAAACAGATACTCTCCTCCTTCTCAATGGATAAAAGAAGTTGTAGAAGGAGGAATACTCGGCGACACCTATATGGTTCAGCTGAATTGTTACTGGAACAGAGATGAGCGTTATTATAAAAAGGGAAACTGGAAAGGCACAAAAGATCTTGACGGCGGAACATTGTTTACACAGTTCTCACATTTCATTGATATTATGTACTGGCTTTTCGGAGATATAAAAGATATTCAGGCGAAGTTCAATAACTTTAATCATGCCGGTTTAACTGAGTTTGAAGATTCAGGTACGGTCAGCTTTGATTTTATCAACGGTGGAATGGGATGCATAAATTATTCTACGTCACTGTGGAATACAAACATGGAAAGCAGTATTACTATTATCGGCAAGAATGGAAGTGTTAAAATTGGCGGGCAGTATATGAATGAAGTAGAATACTGTAATATAAAAGATTATACGATGCCTGAACTTGCCCCTGTAAATCCTGCCAATGATTACGGCGCATACAAAGGTTCAGCAGCAAATCATCATTATATTTTTGAAAATGTGATTGATGTATTAAAAGACAGAAATGTCATTACAACAAATGCTCTTGAAGGATTAAAAGTTGTTGATATAATCGAAAGAATTTATTCGCTAAAGAATAAAACAGATAAATAAAATTTGAAATACGATGTAATAGTCATTGGCGCAGGTATTGTTGGTTTAGCATCCGCTTATAAAATACTTGAAGCAAAACCGAACCTTAAGCTTTTGATTATTGATAAGGAGAGCGATGCAGCAAAACATCAGACGGGAAATAACAGCGGGGTAATTCACTCAGGTATTTATTATAAGCCCGGAAGTCTGAAAGCTGTCAATTGCATTAACGGATATAATCAGCTTATAAATTTCTGCGATGAAAACGGAATTAAGTATGACCTTTGCGGAAAAGTTATTGTAGCATTGAATGATAAAGAGCTTCCGGCTCTTGATAATATTTTCGCCCGGGGAAAAGAGAACGGTCTTGCCAATATAAAATATCTGACTTCAGAAGAAGTAAAAGAGCTTGAGCCTCATGTAAAATGTATAAAAGGAATTCACGTTCCTCAGACCGGAATTATTGATTACAAAGAAGTCTCTGCGAAGCTTTTACAGCTTATAAAGGAAAAAGGTGCAGATGCAAAGTTTAATGAGAAAGTAATAAGGATTCAAAAAAGAAGTGATTCCAATATAGTTGTTACTGATATGTTTGAGTATGAATCCGAAGTGATAGTGTGCTGCGGTGGTTTATATTCCGATGAGCTGGCAGCATTTTCAACTGATAATGTTAATTTTAAAATAATCCCTTTCAGGGGCGAGTATTACAAAATTAAAAAAGAAAAAGAGTACTTTGTAAAAAATCTGATTTATCCCGTGCCCGACCCGGCATTTCCATTTCTTGGAGTTCATTTTACAAGAATGATTGGGGGAGGTGTAGAAGCCGGACCCAATGCAGTTTTTGCATTCAGCAAGGAGGGATACAAAAAATCAGATATAAACTTGAGCGAACTTTTTTCTTCACTAACTTATCCCGGATTTATTAAAATCGCTGCTAAATACTGGAAGACAGGAA
The DNA here is from genome assembly GCA_041859205.1 of Ignavibacteria bacterium. GTDB lineage: Bacteria > Bacteroidota > Ignavibacteria > Tepidaquicellales > Tepidaquicellaceae > JAFDZO01. The sequence continues at coordinate 865 of JBHEKU010000307.1, read as the reverse complement.
TGGGTGAAATGTACCGTTCATTTTCAAAATCAGCATTTACAAGCGCACTTCAGAAATTAATACCTGAAATCAAAGAGGAAGATTTAGAAGAAGGCGGGTCAGGAGTACGGGCTCAGGCATGCAGTAAAGATGGAAAACTAATTGATGATTTTTTAATTGTCGAGAATGGGAAAATTTTGAATGTATGTAATGCACCTTCACCGGCAGCAACCTCTTCATTATCTATCGGCAATTATATTAAAGATAAAGTGATAAATTTATTTTGAGAGAACCTATACCGATAGGAAAAACATATTTTGATGAAGATGATTTAAATGCAGTAAGTCGGCCTTTAAAAGACGGCTGGGTTATACAGGGAAAATTTGTAAAAGAGTTTGAGGATTCATTTTCAAAGTTTACCAATGCAAAGAATTCAATTGCAGTATCTTCATGTTCAACGGCGCTGCAATTAGTTCTCTCAACTTTCGGACTAAAAAACGGCGATGAAGTAATTGTGCCTTCTTTTACCTGGATTGCAACTGCAAACGCAGTGGAATATACGGGTGCAAAGCCGGTCTTTATTGATATTGATTTAGGTACTTTTAATATAGATGTAAATAAGATTGAAGAGAAGATTACACCAAGAACGAAGGGAATTATAGCTGTACATTTGTTTGGCTTATGTGCAGATATGGATGCTGTAAAAAACGTTGCTCAAAAATACAGTTTGTTTGTTGTCGAAGATGCTGCATGCGCGCTGGGTTCATATTACAAAGGAAGGCACTGCGGAACATTCGGAGATTACGGATGTTTTTCGTTTCATCCACGAAAATCAATTACAACGGGTGAAGGCGGAATGATAACCACAAATGATAATGATAAAGAT
>JBHEKU010000144.1:0-24249 GCA_041859205.1 Ignavibacteria bacterium | reverse complement strand
TATTATTCGTTAGAAATATGAAATTAAAAGTGTTCAAATACATGTCTAAAAATAAAATTCTTGTCTCATCGCTGTTCGCGCTTATACTTGCAGTTTCTTCTTTTGCTTTTATACCTAACTCAGATAACAGGTTTAACGATTTACTCTCGAAAAAAATTCAGAAATACATTACAACAAATGCGCAGGAACTGCCTGACTGGGCGCTAATGGACCCGAAGGACGGATATGAAGGTACAAGAACTTTAGCATTCAGAGAGTATTTGAAAACTACTCAGTTACTTAATGAACCGAAACAGGTTGTAGTTGCTGTTATTGACGGTGGAATAGATATTAATCATCCCGACTTAAAAAATAATATCTGGCAGAATATGGCAGAAGTTAACGGAGTTGCCGGAATAGATGATGATGAAAACGGATTTATAGATGATTTTAACGGATGGAATTTCCTCGGTACACAGGAAAGCCTTGGTATGGAGTTTACAAGAGAGTATTATAAATTAAAAAAGCAGGGAGTAAGTGAGAGTGACCCTTACTTCAAAAAAGTTAAAGATGAATACTTAGATGAAAAAAGCGAAGTGATGTTTATGAAAGTCGGAATCAATACTTCCATCGATGAATTAAATAACGCTGAAGCAATTCTTAAGGAAAGAAATTATCCTACGGACCCCGACAAACTTGATAAAATCTCAAGAACTCTCACAGGAAAATATGAAGAAGCAGCTTCGGTAATACTCAATACATACTTCATGTATGGGATAAAGAAAGAGGAGATGGTGGCACTTAAGAAAGAGTTTGATACAAAATCTAAATACTTAACCGATACTACAAGCACTTATTTATTGATTGGCGATAATCCGGAACTGTTTTTTGAAAAAGGATACGGAAACAATAAGCCTAATACAGGAAGCATGGACCATGCAACGCACGTCGCGGGAATTATTGCAGCGAGCGTAAATACAATCGGACAATCTCCCTATGCAAAAATAATGAGCGTTCGATGTGTTCCCGATGAAGGTGATGAAAGGGATAAGGATATAGCAAACGGAATTCGATATGCTGTTGATAACGGAGCAAGTATAATAAATATGTCGGCAGGGAAATACTTTTCACCGCAGGCTGATCTGGTTTTAGAAGCTCTGAAATATGCAGAAGAGAAAGGTGTGTTGTTTGTAAATTCTGCAGGTAATGATGCATCGGATATAGAAACTAAAATCAGTTATCCGAGAAAGTTTATCATGGAAAACGGGCAGATGAAATTCTTTAGCAATACCATTGTAGTCGGCGCATCAACGTGGATGCAGCAATGGTCAAAAGAAAAAGATCCTGAAGATTTGGCCGGGCATTACGACCTTGCTGCGTCATTCAGTAATTATTCAGATAAAATAGTGGATGTTTTTGCTCCCGGAGTAGAAATAAACAGCTGCTATCCGAATCCGTTATATAAACGCGTTAGCGGAACTAGCATGGCAGCTCCTGAAGTAACGGGCATGGCTGCAAACATAAAAGCATTCTTTCCGAATCTGACAGCGGAAAGGATAAAAGAAATAATAGTAAGCTCGGCAAGAACTTATCCCGGTTTGCAGGTAAAAATACAAGGAAGAAATTCCAAAGTTCCTTTCTCCAGCCTATCAAAGTCAGGCGGAGTTGTTGATATGATGAATGCATTCAGACTTGCACAGGAATCTGCACAAAACTAATTAAAAAACCTCCTCATTACGAACGTCCTCGTTCGTAATGTAAGCTTTAAAAATTATAACATTCCCAACGGGGATCCCGCTAAAGCGGGACAAGCTGTTTGGAATGAGGATTTTAAAACCCCATGAGAAAATTTTTTGTTGTTCTGTTCTTCCTTATTTGTAGCACATCTAAAATTTTTGCAAATGCTGCCGCTCCCGGATTTTATAATAACGGAGGCAGCAGCGATTTCATCCCGTTTTTTGCTTCCGATAGTTCATATCTTGATAAAATCCAGATGCAAAGCGAGCAGATAACAGTTTTGCTTTATCCGAACTTTGCAGTTGTGCGCGGTGAGTATAACATGCTCAACCTTTCCAACAAAGAAATAATCTTTAATACAGGTTATCCTATTAATGCTTCATTTGAAAATGATCTTGTATCAAGAGTAAGTTTTGAAGATATTTACGGGCTAAAAGTTTATGTTGACGGCAAAGAAGTGCCTAATGAAAAACTAAAAGCAGGCGATTCAAGTTATTCCTTCGATGAACATAAACGCAATCTTTACAATAACTGGTATGTGTGGAAATCAAATTTCAAACCATCAGCAATAACTAAAATAAAAGTTTACTTTATTGTAAATACTTCGAACAGCATTTTAAGAAAAGGGTATAGCAAGGATACTGATAACGGCTTCGTATACATACTTGAGTCAGGAAAAGCATGGGCTAAAAATATTGAGAGCGGAAGAATAAACATCCAGCTGATGGACGGGCTGACTGCAAAAGATATTATGGGTGTCTCGCCAAACTCCAAATTTACTATAAATGATGAAGGCAACAGTCTGATTTATGATTTTAAAAATTTAGAGCCGACTCCAAAGGACAATGTTCTGATTCGTTACAAAAGTGAAAAAGAAAAATCGGATATCCAGTCTATCGTTTCCGATGCGACTAAATATTATGACGAGATTGACCGCATTCAGCCCGCAAATATCTTTGCTGAATCTTACAAATCTTTCAGCGCCAATGATTTTGAAGTACATGATTCAGGGTTCAATGTATTTGCTTATATGATGATATTTCTGGTTTTCGGAGTTCCGATTATTATCTTCCTTGCAATAGCAGGCATAGTTATATTTATTATTGTGCGCAGGCGCAAAAGGAAAAAACAATCACTTACGCCGTAATTACGCAGGTTTTTTTCAAATAAGTTCATTTCAACTCCGCCCTCTCTTTGACCCCGTTTTCTCATTGAAACTCACTCTGTAAATCCTTATATTACTAATTGCTTAAAATTAAATTTCATCCATAAACATGGCTTTAAACGTTGGCGATACAGCTCCTGATTTTACATTAAAAAGTAAAAATGAAACAGGCGATGTAAAAGATTATACTTTAGGTGATTTCAAAGGAAAGAAAAACGTAGTATTGTTTTTCTATCCGCAGTCATTTACCGGTGTTTGTACAACAGAAATGTGTACGATTGTAAAAGACTTCGAAGATTATTCTTCAATGGATGCGCAGACTTTCGGAATAAGTGTTGATTCAATTTTTACACAGGAAGCTTGGGCAAAAGCAAACGGAATTACTTTCCCTTTGCTAAGTGATTTTAACAAAGAAGTGATTGAAAAATACGGAACAAGATACCCAGACGGCGGCTTTGTTCATAATATGAACGGAGTTTCCAAAAGAGCTGCATTCGTAGTTGATAAAGAAGGCAAGATAGCATACGCTGAAGTATTAGAAAGCGCAGGAGATCTGCCGAACTTTGATAAAGTAAAAGAAGTTCTCAAGTCATTGAACTAATCTTTTTATAAATGATTGTTGTTAGAGAGCCTGATGAAATTGTTTACGATAAGAAAACCGTTGTTACCGTAGGGACTTTTGACGGTGTTCACATAGGGCATCAGCAGATTATCGGCGAGCTAAATCGCCTGAAGGAAGAAAAGAATTTAAGAAGTATCTTAATCACTTTCGATCCTCATCCGCAGATAGTTTTAAGGAACCGCTCCAAAGATGTAAAACTTTTAACTTCCACAGAGGAAAAACTTGAATTACTAAAAAAATTTCCTCTTGATACAGTTTATATAATAAATTTCAGTAAAGAGTTTGCAGCAACACCTGCAGAGAATTTTTTTACTGATTACATTGTGAACAGGATAGGACTTAATGATTTAGTTATCGGATATGACCACATGTTCGGTAAGAATAGAGAGGGAAGCATTGAAACAGTAAACGCTCTTTCAAATAAATTCGGTTTTAGTGTGCATAAAGTGCCTGAGTTTAAAATCGACGATAAAAATATCAGCAGCACTGAAATACGCAAGCTTCTTGAAGAAGGAGATGTAAACGCTGCAAAATTTTTCCTTGGAAGATTTTATGATATTGAAGGAACAGTTGTACAAGGAGCTAAACGAGGAAGGGAATTAGGATATCCCACTGCTAATATCAATATAAACGATGACAATAAACAAATTCCCAAAAACGGAATTTATGCAGTAGAAGTTCTTTACAATAAAAACATATTTCAAGGCATGATGAGCATAGGGCATAACCCGACTGTAAACGATACCGATGAAATATTCCTTGAAGTAAACATCTTTAAATTTGATGAAGATATTTACGGAGAAAAAATTAAAATCAGGTTTGTTGAGTACATAAGGGAAGAAATAAAATTCAATTCCTTAGTAGAGCTTACAAAAAAGCTTGACGAAGACAAACAAAAAACTTTAAATATATTCAGTAACATTAATTAAAAAAACACGTGGCATTAACTAAAGAAGAAAAAAGCGAAATCGTAACAAAGTACGGTGAATCAGCTAACAACTCAGGAAAGACTGAAGTTCAGGTTGCAATACTTACAAAAAGAATCAATGAGCTTTCAGCAAGCCATTTTAACACTCATGCAAAAGATAATCACTCAAGAAGAGGTCTTTTGAAAATGGTTGGTAAAAGAAGAAAACTTTTAAGATATCTTGAGAACAAAGATGTTACAAGATACAGAGGCATCATAAAAGAATTAAATATCAGAAAATAATTTTTTTGATATTTTATTCTATTTCACAAATGCCCGTCCCTCATTTTCAGGACGGGTTTGTCGTTTTTATGAACGTACATAAAAAAGACGTTAAACATTTTAAAACTTTACAAGAAAGGTTTATACCGAATTGATAAGAAAAAGCATAGAGATAGGCGGAAAAAAACTAACTCTCGAAACAGGAAGACTTGCTAAGCAAGCAAACGGAGTAGTATTAATCTCCCTTGAAGACACCGTGGTATTATGCACAGCAGTAATGAAAGACGAAGTTGCAGCAGGACAGGATTTCTTCCCTTTAAAAGTAGATTACAGAGAAAAATCAGCCTCAGTCGGAAAAATCCCCGGCGGATTTTTCAAAAGAGAAGCCAGACCAACAGAAAAAGAAATACTCTCATCAAGATTAATTGACAGACCTATAAGACCAATGTTCCCTGACGGATACTTCAACGAAGTTGATATCCAGGCAGGAGTTTACTCTTCAGATGGAGAGAACGATGCAGATGTTATTGCAGCAATAGGCGCTTCTGCAGCTCTGATGATTTCAGATATTCCGTTTGATATTCCTATAGCAGAAGTAAGAGTTACACGAGTGAACGGCGAATTAATAATTCTTCCGACTCATAAGCAAAATGATGAAGGTGATTTTGATATTATTGTTGCAGGAACTGAAGATTCAATTGTAATGGTTGAAGGTGAAGCAAAAGAAATGTCAGAGCATGAATTTGTTGAAGCGGTAAGATTTGCTCATACGCATATCATTACACTTTGTAAATTCCAGAAAGAATTTGCTGCCGAGGTTGCAAAGACTAAGAAAGTAATTCCGGAAGCTGAAGACAGAAGCGAAATTATTAACGATGTGAAGGCACTTTACGAAGCTGAATTTAAAGCTATGGTAAGCGCTATTCTTCCGAAAGAACAAAGACATAGCGGGAATAATGAACTCCATGCAAAAGTAAAAGAAGCTTTAGCAGAAAAATATCCTGAAAGAGAAAAAGAACTTGGCGGAATAATGCACGATATACAATACAATGTTATCCGCGCAATGATTTTAGATGAAGGTAAAAGATTAGACGGCAGAGGCACAACGAACATAAGAAATATCACATGTGAAGTCGGTGTTCTTCCGAGAACACACGGTTCAGCTTTATTCACCAGAGGTGAAACACAAAGTTTGACAACTGTAACTTTAGGGACAGGAAACGATTCACAGACAATCGAAGGTTTAAGAGACGAAATTCAGAAGAAATTCATTCTTCATTATAATTTCCCGGGATTCAGTACTGGTGAAACCAGCGGAAGACCAGGACCGGGAAGAAGAGAAATCGGCCACGGAAACCTTGCAGAGCGCTCATTGAAAAAAATGGCTCCTGAAGAAAAAGATTTTCCATACGTTCTTCGTATCGTATCCGATATTCTTGAATCAAACGGTTCATCTTCAATGGCTACAGTCTGCGCAGGTTCATTAGCTTTAATGGATGCAGGTGTACCAATGAAAAAACCTGTTGCAGGTATTGCAATGGGACTTATAAAAGAAGGCGACAGAATTGCAGTTCTTTCAGATATTCTCGGCGATGAAGACCACTTCGGTGATATGTATTTTAAAGTTGCAGGAACAACTGATGGTATCACAGCAATTCAAATGGATATTAAAATAAGAGGAATTTCATTCGAAGTTCTTGAAACAGCTCTTAATCAGGCAAAAGAAGGCAGACTTCATATTCTTGGAATAATGAACGAAACACTTTCTGTACCAAGAGAAAACTTATCGAAGTATGCTCCGCATTTATACTCAATGCAGATACCTGTTGATATGATAGGAACAATTATCGGACCTGGCGGAAAAATGATTCGCCACATTATTGCGGAATCAGGATGCGAACTTAATATCGATGATACAGGTATGCTGACTATTGCAGCAGTAAACGAAGAAAATGCTAACATTGCTAAAACAATGGTCGGCAGATTAGTTGAAGTTCCTGAAAAAGGAAAAACCTATGAAGGCATAATTAAATCTATTAAAGATTTCGGCGCATTTGTAGAAATTATTCCGGGTAAAGAAGGACTTCTTCATATTTCTGAAATTGATTATAAGAGAGTAGATAAAGTTGAAGACGTTTTACATATGGGTGATAAGATTGAAGTTATGCTACTTGATATCGACCGTGAAGGAAAAATGAAGCTCAGCAGAAAAGCATTAATGCCGAAACCTGAAGGATATGTAGAGCCTGTAAAACGTGAAAGACCTGAAGGCGATAGACGCGACGGACCAAGAAGAGATGACAGACGCGGCGGCGGTAACAGACGCTAAGTAAAGAAAGAATAATTAAGAAAATTAAATTCTCTCAACATGAAATTCGAAATCGATAAACAGAAAGACAAAACAATATTCAAGCTTGAATCAAAAGTTCTCGGACACGAGATAGCTGCTGACTTAAAAGCTGAATTAATTTTTCTTCAGAAAGAAATTGATAATCAGTTTATAATAGACTTGGGTGATGTAACAAGATGTGACAGCTCAGGTCTCTCATGCCTTCTTCTTGCAGAAAGAATGGAGCGTGAAAAAGGAAATAAGTTAGTATTGATGAACGTTAACAAGGCAGTGGAAGATTTAATAAAAATCGCCCGTCTTGATAGAGTATTCGATATAAAATAATACAAGTCTCTCCTTCAAATCCCGTTTGATAACGAAAATTTTTTTAATTTTTTTCAAACGGGATTTTTTTATGCCCGCTTTACTTTTTTAAACTTCTTTATTTAAAGTCAGTCAATGTGAAAAAAAATATCTATTCCTACTAATAGGTAACAATTACTTTACTTCTTGAATGAAAAAGATTAAATTGTATTGAAGTAAATTGTTTGCTTAATACGGTTAAATAGCTCTAACAATTTGAGGTATAAAATTCAGCAAAAACCCGTCAATAACAGAAAATTCATTTTGCCGTTATTGATAAAACAATACTGAAAAGTTTAAAATCCGACAATACTTAAAAACATTGTTCTAACAATTTATACGAAATTTATGTTATTTATTATACCGGATAATTTAAAATCTCCATTCAATCAGTAGAAAATCTGTGCAATCTGTGATATGATTTTTTACTTTGCTACAATATGAACGACGAATACGTAAAAACATTCAAGCTATCGGAGCTTCCCAATAAAAAAGGAAAGCAGTTTCAGTTAGATGACGACCATGAAATAGCTGTATTCAAAATTTATGATAAGGTTTATGCAGTGGATAATATCTGCCCGCATAATCACGTGCCTCAGATGTATGACGGATATATAGATGAGATGTACGTAACATGCCCGATACATGGATTCAAATTTCATCTTGAAACAGGTGAGCAGCCCACGAAAATCGGATGCAAACTGAAAACATATGAATTGAAAATTGAAGATGGTTATATATACGTAAAGAAACCAAAAAGAAAATTATTTGATTTTCATTTTTAAGATTGGATTAAATGAATACATCAGTCATATCATCTTTAATAAAGCAAAAAGCGAAAGAGTACGGATTTGCGCTCTGCGGATTTTCAAAAGCGGAAATTCTTGATAAGGAAGAAATCTATTTTAAAAAGTGGATAGACGAAAAAAAGAATGCCGATATGAACTGGATGAACAACTCTTTTGAGAAAAGAGTAAATCCATTCCTGATTGTGCCCGAAGCAAAATCAATTATATCTCTCGCCTTTGTTTATGATACACCTTACCAGCATATTGAAGATAAGTCAATCGCAAAAATTTCCCGTTATGCGTGGGGAGAGAAAGACTACCACAAAGTTATCAAGAAAAAACTAAAACCTCTTTGTGCAGAGATAGAATTGTTATCACCTGAAATAAAAACGCGCGCTTATGTAGATGACGGTCCTATGATGGATAAGATATGGGCAGCGCGAAGCGGCATTGGCGCGATGGGGAAACATACGAATATTATAAATCCCGCTATAGGAAGTTTTTTTTTCCTCTGTGAAATACTGATTAATATTGAACTGGAATATAATAAACCGATTGAAGAAGACCTTTGCAAGAACTGCATGCTCTGCATAAATGCCTGCCCGACAGGAGCGATTTACGAGGAGTATAAGCTCGATGCAAATTTATGTATATCGTATCACACGATTGAGAACCGCGGAGAAATACCTGAACATATAAATCTTGATAACTGGGTTTACGGCTGCGATACATGTCAGGATGTCTGTCCTTATAATTCCCGAAATATTTTTACAGAAGACGAAAGGTTTTTTCCGAAGAAGGAAACACTGAATAAATCATTAGAGGAATTATCAAAATTAACAGAAGAGGAATTCAATAAATTGTTTGAAGGTACGCCTATCAGAAGAACAAAATATGCAGGATGGAAAAGAAATATAGTAATAAATTTAAAAAAGAATTCCAACAACTCTTAATATTTTAAGCCCCAATGGAAAATCTTAAAGCTTACTTTTCTTACTCAGGATTTCAGGGCGATGCCCTCGAACAAATTGCCAATGCCTTCATATTAAAAGAATATGATAAAGGAGATTATTTTATTGAGGAAGGTCAGGTCTGCCGTCACCTTGGCTTTGTTGAAAACGGGCTCTTCCAATATTATCTTCTTCTTGACGGTGAAGAAAAAACAACTTACACATGCAGCACAAACAGTCTTATCGTATCCCTTGTAAGTTTGTTTAAAGAAGTAAACTCCCGCATAAATATCCGCGCGTTAAAAAAATCCAAAGTTTATCTTATTGATAAAAAATCGTTAATAGAACTACAGGATGAAGTCCCGGGCTTCAAAGATTTTTACATAGCTCTAATTGAATGGCAGATAGGCTGCATAGATGAAACGCGCCTTGATGCAATTACTTTAAGTCCTACTCAGCGCTATCAAAAACTTCTCGAAAACGAACCTCATCTTTTACAGGAGGTACCTTTAAAATACATAGCTTCAATCCTCGGAGTGACGGAAAGGCATCTTAGTCGTATAAGAAAAACCATTTAATTTCATCGAAAACTTCCAAAAACACACATGAAACGCAGTGTTTGAGCGGACTTCAAATTTAAAGACATATGTCTGCTAAAAGCCCTGTACGATTTTTTATTTTTGTATTGTCGTTTAAACTTAAACATTTAAAACCAATATGAAAAATTTAATCGTAGTCCTTTTAGCAGTAATCTCTTTCGCAATTTCTTTTTCAACTGCTTTCGCTCAGAAAGACACAGTAGTAACTTCACACACATCTGATAAAATCAGCATAAACGGATTCAGAAATCCATCAATCGGTGTAGAATATCAGCGTGGAGCTTTTTCAGTTCATGCAGGATATTATATTACTGCTTTAGAAAAAGGCGTTACAACACAGTTTGTAAAGGTTGGAGTAACTCATTGGGTATTTCCTACTGATAAAAAAGAAGTGCCTTCTTCATTCTATGTTTCTGCATCATACTTAAGAGGATTCAATAACGATTACAAAGACGAGAATGCGCTCGGAATGGAAATAGGCTACAGATACACAATTATAAAAGGACTTAACGTAAGGCTGGGCGTAATGGCTTTGGCTTCACCAAATCAAACATTAAAAATAAATCCCACGCCGGGAATAAGCTATACATTCAACTTAAATTAATTTAACTAAAAACTTAAACTTTAAAATTTTACAAAATGAATAAGAACAAATTAACCGGCTGGCTTTTATTGCTTGGTGCTTTCGGAGCTTTCATCCCTTACACAATTTTAACAACAACTTTTGAGTACCCGCAGATTCTGCGTCAGGATGTCTTCACAATACTTGCAAAATTTAATGCAGGGGGCAGCGGACTTATATTTACTTGGTTTGCCTTTGCAATTATGGGATTGCCTTTATTGCTGGCCTATGTAAATATCGGGCAGAAATTAGAGAGCAAGTCAACATGGATGAAATTTGCAACAGTATCAGGGATCATTTCCATTGTTTCACAAATGATCGGATTACTCAGATGGGTGTTTGTAGTTCCTGTGCTTGGTAAAAACATGTCAGCTGCTAATTCGGAAGCTGCCAGGGAATCAGTGAGGATTTCCTTCGAGCTTATTCATCAGTTTGCAGGCGTATTAATAGGCGAGCATATCGGACAGCTTTTTACAATTATATGGACAATTATAATCTGTATCGTTATATATAAAACAAAATTATTTCCCACATGGCTTTCATGGTTCGGAATTATGTCATCAGTGATTTACTTCTTCGCTCAGGCAGAGCTTTTCGCAACAGTAATTAATAATTTCCCTGTTTGGGAACTTGCCGGATTTATCGGCAGCACACTATGGCTGGTATGGTTAATAATTCTGGGAATAAAATTTATAAGATTAGAATGAACTGCCGCTCTTAAATGATGGTAGTTTAAATGACAGATGCCTGCCCGGGAATATTACCGGGCGGGTATTCTTTTTCATGTAGTTTGACTCATTCTGAACCTACCACTAACTTAAAATCAGCTTTACTATTTTTGTGTTTATTTTTAATTTTTAAAATGATTAAATTTATAAAATTGAGCAGTTAAATCGAACGGATTAACTGCATTTTTTATTGGTGTTAACTATTGCGAATTTTCTGCATCCTAAAATGAAAAGCAAAATTTTTTCAAGATGGTTAACCCTTCTCATCGTAGTAATACACATTCTTTACAATATTCTTTATGATATTATTGTACCCAATACATCATTAAAGATTATTACCGATAAATACAGAAGCCTTTTTGTTCCTGCCGGCTATGCCTTTAGCATCTGGGGTATTATATATATTGCTATATTAGTTTATTGTATTTATCAGCTTTTTCCCTCCCAGAAAGATAAACCTTTTTACGATAGGATAAATCCTCCTCTCATGATTTCAATGTTCCTTGGAATGGTATGGGGAATTGTTTTCCGCGAGAGCATGATTACTTTAAGCATGTTTGTAATTTTCTTCTCATTTCTTACTGCTTACGTATGCCTTATGCGTGTTCATAAATCATACAAAAACGGAGAGCATGGGCTTTGGATTGTTTTTCCTTTCAGTATTTATGCAGGATGGCTTACAGCAGCAACATTTGCCAGTCTTTCCCTTTGGCTTGTTTATCTCGATTGGCATGGAGGAATGATAGGTGATGTTTACTGGACTATTTTATTAATTACTGCTGCTTCTCTGCTTGGTTTTGCAATCAGCTTTTTCTATTATGATTTCTTTTATGCACTTGTAATTGCATGGGCTGATTTCGCAATTTATATTCAGAGGAGAAATGACAGTGAAACAACTGCAATTGCAGCACTTGTATTCTCTGTGCTTTTTGTAGTGTGGAGTGTTTACCTGATGTTTCAAAAAAAACGGAAATAAAAAAACCCCTGAAAACTAGAAGCGTTCTCAGGGGAGTATTGCAGATAAAAAGAGTATAAGCTCAATTTATCAAAGTTGATTCCCGCCGGAGTTTATCCCGCACTTGCTGCGGGGGCGGAAAATGATACTATCAATCAAACTTCTTTTTATAAACGTGGCAGTAAGGGCTTCCGTTATTTTTTTCGTAATAGTCCTGATGATACTCTTCGGCTTTCCAGAACGTGGAAGCAGGTGTTACTTTCGTAACTACATCATATCCTTTTCCCTTTAAAACACTAATGAGTTTTTCCGCAGTTTCCTTTTGTTCATTATCCAGATAAAAAATTTCGCTTCTGTATTGAGTGCCTATATCAGGTCCTTGTCTGTCCACCTGTGTAGGGTCATGCGTTTCGAAGTACAATTTTGCCAGCTCTTCGTATGTGGTTTGTTCCGGGTCATAAACAACAAGTGTTGCTTCAGCATGACCGGTTTTCCCTGTGCATACTTCTTTATAGGTAGGATTATCTTTTGTGCCGCCTATGAATCCGACCTCAGTCGAGACTACTCCTTTTGCTTTTGCAAGATAGTATTCTGTTCCCCAAAAACATCCGGATGCAAAAATTGCTTTTTTGAATTTTGATGTATCACCTGACATTTTATTTTTATCTCCCTTATTTGATAGATTTGATTTTTCTATTGGAATATCTGTGCTGCCTCCAAATGTTTTTATTTGTGAGCAGGCTGTAAAGTAAAAACTAAAAAAAAGCATTATCAAAAAACTGAATTTGAAAACACTTTTGTACTTCATGTGGTTTTTCATTCTTAATTGGTTTCAATTTATAACAAAATAATGTAAGAAATAATTCTGTAATAAAGATACGAAGAAAAAAGAGCTATGGTTTTAATTTTGACTGTCGATTTTTATTTACTATTTTGTTAAATTGTGTAGTTATTTACAGGATTGGCGTATCTTCTCTATTACATTTGCAAAGCCTTGCAGATCATATATTCCCATTCCATATTGAAGTTAATTTATCAAAGTTTTTAAATGAACAGGTAACTCTATTAATTTAAAAATTCCCCCTATTGAAAAAAGTAATATCGCTTGCGATTTTTACCGCGTGTTTTATTATAAACACGGCGGCGTTTACTCAAATACCGATTCTTTACTATGATTTTGAAAACAATGCATCACGCATTTCTTTTGAAAACATTGTAGAGTTGAATATAAACTCCGGCAGCGGCGCTCTATCAAAAATCGGAGGTGCGGGCTCACAGCTTACTATTCTCGGTACATCAGGAGCAGGATTATATAACGGAGGTATCGTCGCCGGACAAGGTCTTACAACAGCAGATGGCGGCTGGTTTGTTTCAGATTCTGATCCCGGCCTTGGAGCAGGAAATTACTATCAGTTTACGGTTAATACTTCAGGCTTTAGCGGCATATCAATATCATTCGACAATATAGCTTCATCAAATGGTCCGGCAAGAGTAGGAGTTTTATGGAGCTCAAACGGAGTTGTATATAACACTGCTTCAACTTCATCTGTCTTAACCGGAAACGCCTTATTCATAAATTCCGGTCAATTCTCTTTGCCTTCCGGTGCTGATAACTCAGCAGCTGTTACAATAAGAATTTATGCTTATTCGGGTAATGCTTCTGATAGAGCAGGCAGAAATTCTTTTTCTGAAAGCGGAACATTCAGTATTGATAATCTTACCGTATACGCCTCGTCACTTGTTACAAATGCCGGTTCAAAAACTTTAATCGATGAAAACTCTTTTTATATAGGAATTACTTCGGGCTTAACGGGAGATCTAATTCAACAAAAGAGCTTTACTATTAATAACGGAGCTTCAGCTATATTAACAAGTGATGTTTTAATGGGAAATGGCAATACCTGGAGAGTCCGCAGCGGTGGGTCCTTATCTTTTGGCAATAATTCAGTAGTAGAAACAGGTTCATCTGCATTTTTTTTAGATTCTGCGGGTACTTTAGAAATTGGTTCACCAAGCGGAATTGTTGCTTCCGGTTTTTCCGGAAATGTTCAGACTGCCTCAAGAAATTTCAGTAAATATGGAAATTATATCTATAACGGAACAGATATTCAATTTACAGGGAGTGCCTTGCCGGATAGCGTAAATAATCTTACAATAAATAATTCTAGTGGGGTTTCCTTATCTTCTTCGACACATATTTCCGGTACGTTAACATTGACAGATGGAGTTTTTTCAGTCGGAGCAAATACTTTATCAATAGTAAGAGCAATACAGGGAACACGAACTAACTTATCAACTTCTACTTTATCAAATCTTAGTATTGGCGGTACTGGAAACGGAATAGTAATTCCCTTAACAGTAGCGGAGCTGCATAATTTAACGGTAACTAATTTTCAATCAGCCGGTGTATTGATACAGGGAGACATTACTATAAATAATGGTACGGCTAATATTTCAGGATTTATAAAACTTTCTAATTCTATTTTACGAGGAATTAATAATAGTACACTTTCCGGTAATGGCGTGATAAGTTTCAGAGGTGAAATGAACTCACAAATTTCAGGTTTCACTAATAATTCTTTTATAGGTGCAGATGGAGGCACATACAGTTTTGTCGGCTCGTCAGCTCAAACAATTCCTTCAGGTACATATTCAAATTTACAGGCAGTGAATGCAGAAGGAATTAATTTGGAAGGAGAGGTTATAGTTACCGGGGTTATGACTTTAAACGGAACGGTAAATATGGGTTCTGCGTCTCTTACTATTCGAAATCCATTTACAGGAACGCTGGCTAATCTTATCGGCACTTCAAATTCGAATTTAATTATAACCGGCAGTGCCTCCAATATTCATATTCCGGCAAGTTTAAGTGAACTGCATAATCTTCAGATTGATAATAATCAGATTATTACGGCAGATGGAGATATCAAAATTAATGGAACACTCACACTTGGTGAAAACGCAGGATTTCTTAATATGGGAAACAACACGTTGGAAATAGGAACATCTTCATCTTCGTTGGGAAATATTTCGAGGCAAGGAGGTTCTATCAGAGGAAAATTAAAAAGATGGTTTGCTCCTTCTGTTGTTTCAAATGTAATATTTCCGTTGGATAACGGTTCAGGTACATCTTCCGAAGTCAGTATTAGTTTCTCATCAGCGCCTGCGGGTGGAACATTGACTGCAGCATTTCATTCTTCCGGTGCAGGAGTTCTTCCTATCGGACCCAACGGAGTTGACAGATATTTCGATGCTACAGCTGTTATGGGTGTAAATCTAATAAATATCGCACCAATATATTGGTCTTTAGACGCGGGTGACGGACTTACAGGAGGAGTTTATAATCTGGATTTGATTGGAGATGGTTTAAATGTCGGATTAAATTCAGTTGGTAATTATAGATATATTTCAGTGATTAAAAGAACTGACCAGGATAACCCCTGGACTTGGAGCGGTTCAAACCACTCACCTACTACAGGAAACAATATCAATCCTACCCTTCATTATAGAGGAGGAACATCTTTTTCCGATTTTGGAATTGCAGGAAATATAGATAACAGCCTTCTTCCTGTTGAGCTAATTTCTTTTTCTTCATATGTAAACCAGGCAAATGTCACATTGAGCTGGTCAACTTCTTTTGAAAACAATAATGCAGGATTTGATATAGAAAGAAAAACCTCCGTTGAAAGCTGGAGTAAAATTGGGAGTGTTCAGGGAAAAGGCAATGTGAATTCTATCAGTACTTATTTATATGAAGATAGAAATTTACAGTCAGGAAAATACCATTACAGATTAAAGCAAATAGATTTCAACGGTAACTTTAAATATTATGGTTTAGCAAATGAGGTAATTATAGGAATTCCTACTGAATACTCTTTGTGTCAAAATTTTCCTAATCCATTTAATCCTTCAACAACTATAAATTATGAAATACCAAATTCAAATTTTGTAAGTCTGAAGATTTATGATATGATGGGAAGGGAAGTTGCAATTTTAATCAATCAATTTCAGCAACCGGGTTTTTATAATATTAACTTTAATGCATCTAAATTACCCGGCGGAATTTATTTTTATAAAATTCAGGCAGGAGATTTTTCCGCAGTCAAAAAGCTTTTATTGCTGAAGTAAAAATCAACCATTTTATTTGTAAGATTTTTATGATGATACTACGAGTTGTTTTATACTATTCCTCAATCACAATTTCCCCCACATAATGCTTGGGATTGCATTAACTGACTTAATACCAATTTGTAGCCGATACTTTTTTAAGTACTCTTCATAATGACATACAATACTGCCTTCGAGTAAGATTATTAACAAATAGTCTTAGATTTCTGGAACCTTCAAGCCACTAAAATTCAGTTCTGTATACTACACAATTCAAAAAACAATAATTTTTGCAGATTCCAAGGGGATTTTTAAGAGTTATAAATCATTGTTTATTATTGCTATGGATAGATAAATTTTGCAAATACAGCAGGATTTTATTGTAATATCTTTTTGATATTATCAAATCAAAATAGTATTTTGGTACAGATTCCTTATAAATGAATTCAAGTATTAATTAGTAAATAATTAAAAAATTCTTCTAATGAAAAAAACATGAGACCATTACTTTTTCTTTATCTTTTCACTTTAATTTTTTCACTGTCATTTTTTGCCATAATTCAAATTACCCGTGGAATAGAAATTATCATAAAAAAGTTATACCCATAATTTATATTCTTTTAATTTTTATTCAGCTCGATCTGCGATGAAAACTTAATCTCAATAGGATTTTTGCTTTGGGTTTTGTTAAACTGAACTTCTTAGAGAAATCTTAGTTGTACTAATAAACCGTAGCTTATAATATACCCATACATATCAATCTATATTATTATAATACGGCATGGTAAGTGCTTAATATTTAATTGTTAAGTTCATTTATCTTTGTTAAGAAAGAGAATATCCTTTCAAATCTCCAAATCTCCAAATCTACAAATCACAATATCCGGACTCCAAATCTCATTTCCATGCATTTTAAAACCATTAATAATGGCTTTTAACTGAAAGTGTTATTCCGATGATTTATTTTTATTATAGCATTACTTAAAATTTATTTATGAAAAAAATACTCTATACAATTTGTTTTTTATTTTTCCTCACGCAGGTGTCTTTCGGCACAACATATTATTCCCAAGGAAATTTAAATCCTAGAGATACTCTCAACTGGAATACTATTCCCGGTGGCGGTGGAACAATTCCGCCTAATTTTACTTCCGGTGTTAATGATATTTTTGAAATACAGGCAGGGCATACGATGACTCTTACCTTAGGCGCTTGGACAATTTCCGGAACAGGTTTATGCCAGGTTGATAGCGGAGCCACACTTATCTGCTCTACATCTCTTTTCACAACAGGATTAACTATTGCAAAAGGCGGAGTACTTAATGCCACTGCAACTGTAGGAGTCAACAACGGGCAATCAGGATTTGATTTTATTATAAATGGTTTGTACAGAAACTCAGGAAGTACTTCATATGGCAGCGGAGCTACAGGTACTTGCACAGCTACAGGGAAAATGCAGTTTGCTCCAACAACAACAGCAGGAACTATTCCCGTATTAACATGGGACCCTGCTTCAACACTTGAAATTGTTGGTTATACTACTTTTACAGGCAATATGGCATGGGGAAATCAAACATTCGGAAATATTATATGGAACTGTCCTAGTCAGACAGGTACTCCTACCGCAAATTCAACACTCAGGACTATTAAAGGGGATTTAACGATTACAACTACAGGCACAGGTTCATTAAGACTTTTTGCGAACACCGCAGCTACATTAAATATATCAGGAAATCTGAAAATGGATGCCGGTACTCTTGGATTAGTTAGCGGCAGTTCAGCTTCAACAATTAATGTTGCGGGAAATGTTACAGTTAATGGCGGCGCCTTGAAAATTGGAACCTCGACATTACAAAGTAATAGTGCTAAATTTTCAGTAACAGGAAATGTTTTAATAAATGGCGGCACGATTGATTTTAAAGACGCTAACGCAGTTACAGGTGCTAACATATTTGAGGTCGGCGGGAATCTCAGTTTAACTACAGGAACACTTACTCAAACAGGAAGTACGTCAGGCACGGAAGGTTCATTAAGATTTATTGATACTACGACATGGAGCTCGGGAGGAACTTTTACTAATACTTATATCAACACAATTGTTAATCCGGCTTCAATGCTTACCTTAAACAATGATTTTCCTATAGCAGCTTCACGCTCTATGACAGTAACCGGAGTTCTTGTTTGCGAAACAAAAATAATCTCCGGAGCAGGAGCTTTTACATTATCTGTATCAGGCACATTAAAAAGCAGTAACGCTACTGGGATAGACGGCAGTATTGCAGTCTTGGGCACGAAAACTTTTACAAGCGGAGCGGGGTATATATTTAACGGAGCAATTGCACAGATAACAGGAACATCTTTACCGGCAGCAATTGCAGGTGAATTAACTTTTTCAAATACGGGTGGTGTTGTAACTCTATCACAGTCAACTTCAAATACAGGTACAACTACTGTTGGTCCCGGCGCAATAGTTGATATTGCAAATTTTAATATGACGGGCTCGGGAGGAACATCTGTTTTAGCAGGTTCAGGAAAAATAAGATTAGCAGGAGATATTACTACACAGATAACGGGATATAACTCAAATACTTTTACGGGCATATATGAATTTACTGGCTCTTCACAATCTATTCCTGCCGGAACATACAGCCGTTTAGTTGTTTCCGGAAGTAATGTATCATTAAGCGGCAATGTCACAATTTCAGATACTCTTTTTTTATCCAACGGTCTTTTAAACACAGGAGCTAATACTTTAACTATAGGTACATCGACATTAAACGTTGGCAATATTCAAAGAACAGGAGGCTCAATTAATGGAACGATTAAAAGATGGTTTGCAGCTGCTACAGTAAACAACGTTATTTTTCCTTTGGATAATGGTTCAGCTGCATATGTTGAAGCTAAAATAAGTTTTACTTCAGCCCCATTAACAGGCGGAACGTTGACTGCAGTTTATCATACATCCGGTTCAGGCATACTGCCTGATCAGGGCGACGGGAATTATATTCCTGCACCTGAATTACATGTCAACTTTATTAATCTTACTCCTCAATACTGGAGCATCACTGCAGCAGACGGACTTGAAACAAATTCAGGTACTTACAGCATCGGGCTTATTGCAAATAGTATGAATGTAAGCACTACAAGCTATCAATATACAGGCATTGTAAAAAGAACCGATAATACACAGCCCTGGGCATGGAACTTTGCTAACCATGTAACTACAACAAGCCCATCGGCAATTCCTACTTTTGGTGGAATAGGATTTACAACTTTCTCGGATTTTGCAGTTGCGGGGAATGTAGATAATTTACTTCCTGTTGAACTTGAATCGTTTACATCAACAATTAGCGGACAGAATGTAATGCTTAGCTGGAGTACTATTTCCGAACTGAATAATTCAGGTTATGATGTTGAAAGAAAAAATTTTACAAGCGGTTGGACAAAGATTGGTAATGTTATTGGACACGGGACAATAAATACTTCAAACAGTTACTCGTACTCAGATAAAAATCTTTCATCGGGAAAATATAATTACAGACTGAAACAGATAGACTTCAACGGCAACTATAAATATTATGAACTTGCGAATGAAGTTATAATAGGTGTTCCAACAAAATACTCATTAAGTCAAAATTTCCCTAATCCATTTAATCCCTCAACAACCATTAACTATGAAATACCAAATTCAAATTTTGTTAGTTTAAAAATTTATGATATGATGGGAAGGGAAGTTGCAAACTTAGTAAATCAGGCTCAGGACGCAGGATTCTACGCGATTAAATTTGACGCATCAAAACTTTCAAGCGGAATTTATTTTTATAAAATAAAGGCAGGGGATTTTAATGCAGTGAAGAAATTTATGCTTGTGAAGTAAATAAAAGTTAAAAGCTTATTCCTCCAATCCTCTTTCTGCCTTTTCAGGAGGAAGTTTGGGGTATAACAAAACCAAAAGCCCTGAGGGAGTTTCCTTCAGGGCTTTTTATTTAAATCTGTTTAAGAAGATAATATTTTATAATAAGAACTATCTTGTAATTTATAATGTAGGTGCTATAACTTCACTGTGAGATTTTTCAATAGCATCCGGTTCTTCATCCTCAATTACATTTGGCTTTGATTTCGCGATGTAAGAATAAATTGCAGGCACGATAAAGAGCGTTAAGAAAGTCGAGAATAATAATCCTCCGACAACTGATATCCCCAGAGAGACACGGCTGCCTGCGCCGAAGCCTAAAGCTATTGGAAGAATGCCTAAAGTTGTTGCAAGTGTAGTCATAATGATTGGTCTGAACCTTGCTTCTGCAGATTCAATAACAGCCTCTAGTTTTGTTCGTCCATCCTGTTTTCGTTGATTAGCAAACTCTACAATCAAAATAGCATTCTTAGTTACAAGTCCAACAAGCATAATGATACCTATCTGGCTGAAAATATTCATCGTCTGATTTGTCAGCCATAGGCTTAAAATAGCTCCAGTAATTGCGAGTGGGACTGTCAGTAAAATAATAAATGGGTCAATGAAGCTTTCAAACTGTGCTGCAAGAACCAGAAAGATAATAACGATAGCAAATACAAAAGTGAACAGCAGGCTTGAAGAGCTTTCTACGAAGTCTCGGGATTCCCCGGTTAAGGCTGTTGTGTAATTATCATTCAAGACTTTTTTAGCTACATCTTCCATTGCTTTAATTCCGTCCCCCATTGTATTTGGCGGAACTGGAGCTGCCGAAATAGTTGCTGATGAAAACCTGTTGAATCTGAATCGCGATGGAGAAGTAGCTTGTTCTTTTAAAGTGACCAAACTGCTTAATTGAATTAACTCTCCGCGTTTATTTTTTACATAGACGTTATCTAAGTCAGTCGGCTTATCTCTATACTCTCTTTCTAACTGACCGATAATTTGGTATTGTTTTTCATCCTGAATAAAATACCCATACCGTACACCTGCAAGCGCTGTTTGCAAAACCTGGGCAACATCCTGAATTGAAACGCCGAGAGCATCTGCTCTGTCTCTATCTATTGTTAGCGCAAGTTCAGGTTTGTTTACTTTTAAGTTTGCATCGACAAATTGAAGTATAGGACTTTTTTTTGCTTCCTCTAAAAATTTTGGCAGCATAGTAGTAAGGCTGTCGAAATTACTCGACATGATTACAAACTGAATCGGCTGCCCGCCTTGTCTGCTTCCTATAGTTGGCGGCTGGGAAGGCAATGCTCTTACTCCATAAAAATTATTTAACTCTTTTGAGAGCTGGGAAAATACTTCTTTTTGAGTTCTTTTTCGTTCTTTCGGATCTTTAAGGTATAAATTTAAGGTTCCGCTGTTTGTTGCTCCGCCACCTCCACCGATTGCAACCAGAGTTATAGGAGCAGAAACTTCAGGAATTGAATCTATAATATATTGAGTCATTTCATCCATATACTTAGATGTGAACTCAAAAGAAGCGCCTTCAGGTGCAAGAGCAGAAATTCTGATATTTGAACGGTCTTCAAGCGGTGCAAGTTCTGACTTTATCTGTCCGCCAACGAGAAATATTATAGCTACAGATGCGATTACAAGTATAAAGCTTACCCATCGTACACGCATAAATGCTTCAAGCGATTTATTGTAAGTTTTGTTGAGCCAGACAAAGAACGGCTCAGTCATCTTATAAAATTTATTTTCGGCATCGTGTCTTTTTAAAATGTATGCGCTCAACATCGGGCTTAAGCTTAAAGCAACAAATGCAGAAATTAAAACTGATACAGCGATAACTACTCCGAACTCCCGGAATAATCTTCCTGTCTGTCCCTGTATAAATAATATAGGTAAGAATACTGCAGCTAAAGTAATTGTTGTGGAAATAACAGCAAAGTAAATTTCCTTAGCGCCCTTAAATGCAGCCTGACGTGGAGTCATCCCTTCTTCTATCTTAGCGTATATATTTTCCAGCACTACAATAGCATCATCGCATACAAGACCAATTGCCAGAATTATACCTACTAAAGATAAAACATTGATTGAAAAATTCAGAAGGTACATCACAAAGAACGTTGCAATGATTGAAACCGGAATTGCGATAACAGGAATAAATGTTGAACGCCAGTCCCGAAGAAATAAAAATATAATAAATACAACAAGACCGAAAGCAATAAAAATTGTTTCTTCTACTTCACTTAGTGTGCTTCTAACAAAAGTTGAGAAGTCAAATCCTAAATCTAAAACTATATCCGGCGGAACTTCTGTTTTTAACTGCTCAAGTCTTTTTCTGAATTCATTTGAAATTTCAATTACGTTTGCTCCGGCTTGAGGAAGTACAGCAACGCCAACGCCCGGCATTCCGCTTCTTTTAAAGGAAGTTCTTTCGTTCTCGGCGCCGTACTCTGCAAAACCAATATCACTGAACTTAATTATTCTGCCTTTATCTTCTTTAATCGTGAGATTATTGAACTGGTTTAAGTCGTATAATCTTCCAAATGTTCTTATTGTAATTTCCGTTGCCCAGCCTTCTATTTTACCTGAGGGAAGTTCAACATTTTGTGCATTTAAAACTGCCTGCACATCTAACGGCGTGATTTTATAGGCGGCCATTTTGTGAGGGTCCAGACGTAATCTTACCGCTAATTTTCTTTCACCGAATATTCTTACAGAGCCTACGCCGTTAATAGTCTGCATCCTTTCCGCTATAACATTGGAGGCAAATTTACTTACATCAAGTATATCCCTTGAATTACTATAAACTGTTAAAAGTATAATCGGTGTGGCATCGGCATCTGCTTTTTCAACAACAGGGTTATCCATATCTCTTGGTAAGCTTCTTAATGCACGGCTTACTCTGTCTCTAACATCATTAGCCGCTGATTCAAGGTCTCTTTCAAGATTGAACTCAATAGTAATAGAGCTTACACCTTCACGTGATGTAGAAGTAAGAGTCCTTATCCCCTCAATACCATTTAAATTTTGTTCTAATGGTTCAGTAATCTGTGTTTCAATAACATCTGAGTTTGCACCGGGATAGCTCGAAGTTACGGTTACAATTGGAGGGTCAATACTAGGATATTCTCTTATCTGCAATGAACGAAAACCTACGAATCCGAAGATAACAAGCACTATACTTATTACCATTGCAAACACAGGTCTCTTTATGGATGTATCTGATAAACTCAAATTATTCTCTTCTTAAAAAATTATGATTATTTTATTAATGACATCTTTACAACCTGACTTCCGTTATTGGTTTCAATTTTACAATAATAAATTCCGGAAGGCTGATTGACGGCTTTCCATGTAATTTGATATTCACCTTCCCTGTAAAAATCTTCGGTTAATGTATTTTCAAGTTTGCCGTTTATATTGTAAACTGAAAGTTTAACATTAGAAGATTTATTTAATATAAATTTTATATTAGTTGAAGGATTAAACGGATTAGGAAAATTTTGCTGTAATAAAAACTCTGACGGAACATTTGCCAGTTGCGTTTCAATTCCTATAGGAATTCCCTTTCCGCCGCCATTTGTTGTTTTTAAAATGGTGCCATCTGAACCGACTATCCAGCCGGTCTGATTATTAACAAACTTTACGGATTTGAAAGTAATAGAATTGTTATTAAAAGGGAGTGTTTCCCATGAATTTCCTCCGTCTGTTGTTCTTACTATACTGCCATACTCACCAACTGACCATCCGCTAACATCATTAGAAAAGTAACAATCCTCTAATGCCCATCCTTTTGTAAGATACACCGTATCATGCTCCCAGTGATTTCCAAAATTAGAAGTTCTAAAAAAAGCTCCGCAGCATCCAAAGATAAATCCTTTTCCATTTTCAAAAAATTGTGCTGAAGATAAAGAGTTAGGCATTCCTGTATATAATGAATCCCAAGTGCTTCCGGAATTTGTAGAGCGAAACAGTGCACCGTCATTTCCCATTAAGAAAATATAATTATTTAGTATAAAAGTTTTCTGCCACATATAATAAGCGCTTCCGAACGTATTGCTGAATGTAAGACCGGCATCTGTAGTCTTTAAAAGCGTTTTATACCATCCTGTAAAATATCCTGTTTGTTCATTAACAAATCGTATACTTGTTAAATTTTTATCTGTACCTGAATTTAATGTTAACCAGTTTTCACCTGCATTTGTAGTTTTC
>JBHEKU010000278.1:0-8124 GCA_041859205.1 Ignavibacteria bacterium | reverse complement strand
GCAAAGTCAGATGCTATTGGAATGATAAGTATATTTGCTTTTTTATCTCCGGATAGAGATACGAATTTTCTTATGATGTGACGCTCGTTGAATTTATCTTCGGCACCGCCGATAATTAAAATAGGTCCGCCGAATGAAGGGGTAGATTTTGCCAATAGGATTTATTTAATAAGTGAAAGTTGTAATTTATCAAATTCAAATCACTTTTTAGAGGGTAATATATGGTATAATTTCAAGTAATTAATTTTGAATTTTACTTTTAGATTTGATTTTGGCATCTTATATAATCAATGGATACTTATTATTTTTTCGATTTCGACAGCACGTTTACGAATTCAGAAGCGCTTGAAGTGCTTGCTTCAATTTCACTGGAAGGGCGCGATGATAAAAATAAAATTTTGAAGGAGATTACTTCCATTACGTCTGAAGCAATGGAAGGCAAGCTGAATTTTTCGGATGCATTAAAGCAGAGAGTAAAGCTGCTCGGCGCAAACAGAAGTCATCTTGAAAAGCTTGTTCAGATATTAAAGAAAAGTATTTCAGTCTCGGTAAAACGTAATAAAGAATTCTTTAAGAAGAATTCCGATAAAATTTATATTATCTCCGGCGGCTTTAAAGAATTTATAATTCCTGTTGTGAAAAGCTACGGAATAAAAGAAGAGAATGTTTATGCTAATGAATTCAGGTTCAATGCAAAATGTGACATAATAGGATTTGATGAGAAAAATATTCTTTCAAAAGATAAAGGAAAAATTAATCAGTTAAAGAAGATAAACGTAAACGGAAATGTTTTTGTAATCGGAGACGGGTATACTGATTTCGAATTAAAGAAAGCAGGACTCGCAGATAAATTTTTCGCATATACAGAAAATATTTCACGGGATTCAGTTACAAAAAACGCAGACCATATAACTCCTTCACTGGATGAATTTTTATTTTTAAATAAATTACCAATGGCAATATCGTATCCAAAAAACAGAATAAAAGTTTTACTTCTTGAAAACATTCACAGCAATGCAGTTAAGATTTCCAGAAATGAAGGCTATCAGGTCGAGCAAATTAAAAAAAGCCTTTCTGAAAATGAACTCGCAGAAAAGATAAAAGATGTTTCCATTTTAGGAATCCGTTCTAAAACACAGATAACAAAAAAAGTTCTGGATAATGCAAAAAGATTAGTAAGCATCGGAGCATATTGTATTGGTACAAATCAAATCGATTTAGACGAAGCATTGATAAAAGGTGTTGCAGCATTCAACGCTCCGTTCAGCAATACGAGAAGCGTTGTTGAACTCGCTCTTGCGGAAATAATTATATTGATGCGAAATATATTTCCTAAAAGTAATTCTTTACATCAGGGTACATGGGATAAAAGCGCAAACTTCAGTAATGAAGTCAGAGGGAAAAAATTAGGAATTATAGGTTACGGTAAAATCGGTTCACAGCTATCAATACTTGCTGAAGATCTGGGAATGGATGTTTATTTTTATGATAACTCAGATAAGCTATCATTAGGCAATGCAAAGAAATGTCAATCGTTAAAAGACTTGTTGAAAATCTCAGATGTAATCACACTTCATATTGATGGCAGCAAACACAATACAAACTTCATAGATGAAAAAGAGTTTAAGCAGATGAAGAAAGGCGTGATATTTTTAAATCTCAGCAGAGGTCATGTTGTGAATCTTGATGCGCTTATTAAAAACATCAGAAGTGAAAAAATACGCGGATGCGGTATAGATGTTTTTCCACAGGAGCCGGAATCTAACGATGAAAAATTTTACTGCGAACTGCAGAATCTTCCCAATGTAATTTTAACTCCTCACATTGCAGGCAGCACTGAAGAGGCGCAAGAAAATATTGCTGAATTTGTGCCAACAAAGATTATTGATTTTATAAATAACGGTAACTCAGTTTTCAGTGTTAACTTTCCTGAGATAAAACTTCCCTCTTTTGAAAATGCTCACAGGCTGATACATATTCACGAGAACGTACCCGGAATACTTGCGCAGATAAATACTGTATTCAGCAAAAGAAATATAAACATCATTGGTCAGTATTTAAAAACCAACGAAAAGATAGGTTACGTGATAACCGATATATCAAAAAAATACAATCCCGAACTGATAAACGATTTAAAGAATATTAAACATACAATTAAATTCAGAGTATTATATTAATGAATGCACCCCCATCAACAAACAAAAAATATTTTACATGCGGACCTACGGAATTATACCCGGTAGTACGGGAATACATGCTTGAAGCACTAGATAAAAAACTTCCCTCAATTTCACACCGAAGCAAAGACTTCGAAATAATTGTGAAATATACAGTTGACGAACTGAAAAAACTGATGGGTATACCGGATGACTTTATGATTTTCTTTTCGAGCGCCGGAACGGAATGCATGGAAAGAATTTTGGAAAACTTAGTTGAAGACTGTTCCTTCCATTTTGTAAACGGTTCTTTCTCAGAAAGATTTTATAAGACTGCTAAAGAACTTAAAAAAAATCCGCTGATACATCAGGTTGATTATGGAAAAGGGTTCAATTTTGATGAAGTAAATATTCCTGAAAAGACAGAGCTTATCTGCATTACACAAAATGAAACGAGTACGGGTGTTGCAGTGCCTATGAAAAAGATAAGCGAACTTAAAGATAAATATCCGGGCAAACTGATTGCTATAGATGTTGTGACCTCAGCGCCTTACCAGAAGATTGATTTTGAAAAAGTTGATGTTGCATTTTTCTCTGTACAGAAAGGATTCGGGCTGCCGGCCGGACTTGGAGTTACAATCTTAAGAGAATCGTGTATCAATAAAACAATTTCAATGAACGAGTTAAACTATAATATCGGCTCATACAATAATTTTATTGATGCCGCAGGCAACTATAAAAAAAATCAAACAACTGTTACCCCAAACATGCTGGGAATTTATATGCTGGGTAAAATTGCAAATTATCTGAACAACATTGGTATTGATAAGATTAGATTTGAAACAGAAGAAAAAGCCCGATTGTTTTACGATTATTTCTTTACCAGAAAAGATATGAAACTGTTTGTTGAAGATCCGTTCGACCGTTCTAAAACTATAATAGTAGTAGATTGTTTCGATAAACAAAGTGCAGTAAAAAGATATTTAGCGGATAACGGATTTTTGGTTAGTTCAGGTTACGGAAAGTTTGCCGCCAATCACATAAGAATTGCTAACTTCCCTATGCACACAATTGAAGATGTTACAAAAATTATTGAGCTATTAGATGTGAAAGAATTTTAAAGCCTAGTTAATGCGGTAAGGAATAGTCATAGTTACTTCTGTTCCTTTATTTTCCTGCGAGTGAATTTCGATTTTGCCCTGATGCATTTCTATTGCGCGCTTAACTATAGTGAGCCCCAGCCCTGTACCAGAAAGATTACCTACATTGCTTCCTTTGAAGAAAGGCTCCATCAGCCTTTGCTTATCGTTATCAGGGATACCGATACCTTCGTCGCGGACTTTAATAACTATGTTGGACTTATCCATATATGCTTTGAATGAAACTTCCGTGTTCGGTTCCGAGAACTTAAGCGCATTTGATAATATATTTTCGATACCCTGCCGGATAATTTCTGCATCTACGTTTGCATCTACCGGCAAGCCTTGTATATCCACATTGAGTTTAGGATGTGATTTTTTTGCTTCTCTCTGAAGCAAATCATCAATAAGATTTTGAAGGAAGAGATTCAAATCTATCGGCGCAGCTTTTAATTCAAGCTTGCCTGTATCGGATTTACCCATGATAATTATATCATTGAGCATCTGATTCATTCGCTTCACGCTTTCCTGTATTCTGAAAATATTTCTTTGGCGTTTATCAGCGGCTAAACCTTCACCGTATTTTTCAAGGATTTCGGCTGAGCCCAGGATAGCTGTTAAAGGAGTTTTGAATTCGTGCGATGCCATTGTAACAAACTTCGAACGAAGTTCAGAGAGCTCTTTTTGTTTTTCGAATGACAACTGTATTTCGCGTTCAGCTCTTTTACGTTCAGTAACGTCAGATAAGAATGCAAGTACAGCTCTATCTCCGCCCCAATTAATGAGTACAGAATTGACAGAGAAGTATCTTATAAGTCCGCGCTTAGTAATAATTCCATATGTGTAAACCGTGGGGTCATGTTCTCCTTTTAGTTTTTTCATATGATTTATTAATGCAAGTTCTCTGTCGTCTTCATGTATAAAATTTAAGAACTTTGCATAGTGTAATTCTGCAGCATCATAGCCAAGTAAATCAAATGTTTTAGGATTGGAATATTTTATTAATCCATCCTGCAATACAAGAATTGCTTCGCTGGCATTTTCGACAAGAAGCTTGTATTGCTCTTCACTCGCGCTTAGGCTTTCCTCTGCTTTTTTTCTAAAAGATGCTTCAAGGCTGAGTGTAAGCATAGTGGAAATAGATGCAATAAAATCTTCTTCGGCTACTGAAAGTTCTTTGATCTGTATTGTTTCTTCCAGACATATTATTCCGTAAATATCTCCGCGAAGCCATACAGGAATATCCATTATATATTTTATGCCAAGGGGCTTCAGGTAGTTATCTACAATACCTGTACTTTCATCACTCTGGGCATCATTTGACTGCAGTTTCTTGTTACTTTTTAAAGCGTAGTAATAATCATCGTAGTTTCCGGCAATTCCGGGAAATGTTGCAGGCAAAATAGTTGTCTCTGATGCTTTATCAAATGAGTTCGATTTCTTAATGTACATCTTTTTGCACTTTAGCTTTTTCTCTTCCTTATCAAGTATCCAGAAACTTACTCTGTCAATATTAAGTGTTTGCGACGTTGCTGTTAAAATCTTTTCAAGTGATTGATTGAAATCTGACTTATCCACCTGTGAAAGAACAAGCAGAACGTTTCTATGCTGTAATATTACATCAAGATTTTTCTTGTCATTTTCTTCACGCGTTTTCCTTTCTACAGCAACTGATATCTGTTCGGATACGAACGTAAGTATCTGCATTTCATTTTCGCCGTAAGTATCTTCCCTATGGTAATCCTGTATTGCCATTACACCAATAGTCTCACCTTTTATTTTCAGCGGAACACCCATCCAAAGCGGAGCAGGTCTGCCGGTTTGTTCAATCTCACCTTCTCTTATTAGTTGTTCTGAAACACTTCTCGTAGAAAGCAAAGCTTTGCCATTACGTATCACATACTCAGTTATTCCTTTCTTTGCGCGCCTTGGCAGTGGCAGATAATCAAATTCATCAACATAATATGGAAAGGTTACGAAATCATTTTTCTTATCATATAGCGCTATATAAAAATTCTTTGCAGGCATCAGCATTCCTATGATACCGTGAATTTTTGAGAACAATTCAGTCATGTCTTCAGAAACAGGAATAGCTTCAGCTATCTGGTAAATCGCTTCCTGTACTCTCTCGTATCTTTTTCTTTCAACAATTTCATTCTCAAGCTTTGCAGTTCTTTCTTTAATTCTCTCCTCGAGAAATGAGTTTATTTTTCTTATCTCTTCTTCACTCTTTCTTAATTTCGCCTCTGCAATTTCTTTCTCGTTAATCAAATTGAGCAGTTCGGTCTGTTTTCTTCGAAGCCTTGTTACCCTTTAATTATATGCTGTGTAGCCGGAAGAAACTACGAGAAGCAATATTCCCGATATGAACCACCATGTTTTCCAGTATGGCGGAGTTATCTGTATTGTTATAGTCGCTCCGTTTTCATTCCATACTCCATCGTTGTTTGAACCTTTTACACGAAAAGTATATGTCCCCGGATTTAAGCTTGTATATGTAGCGTAACGCCGGTTACCTGCATCAATCCAATTATTATCCAGTCCTTCGAGTTTATACTCGAATTCATTTTTTTCAGGGCGGGCATAATCTAATGAAGCAAAATCTAAGGTAACAAAATTTCTATCATAGGGAAGAACTAATTTTCCCTCCGACTTAAACATCTCCCAGTATTTATCAAGATCAACTTCCGGGATATTCTGTTCAATCAGTTTATAATCTGTTATCACAACATTCGGAACATGTTTATTTTCAGGAATCGAATCCGGATAAAAATAATTAAGCCCGTTAATTCCTCCGAAGAATAATCTTCCGTCTGAAGCTTTATAACATGCGTTTTGTGTGAATACATTTGACTGTAATCCATCAAGTACATTGAATGTTTTATAGTCATTATTCTGAGGATTAAACTTTATAAGTCCTTTAGTTGTGCTGACCCAGATATTACTCTTGTTATCCTGCAGAATTCCATAAATTGCCTCAACGGATAATTCATACACATTATCAAATCTTTTAACATTGCCGGAGCTTCTTTCTAAAAGATTTAAACCTGTATTTGTGCCTACCAGTATGTTACCTGAAAAACCCATAGTAACATAATTAATAAAGTTGTCACTTAATGAGTTATTATCATTTAATGAATGTTTGTAAACGGTAAACTGTCCTGTTTTTTTATCAAACTTATTTAAACCGTCGCCTGTTGCTATCCATAAAAATCCCTCATTATCTTCGCAAATACTCCAGACTTCATTGTGGCTAAGAGAGTTCTTAACATTAGGATTGTTTCTATATCCCTGAAAAGTACCTGCTGCCGGATCGTATTTCTGAAGACCAACGCCGTACGTGCCTATCCAAATATTTCCTTCTCTATCCTTTAACAGACACAATATAATACTGTTTGAAGAGGTTGCCGTTATCATTTCATTCTTTATTAAATCAAATGTTCCGGAATTTGAGTTAAATTTTACAAGCCCATCATCAGTACCCAGCCATAGGATACCCGGAGAGTCTTCTATTATACTTGTTATCCGTTCATATCCTTTTACAACATTTCTTCCCGGTTGTGAAGTAAAAGATTTAAATGTATTGTTTGCCGGATTATAATAATTCAATCCACCGTCATTAGTCCCTATCCAGATATTTTTCTGAGAATCTTCAAAAATTGTTCTTATTGAATTACTTGTAAGAGAGTTTTTATCGTAAGGAATATTTCTAAGAGTATTGAACTTGATAGTAGACGGATTGTATTTGCTTATACCATTCCCTCTTGTACCAATCCATATCGTTGATGAGTTGTCTTCGAATATACTGCGCACATCGTTGCTTCGTAAACTCAAAGGGTTATTCGGGTTGTTTACATAGTTTTCAAATGTACCGTTACTTTTAACATATAAACCGTTTCCATAGGTACCTGCCCATACTTTTCCATGCTTATCTTCAAAAAGAACATTTACAACATCCTGATCGGTTTCCCGCTGGCTTAAAGGAGTTTTGTTAAATTCTCCGTTTGCTTCATTAAATAAATATAATCCTGTTTCACCGCCTACATAAAAATCTCCATTAGAGGAAATAAGTAAAGACCGGATTCTATTGGATGAAAAATTCGGAATATATTGGCTGAAAGTCTTGGTTGAAGGATTAAACCTATTCAGTCCTTCATCTGTAGCAATCCATAAGTTACCGGACTTATCTTCAGTAATATCCCACACCCTATTATTAGAAAGCGATTTATCATCATCATTAAAGTGTTTGAATGTTTCAAAGGCATCTTTATCTTTCAGATATTTATTTAATCCGCCGCCTGCTGTTCCAACCCACAGGTCGCCGTTCTTTGACTGATAAATAACAGGTACACGGTTGAAAGATATAGATGAAGTATTTGCAGGGTTATACTTATATATAATAAAGCTTTCCCTTATCGGATCAAATCTGCATAAACCGCCTCCCCATGTACCGACCCAGATATTGCCGTCTTTATCTTCAAAAACTTTACTGACATTGTTATTAGGAAGCGATGTGGAATCAGTAGGGTTAAATTTATATACTGTAATGTTATGACCGTCGTATTTGTTAAGTCCATCCTGAGTTGCAAACCACATGAATCCGGGTTTATCCTGAGTGATAGAATAGACTGCATTGTGTGAGAGTCCGTTTTCTAATGATATGTTCTCGAACTGTAATTTATTCTGCTGTGAGAATAAATTTCCGGAAAGGAATAAAATTGCAGTTAGGAAAAAATATGATATTTTTTTAGGGGTCCGCATTAAATCTTACGCAAAGATACTAATATCATATTTTATAAAAAATGTATGAGTGAGTTATAAAAGCTTTA
>JBHEKU010000122.1:0-3021 GCA_041859205.1 Ignavibacteria bacterium | reverse complement strand
ATTTTTAGAGAAATGGGATTGGGAAATATAGATGCGACAAAAGTATTTGAACAATTTGTAAAATCTTTTAATTTAAACAAATGATTGCAAACAAAAACATTCAGATTTTCAATAGTTTAACTAATTCTTCTTTGCAACCTTCTTTGCAAAAACACTAACTTACAAATCCTATGAAAAAAGAAAACAATAACAACACTTTATATAAAGACTCACCTCTAGGCAAAATTCCTGTAGATTGGGAAAAAATCACATTTGGCGAAGTATTTTTATTTTTAAAATCTTTTTCATTTTCAAGAGATCAGTTAACATACAATATTACAAACGATGAAATATTATATATTCATTATGGTGATATTCATGCTACTTACAAAAATGAATTATTAGATTTTGATAAAGAAAAAAATGTACCATTTCTAAAAGACGGATATATTGATGTTAAAAATTTTATAGATATGAATTTCCCATCTCTAAAAGATGGAGACTTAATAATAGCTGATGCATCAGAAGATTATGATGGAATTTGTAATTGTATAGAATTAAAAAATATACATAAAAGAAAGTTAATTAGTGGATTACATACTTTTGCAGCTAGAGGTGACATAAATAAAATTGCACTTGGATTTAGAACTTATGTATTAAATAATACACAAGTTGTTAGAGAATTACATAGGATTGCAACTGGTATTTCAGTTTATAGTGTGTCCAAAACAAACCTTTCTAAAGTTAAATTATTTCTCCCACCACTCTCCGAGCAAAAAGCTATAGCCCAAGTGCTCAGTACGGCAGATGCCGCCATCCATACCATAGAAAAACTTATAGCCCAAAAAGAACTTCGCAAAAAATGGCTTATGCAGCAATTGCTTACGGGGAAGAAAAGGCTATTGAATGATGAATTAGGAATTATGAATTATGAATGGAAGCCCATTCGGATAGGTGATGTTTTTAAATTCATAAAGTCATATTCAATTTCAAGGGAAGGTCTTCAAAATGATGATATGGGTTCTGTTTATTGTATCCATTATGGAGATATACATGCAAAGTATGACAGTTCATTTTTAGATTTTGAAATCCAAAAGAATATTCCCCAATTAATTGATGATAGTATTTCAATTGACGAAAGCAACTATTTGCAGGATGGTGATATTATAATGGCTGATGCTTCCGAAGACTATGAAGGAGTTGGGGCAGCAGTCGAAATTAAAAACCTAAAAGGCAAGAAAGCTATTGGAGGACTTCACACATTAGTTTTAAGAGCAGATAGAAAAACGATTTCACCTGATTTTGCTGCTTACTTTTTC
The DNA here is from genome assembly GCA_041859205.1 of Ignavibacteria bacterium. Classification (GTDB taxonomy): domain Bacteria; phylum Bacteroidota; class Ignavibacteria; order Tepidaquicellales; family Tepidaquicellaceae; genus JAFDZO01. Next base: position 1,723 of record JBHEKU010000122.1, on the reverse strand, counting down.
TCATCCGAAACGGTTAGAAATACACTAAGGAAATACGCTACTGGAACTTCAGTTTACAGTGTAACGAAAACCCAAATTCATAATTTATCATTCATAATTCCTAATTCTTTAAAAGAACAAACCGCCATTGCCCAGGTGCTGCAAGCGGCAGATAAAGAAATACAACTGCTAAAAACTAAACTGGAAAAACTAAAAGAACAGAAAAAGGGTTTGATGCAGCAGTTGTTGACGGGGAAGAAGAGATTGGAAATTAAAGAAGAGGAGGGAAAATGTATATAATGTATGTTGATGAAAGTGGTGATCCTGGAAAACATCCGAATAGTTCGCCTCATTTTATATTATCTGGTTTAATTGTTTCTCAAAATGAATGGGATAAGTATCTTACAAGATTAAAATCATTTCGTAAATCGTTAAAAGAGAAATATGGTCTAAATCAACGTACAGAAATTCATGCTACAGAATTGATAAGAATTAATCAAATTAAAGAATATCAAAATATAACAAAGTCAAATAGACTTAATATTATTAAAGAGTATTGCACTCAGATTCCATTAATTTTTGATTCAGCTCAAGTTATAAATGTTTGTATAAAAATTGATGAACATCCTGATAAAGATATTTTTAATCTTGCATGGAGTAGACTGTTACAAAGATTTGACATTTATTTAAAGAAAAATGTAAATGATAAAGGAATAATAGTTGCAGATGATACGGATAACTTAAAACTTATGGCACTACATAGAAAAATGAGAATTTATAATCCAACACCTTCTCATTATAGTGAGATACCTTATAATGCTCCAATAGATAGTATTATTGAAGATGTATTTTCCAGATCTTCAAATCATTCATATTTTATTCAGACAGTTGACATAATAGCACATTGTTTATATAGAAAAGAATTTCCAAAAGGGAGTTTAAAGAAGTTTGGAATAGAACATCAATTTACAAAAATAGAACCTATTTTATTAAAATTAGCAAGTAAAAATGATGAATATGGAATTGTACGAAAATAAAAAACCTCGGTTCAGAAACCGAGGATTTTGTTGCGGCCCGATTAGAACAAGCGGTTCAACCAAGTCGTCTTATTTTTCGATCAGGGACACCCCGATCCAGTATTTTATCCGCAATTACGGTAATGCGATCCACCACGTCCTTTTCCAGTGGGAAATGACTATGCAAAATTACAATATATAAAAGTTGTTTATGTTATTAAAATGTTAATGTTGTGAAGGGTTGTAAAATTAAAAATTCAGTAAATCAGATTCTTAGTTTTAAATATTATTTACTTTCTTTATATGTATAATAAAAAATTGAAAATAAAAAACCCCACTTCGTAAGTGAGGTACGTATCTTTAGGCAATACGATGAGGTGTACTTGTCACCCTGCCATGTCCTTTTCTATTTGAGAAACGACTTGGCAAAAATACAAAAAATAATGTATTAAATAATTAATTAACAAAATAATATAGTAACATGCGAAATTACAAGGAAATAAACTGGCATCAATTACTAGCAGACGAAGTATATGAATATTATGATGATTTACAAGAGAAAGAAAAATTCAGTTTTTTTAAATGGTTGTACCAAAACTATCCCGAAACAGATATTGATTTTCTGGATATTTTTGAAGAATTAAGGTGTGAAATGGATTTTGAAACAAATATTGCTGAAAGTGAAGCGTTTGTTAAATGGTATGCCGAAAAGTTTCCTGTTGAATATG
>JBHEKU010000096.1:0-13762 GCA_041859205.1 Ignavibacteria bacterium | reverse complement strand
AATAGTTATTCTATTTCACCGAGCGATTCATTCCAGCCTCTCCAGCCGCCATCCATTGAGATAACATTTGTATATCCCATTTTCTGTAAATTGTGTGCTGCTAATGCCGAGCGGTAACCTCCGCCACAATAGAGCACAATTTTTTTGTTTTTATCGGGAACGTGAAGATGAATATCTCTTTCGATAATTCCTTTGCCGATGTGAATAGCGCCTTTAATTTTGCCCTGGGCAAATTCGCTTTCTTCACGTGTATCAACAAGTACAAAGTCTTCGTTGCTATCGTGCATTTTTTTTACGTCATCTATGGTGCATTCTTTAACTTCTTTTTTTACTTCTGCGCAGAGTTCGTGAAAAGTCATATTGTATTTTTAAAGTTTTAATCACTGATTACACTGATTAATTCTGATTTCTATGATGAATGTTCTAATCAGTGATTATTTTGGTTAATTATAGTTTCTATGATTTAGTATGCCGTACCATAATCGTATCATTAACATCATTTCAAACACTGATTTCGTTGATTTATTCTGATTTCTATGATGAATGTTCTAATTAGTGATTATGTTGGTTAATTATAGTTTCTATGATTTAGTATGCCGTACCATAATCGTATCATTAACATCATTTCAAATCAGCGCAATCAGCGATTCATTGTCAATCATTTCAAATCAGTGTCATCAGTGATTCAAATCAGGTTCGCAATCACCCTTGTCATATTAATTATATCTTCTGCATTGCAGCCGCGGGATAGATCCATTACCGGTTTTGCAAGTCCCTGTACAATCGGCCCTGTTGCAGAAGCGCCTGCGAGTCGTTCGGTAATTTTATAAGCAATATTGCCTGAGTTTAAATCAGGAAATATAAAAACATTGGCATCGCCCTGAATAGCACCATCGGGATTTTTTCTTTGTGCTACTTTTGGTATGAATGCAGCATCAAACTGTAGCTCTCCGTCACAAATCAAATCAGGTTTTCTTTGCTTTGTAATGTTTAACGCTTCAATAACTTTAATCAGTGAATCATCCATCGCACTGCCTTTTGTAGAGAATGACAGGAAGGCAGTTCTTGCAGTAATGCCTGTAAGCTTCTCGTAATTTTCTGATGTTTGTATTGCAATATCGGATAGCTGTTCAGCAGTTGGATTAGGGAGTACGCCGCAATCTGCATAGGCAAGAATTCTGTTTTTGTGTACACTCTCCTTCGGAAAAGTGAATAGGAAGAACGATGAAACTGTTTTGTTATTTTCTTTAAGTCCTATAATACGGATAGCGTTTCTTAAAACATCAGTCGTTGTGCAAACGCTGCCTGCAATTATTCCGTCGGCAAAATTATTCTTGAGTAAGATGTTAGCGAAGGCAAGAGGGGAGTTCAGTTCCTTCTCTGCCTGCTCAACTGTTATATCTTTTTGTTTAAGCTTACGCAAACCGTAGTATCCTTGCAAATACTGTTTGTAAAAATCTAAATCAATTATATCAAGATGCTTATCGTCTTCAATCTTTATTTTATCATCGATGCGGATAAGAATTACATTGGCAAGCTTCTTCTGCAGAATATACTTCACTGCATCAAGTATGCGCGCATCGTATGATTCAGGAAAAATTATAGTACGCTTTTCCTTCTTAGCTTTTGATTCGAGTTGTTTGTATAAATCCATTGTGGTTTAAAGATTTAAACGCAGAGAGCGCAAAGGCTCACGCAAAGTAACGCAAAGAAAACTGATGTAAAAAATAAAAATTCGGACATAATAATTATAAATCTTTGCGGTCTTTGCGAATAATCTTAGCGTTCTTTGCGTTTAAAACATGAGTAATATTAGTATAATATATTCTGTATTATGCCGCCGCCTAGGACGTTATCTCCGTCATAAAATACTGCCGATTGCCCGGGAGTGATTGCCTTTTGCTGTTCGTCAAATACAATTTTTATCTCGTCATCGTTTTCCTGATACAATGTAGCCATGCTTCCTTTATCTTTGTAGCGGATTTTAACTAATGCTTTAGTCGGTTCAGTCAGCTTTTCAGTCGTCATTAAGTTAATTTCATTCGTCATAAATGCCGTGTTGTTCAGTCCGTCAACATCGTCCACAACTATAACATTATTTTCTGCGTCAATTTTTGTAACATAAATAGGATGTCCCAGCGCAAGATTTAACCCGCGTCTTTGTCCTATAGTATAATTTATATATCCTGAATGGCTTCCGACTTTTTTATCTTTATAAACAATATCTCCGTGACTGATTTTTTTTACAAAATCAGGCAGCCTGATTTCAATTAATTTTCTGTAGTCATCATCAGGTACGAAACAAATTTCCTGGGAGTCAGGTGTGTTCGCAGATTTCAAATTCATGCCTGCGGCAATCTCACGAATCTTTGTCTTCTCATATTTACCAATAGGAAAAATAGTCTTGCTTAATGCATGCTGAGAGACTCTCCATAAGGCATATGACTGATCTTTTTTTCTGTCTTCGGAAACTCCGATATTATATCGTCCGGTTTGCTCATTATGAACAATCTTTGCATAATGTCCGGTAGCAATATAGTCAGCGCCGAGAGATTCTGCTTTCTCAAGTAAAGCGCCCCATTTGATTGTTTTGTTACAAAGCACGCAGGGATTTGGAGTATGTCCTTTAATATACTCTGAAATAAAATTTTCAATTACAGTATCATTGAACTTTTCTGTGAAATCAAGAGTATAATGCTCAAAGCCTAAGTTATAGGCTACGTTCTTTGCCGAATAGATAGTTTCAAGCGAGCAGCACCCGGAATCTTTTTCGGGGATATCATCGAATCCCCAGGTTTTCATAGTAATGCCTATTAAATTGTAACCCTCATCTTTTAATAGTGCGGCTGCTACGGAAGAATCAACTCCGCCGCTCATTGCAACTACTACGGTCTTATTATTGTTAGTATTTGTATCCATTTACGTAAAAGTATTAAAGTAATGGCTTTCTTTAAAGTCATTAATTTCATTGTTTTTAAAATTCATAAGTGTTAAGTTTATCTATCCACAAATCAAAAAAGGAGAATTAAAAGATGACAAAGCGTCAAATGCTGGTTATGACTTTTTTATGCGCCTTTGCTTTTGGTGGTGTGTTTGGTGAGTTTTCAAACCTCGAGGCTAAGCCTAAGAAAAAGACCACACAGACTTCCAAAAAGAAAAAAAGCGGTAAAACAAGTAAGAGTAAGAACAAGACTTCAGGCAAAAAAAGTTCAAAGAACAAAACTTCCGGAAAGAAGACCTCTAAAAAGAAGAGCTCCGGAAAAAAAAGTTCAAAGAAGTCAGGTAAAAAGAAAAAAGGAAGTAAGAAGAACAGAAGAAATACAACAAGAGTAAGAACACCAAGAGTTTATACTCCGCCTACAAACGGAACATATACTCCGCCGAAGACATATGATAACAACAATAATTCTGAACCGGAAAAGAATGAAAGACAGTATAAGAGAGAAAATACAGACCCTGTAAAGAAAGAACCAAAGAAAGACGGCGAATAATATTTAAGTTTTAACCAGCATATGAGACCCGGATAAATATTTTTTTGTCCGGGTTTTTTGTTAATAGTTTGAATGTTTTTAAACGCAAAGTACGCTAAGAGCTACGAAAAGTTCTCAAAGGAATTTAAAATCAATATTAATAACTTTGCGATCTTTGCGAGAGCTTCGCGAACTTTGCGTTTAGCAAAATAAAAAGTATATTATAGAATTATGAAATTCAGTTTAAATTGGGTTAAGGAATACATACCGGGTTTGGAAATCGGTTCAATGGAAGAATTGAACGCAAAAATGATTTCCGCAGGGCTTGATATCGAAAGCATTGAATCCGAAGGTGAAAAATTCAAGGGATTTGTTGTAGGCAAAGTTGTTGAAAAAGCTAAGCATCCCGATGCAGATAAGCTAAGCGTTTGTAAAGTTGATGTTGGAACGGGCGATTTCTTAAATATCGTCTGCGGCGCGCCGAATGTTGATGCAGGGCAGTTAGTCTGTGTTGCAAAAATCGGAGCAGTTGTGCCTAACGGCGGATTTGAAATAAAGAAGGCAAAGCTTCGCGGCCAGCTTTCAGAGGGAATGATATGCTCGGCTAAAGAATTAAATCTTAGCGATGACCACGAAGGAATAATGGTGCTGGATGAAAATGCAAAGATAGGGCAGAGTTTTGCTGAATATATCGGAGCGGATGATTATTTATATGAAATTGGTGTAACACCTAACAGGGGAGACCTGCTTTCACACATCGGCATTGCAAGAGAAATTGCGGCTGCTTATGATTTGCACTGCAAGCTTCCTGAAGTTCAACTAAAAGAAGAAAACGAAAATTCACATGATTATATTCATGTATCTATAGAAAATCCTGACTTTTGCAAAAGATTCAGAGCAAGAGTTATAAAAGACGTTGAGGTAAAAGAGTCTCCTGAATGGCTTAAAAAGAAGCTGACTGCTATCGGACTAAGGCCCCGCAATAATATTGTAGATATCACGAACTATATTATGATGGAAACCGGTCAGCCGATGCATGCCTTCGATTATGATAAAATACTTGGTAAGAAAATAATTGTGAAGACGGCTAATGAAGGTGATAAGTTCACTACTCTTGATTCCAAAGAAAGAGTTTTAAACGATAAGTCATTAATGATATGCGATGCTGAAAGACCATTAAGCATTGCCGGAATTATGGGCGGCGAGAACTCGGAAATAACTGAAGGCACTACAAACGTATTGCTTGAGACTGCATATTTTGATTCAGTTGCAATAAGACTGAACGCAAAAAGGCTCGGGCTTGCCTCAGATGCTTCACACAGATTTGAAAGAGGAACCGATATTAACATGGTTGAATATGCTTCAGACAGAGCTTCGAAATTCATTGCAGAGCTTGCCGGCGGTAAAATTTTATGCGGTACAGTAGATAACTATCCTGAATGTTTTGTTTATAGGGAAGTGGAGCTTGAAATTTATAACGTTAACCGCATTTTAGGACTATTACTTACAAAAGAAGATGTAATAAGTTTATTAGCTAAAATTGATATTGAATGTACAGGCGAAAGATTTGACAAATTAGTATTCAAAATTCCTGAGTTCAGAAGAAATGACATTGAAAGCGAAATCGATCTAATTGAAGAAATTGCCCGCATTTACGGCTACGATAATATTCCAATGGAAAGCACATTCAGATTCAGTGTGTCGGAATCTAATTACAATTTAGATTATATTGAGTTCGTTCAGAAAGTAAAGAATTATTTTTACGGACGCGGATTTAACGAGATTTTAACCAGCTCGCAGCAGGAAGATGCAAAGCTGCAGACATTTGGGCTTAGTCCGGTAAAGATTGCAAATCCCGGTTCAAGCGAAATGAACTCGATGCGCGTGAATCTTTATTACGGAATGCTGAACGTCATTAAAAATAATCATAATCATTCAGGCAAAGATATCCCGCTCAAACTTTATGAGACGGGACGGGTATTTTTTGATGAGGGTAAGGGCTTTAAAGAAGAAGATAAGCTTTCTATCGGAGTCTGCGGAAATTATGATCTGAAATCTTTTGACAATAAAGACAGGGACTTTGATTTATTCGATTTGAAAGGCGAAGTTGATATGTTTATACGAAGTCTGAATATTCAAATTAAAAATACTTCTCATTCCACTTCCTCAGAGGAAACCGGTATTAAGATTAAATATGAAACGAAGGATAATTACGCAGGGAAATTATTCAAAGTTGAAAGTTCACTCTTAAAGTCACTTGGCATTGAAATCGAGAAACCTGTTTATATAGCTGAATTTAACTTAGAGGAACTATATAAAGCGCAGAAAAAATCCAGTGTATATGAGCCTATTTCGAAATTTCCGACGGTAAAAAGAGACTTATCTTTTGTAGTTGAAAAAAACGTTGTTTTTAAGGATATTAAGGACGTCATTTTAAAGAGCGGCGGAAAGCTGTTATCAGGCTTGCAGCTCTTTGACATTTACGAGGATAAAAAACTCGGTAATAACAAAAGTCTTGCTTTTTCATTAGAATTTTCTTCTTTTGATAAAACACTGACAGATGAAGAGATAAATCCGATAATCGGCAAGATAGTAAAGAATCTTGAAAAAGAATTGAACGTGCAATTAAGAAGTTAGAAAAAGAAGTTAGTAAGAACCTAAGAAAAAATTATGTCTAAACCATTTTCTGACAGCGCAATAGATAGCATCAATGAAGCTAAGAATTCATTAAGGGTATCGATTCAGGGTTTATTAACAAAGGTCAGAATGCTGCTGACAAAGATAAGCAAAGTTGAAGAAGAGAACAAAGATTTGCGCGAGCAGGTGAAGGAGCTAAGCCAGAAAATCACTGATTTAAAGCTTCAGGTCACTCATGCAAATTCGCAGTCGATAACGAAGGATAAGGAAATTTCCGATTTGAAGAACGTTTTACTAACTGAAAAAAATACAAAATCGTCTATACAGGATAAAGAAATTGTCCGTTCACGAATAAAAGAGTTAATATCAAGAATTGATGTACACCTTGATCAGTACGATCAGGAAAATTAATACAGTTTGACTAAGAACAAAACAAAACCTTAAAAACTTATGAATCCTAAAGAAGTCAGAGTAAGGATTTTTAACAGCGAATATAATTTGCAGGGTGAAGACACTGCAAAGGTAGAAAAAATTGCCAATTACGTTGATAATATTATGAACAGAATCAACTCTGAGTCCCCAAATCAGACGGAGGAAACTATTGCAGTAGTTTCTTCGTTAAATATTGCGGAGGATTATTTTAAGGAAAAAGGTATCAGAAATAAAATTGAAGAAGATTACTTAGACTCGTTAAGAGAATATAATCAAAATATTGAAGAGCTTTCTAACTTGCTCGACCAGTATATCTAGATTTTATTTATTTGTTCTTTACATAAAAGCAGGTTTTTAAATAACCGCACAGACACCTTAGTCAAACCATTATAAAAAACCAACATTTTTTATAAGATAGGAAGGTAAGCTCATAAAAAAATGTCAATTACAGGCCTCATCCGCCTTGGCGGATTCGGAGCCGGGTTAGCCCGGGAACTCCGGACAGTGGAAGCAAACGACATTGTGGCACCCTCCACCGTATGCTTAAACGGGTTTCTTATAAGCTTTGGCTAAGGATTTGTCTGTGCGGTTTTTTTATACCCAATTTTTATTTAACCAACAAACAAAAAAAATCGAATGTGTACTAAAAATATAGCAACAAGGAGGTGTGATGGAATTTGTTAAAGAATTATATGTCTTAATTCCATTAATAATAGGTTTATGTTTACTGTTCCTCTATATAGGATGGTTACTGAATTCTAAAATAAGTAAAGGCAAAATTGGTGATGCGCAAAGCGTTGCCGATAAAATTTTAGCAGATGCTGAAAAAAAGGCAAAGGATACAGTTGCAGAAGGCGAAAAAAGAGTAAAAAATCTTTTACAGGATGCAGATAAAGCCGCGCAGAATTTAAAGAAAGAAAAACTTCTTGAAGTAAAAGACCAGTTCTATAAAAAGAAACAGGAATTTGATGAGCAGGTAAAAGAGCGTGAAAAAAATGTTATTGAAGATGAAAAGAAATTAAAAGCCGAGAAAGAAAAAACAGAACAATTTTTAAAAGAAGAAAAAGCAAAAGTTGACCAGGCTAAGAATGAATTAGGACAGAAAGAAAAGAAGATTGAAAATCTTGAAAAAGATCTGACATCAAAAATCGAAAAAGTTGAAGAGAAGGAAAAAGAAATTGAAGCGATAAAAGAAGAAACATCCACTGTTATCTCCGAACAAAAAGACAGACTGCAAAGAATTTCCGGTTTAACCGAAGAAGAAGCTAAGAAAGAACTTTTCGAAAGCTTGCTGCAGCAGGTTAAGCTCGACTCCGCGCAAAAACTTCAGGAAGTCAGAGATGAGACTAAACTTGAAGCCAACCGCATCGCAAAAAATCTTATTATACAATCTATTCAAAGAACTGCATCTGATCACTCAGTTGAAACAACTGTATCTGTACTGCAGATCACTTCCGATGAATTAAAAGGAAGAATTATCGGTAAAGAGGGAAGAAATATCAGAGCATTTGAAGCCGCAACCGGCGTTGATATTATTGTTGACGATACACCGGAAGCAATTATCATTTCAGGCTTCGATCCGTTCAGAAGAGAAATAGCAAGAGTATCGATGGAAAGACTTATTGCAGACGGAAGAATTCACCCTGCAAGAATTGAAGAAGTTGTAACAAAAGTTGAAAAGGAACTCAGCGAAGAAATTATTCGCGTAGGTGAAAATACACTTGTTGAAATGGGCATTCAGGGAATGCACAGAGATTTGATTACGCTTATCGGCAGAATGAAATACCGGTCAAACTATGGACAGAACGTTTTAAACCACTCAATTGAAGTCGGGTACTTAGCAGGCATCATGGCTGCTGAGCTTGGCCTTGACGCCTATATGGGGAAGAGAGCAGGACTTCTGCATGACGTTGGTAAAACTATAGATAGAAGCATTGAAGGTCCTCACGCAATCCTTGGCTACGAAGTAGCAAAGAGATGTAAAGAGCATCCGATTATCTGTAATGCTATCGGCGCTCACCATGACGAAATGCCTATGGAAAGTCCGATATCAATTATCGTTCAGGCAGCTGACTCAATCAGCGGCGCAAGACCGGGAGCAAGACGTGAATCAGTTGAAGCGTACTCGAAGAGACTTGAAACACTTGAAAACATTGCAAAGTCATTTGAAGGTGTTGCAAAGACCTACGCTATACAGGCGGGACGCGAAGTAAGAGTAATAGTAGAGCAGGAAAAAATCAGCGATATATTACAAGACCAGTTAGCAGATGATATTGCGAAGAAGATTCAGGAAGAAATGGAATATCCGGGACAGATAAAAGTCAACGTGATTAGAGAGAGAAGGTCAATTGCTTATGCGAAATAGTTTTTTTAACTTATGGCTAACACCCCGGAAAAAATAATGAAGAAACATAAAACGAAACTTATAGTCGGAATTACAGGAGGCATAGGTTCAGGTAAAACTTTTGTATGCAATAAGCTTGCAAAAAAAGGATTCAAGGTTTTTTACGCAGATGCAATTGCAAAAAATCTTTATACAAAAAATAAAACACTTCTGGCCGCTCTTGTAAAAGAGTTTGGCAAGGATATTTTAAATTATCAGGGCAAAATAAATTTATCGAAGTTCCGCGAAGTAATTTTTGCGAACAAGAAGAATTACTCAAAGGTAAATAAAATTGTTCATCCCATCGTAATTGATTATATAATCAAGGAATCCAAGAAAAGCATTTACGATATAGTACTTGTTGAGTCAGCGCTTGTTTTTGAAAGCGGACTTGATAAAGCTCTGGACTATGTAATAATGATTTATGCTAACAAGAAAACGAGAGTTGAAAGAATAATGATGAGAGACGGCGCAAAGAAATCTGAAGTTGAAAATATAATGAAGTATCAGATAGAAGAAAAGAATAAGCTTGAGCTTTCTGATTTTGTATTGGTAAATAATAAATCGGAAGCAGAGCTTGATACTCAGGTTGATTTCCTTGCAAGATTGTTAAAATCATTAACAGGACAAAAAGAACTTTACACTGAGGGAAAAGAAAATTAAAAATTGAACTTAACAGAAAAAGAATCAAAATATTTTTTTCAGACTTATAAACGTCTTCCTCTTATTGTTGAAAAAGGGGAAGGCGTTTTTTTACATACCGATAAAGGAATATTTCTCGATATGTTCGGCGGCCTTGCTGTGAACGTTCTGGGTTATAATAATCCAAAGGTAAACGAAGCAATTGTATCTCAAATATATAACTACAATCATCTCTCGAATAATTTTTATCAGGAAACTCAAATAGATTTTGCTGAGAAGTTATTGCAGCTATCCGGCTTCGACAGGATATTTCTTGCTTCAACAGGCACCGAGGCTATGGAAGGCGCGATAAAGCTTGTAAGAAAATATTTTCATTCTGATAAAAAGACAGAACTGATTTCATTCAAAGGCGGATTTCACGGACGAACATACGGCAGCCTATCACTCACAACAAAAGAGAAATACAGAAAAGGCTTTGAGCCGCTTCTTCCAAATGTACATCATTTATCATATAATTCAGTCGATGATTTAAAGCGAACGGTAAACGAAAACACTGCTGCAGTATTCCTTGAATTCATTCAGGGCGAGGGCGGCATTTACGTTGCTGACTGCGTATTTGTTGATGCTCTCAATGAGCTTAAAGCTAAGTACGGATTTTTAATTGTAGCCGACTGTATTCAATGCGGAGCCGGGCGTACAGGAAAATTTTTTTCAATCCAGCATTATAAAGCTGATGTAGATATCTGCGTAACTGCAAAAGGTATCGGCGGAGGATTACCCGTCGCTGCTCTGATGGCTAAAGAATATCTGAATGACTGCTTTAAACTGGGCGAGCATGGTACAACGTTCGGCGGAAATCCCGTTGCATGCGCTGCAGGTATTGCTACACTTGATGAAATTGAAAGCTATGCTATGAGAAATGCCGAAGTAGTAGGCGCTTATCTGAAGAATGAAATTATAAATTTACAAAAGAAATATCCCGGTAAAATAAAGGAAGTAAGAGGTATTGGATTGATGCTCGGAGTTGAGCTCGGTGAAGTTGTTCCTGCGAAAGTAGTTGAGAATTTATTTGAGAGAAAAGTACTTGTGAATCTTACCAATGAAAACTGCATCAGGCTGCTGCCGCCATTAATTCTTTCACAAGAGGAAGCAGATATTTTCCTTACAGCATTCGAAGAAAGTATTATTTAAAGTCTTAACCGCAGAGTTCACAGATTTTTTTCACAGAGAACACAGAGCAAAATAATTCATAATATTTTTATGAAAGATTTATTCTGTGTTCTTTGTGTTTATATTCAATATTCTCTGCACTCTCTGTTGTTATATTTCTTCTTTATTCATAATCTCATCTTTCAATCCGAACATATAGGCAATCAATGCCGCCCTTACCCACATTCCGTTTCTTTCCTGCTTCCAGTAATGTGCGCGGATATCATCATCAACATCAACGTCAATTTCTTCGCGTCTAGGCAGCGGATGCATTATTATAGCGTCTTTTTTAATAAGTTTTAAGTGCTGCTTAGTGAGATGAAAATTTGTATAATTTATTTTCTTCGATTCATCTGTAACATCATATTCATCCTGAATGCGTGTCATGTATATAACATCTGCCTGCTTCACGCTTTCTTTTAAATTATCCGATTCTATAAATTCCATTTCATTCTTTATCAGGTATTTTTTAATGTCCGGCTCTATCTTTAGTTGCTCTGGAGACACAAGTCTAAGCTTCACTCCCGGATAATTTTTTAAAATGTAAATCAATGAACGCGCTGCTCTACCCCGTTTTAAATCACCAACAATAGTTATAATCTTTCCTTCTATCCCGCCTTTGTTTTTGAACACTATATCCATTGTATAAGCATCGAGTAATGACTGTGTCGGATGCTGGTCCTTGCCCGAGCCCGCATTTATTATTCTTACAACTCTGTTCTTCTTATTCATAAGCCATGCGGATTTCTCCGCAAGGAACTCTTCAGCATTTCTCATTATGATTAAATCAGTGTAAGAGGCAAAAGTTAGTATTGTGTCTTCGGGGGATTCTCCTTTTTGCTGCGAAGAAGATGCGCCGTCGCGAAGCTCGCCGATTTTTATTCCGAGAATATGGCAGGCATGGTAAAAAGATTTGAACGTTCTTGTCGATGGTTGTGCGAAAAATAATGTGGCTCTCTTGTGAGAGAGAAGTGTCTGCAGCCAGTCTGATGTGGCTTTCAATTTCGATAACGCCCGTATCTTATCAGCAAGATCAAACAAAACATCCAGACATTTCCTATCGAACTGCTGTGAGAAAATTAAGTAGGCAAGGTTTTTATCTCTTACTAATGATTTCTTTTTAGTACTTAGAGGAAGCTTTTTAAATTCTTCCCAGGTATAATTGAACTCTCTCATTTTTCTTAAATTAAAAGTACATCATTTTCATACAGAATACACTTCCGCCTGATTTCATAAACTCAGAAGTATCAACTCTTGTAACATTGAATTCATTTCTTTCCAGCATAACTTTTGTTTCAACTGCGCGTTTATCAATAATTACATTTTCACCGTCGGGGCAGTGGCAGTTGCATGCAAAAGAATTTTTATTTTCTTCTACGCTAACTTCAATAATATCTGTAAAGTAATTGGTTATCTTTTTAAAATCTTCTACACTGAAAGCATCTCTGCATATCATTGCCGTATGTGAATTTAACAAAGAGAAACATGTATCAAGATGATAAAAATATTTATTCATCAGGCGGACTTTTACTATTTCATAATCCGTTACTTCTTTTAAAAAATCATAAACGTTTTCATGCGTTCTATAGCCGTACCCTCCGAAAATAATCTTTCTCTTGTAGTCAATTATTGCATCACCCATTGATTCAAAATATTCAATCTCTTCAGGAAGCTTTATTACTTCGTATCCATCTTTAAGATAAAAATCTTCGAAGTGTTTTACTTCATCAGCTCTCTGCGGATTTCTCATTTTGCTTAGCACAACTTTTTTATTCCCGTCTGAATCCACGAAGGGAAGCGATTGATTTGCTGTGAATACCATATCCACTAAACCTTCTGCAGGAGGAATAACTGAAACTTCCAGCCCGAGATTTTCATAGGTAGATTTTAATTCATTCCATTGTTTCATAGCCAGGTTTTTATCGAATTCAGCATTAAGATTTGTCATATATTCATTGCCGACATAGTTTATATCGAAGTATTTCGGCTCGCACATCAGAACTTTTTTAGGAAGCATAATTTTATTGCAATTGTATAGGTTTTATTCAGTAACTATATTTAAAAGATGTATGTTAATTTCTTTAAATTAACAACAAAAATATACGATAAAAAAATGTATCATTTTGAGAAAAGCGTGATAATGGATTGCCCGATTGAAAAAGCATTTGCATTTCACACAGACACAAATAATTTAAAATTAATTTCACCTTCATCGGTAAAAACTGAAATTATAAAAATTGAACTTCCGCTAGTTCTGAATTCGGAAATAGAATTATCAGTTACGCAGTTCGGAATTTTTAAATCTTACTGGAAAGTAAAAATTTCTCAATACATTGAAAACGAAATCATCGGTGATTACATGCTGAAGGGACCATTCAAGTACTGGTATCACCGGCATTGTTTTGACAGGCAGGCAGGGAAAACGATTATGACGGACAGAGTAGATTATGATTTACCGTTCGGATTTCTCGGTGATATAGCTCACGGACTTTTTGTAAAAAAAATGATACAGAGCTTGTTTGAACTAAGACATAAAAAGACAAAAGAAATACTCGAAAAAATTTAACCTTTCTAAAATGTTTAATGAAAAAATTAGTTTTATTTTTAATCCTCTCAATTTCCTTTGCAAATCTATATGCGCAAGATGGCTACGATGCAGTAGTTTCTAAATCAAAAAAATCTCCCGGACTTTTTACTACGTACTCAGATAAAGGAGAATATTACTTTGAGTTCAATAAAGGCTACGATAAAAAACTTTTTCTACTGAAGATGACAAATCTCACTTCTATAGATGAGCTTGGCTTTTTTGCCGGACTTGATGCCGGGCAGATGACTATGCAGCTTGAACGAAGAAACGACAATCTTGATATAATAAAAATCAACGAGCTTATTCTTCCCGATACGAATAAATTTTCTAACTACGGACAGAATGTTACATCGCGTTTCGGTCCGTTAAAGATAGAAGGATTCAGTTCGGATAGTTCTAAAT
>JBHEKU010000101.1:0-5863 GCA_041859205.1 Ignavibacteria bacterium | reverse complement strand
ACAATAATATAGTAAGCGTAGTAAGCGAAGCTGTGATAAAGAATCCGGAGCTGTGGTCGCCCGATGCGCCAAACCTATACATAAACAAAACGGAAATATATCAGGACGATGTGCTGATAGACGAGAACGATACTGAGTTTGGGATTTATACGATACAAAAGAAAGCGGAGCAGTTCACAATAAACGGAAAGAATATAAAGCTGTACGGCACGAATTATTTTGAGGCATCTGTGAAGTTCGGCTCGGCGCTGGACTATAACGAAACGCTGGCAGAGCTTACCAATATAAAGAAGCAGGGATTTAATTCAGTGCGTGTCGCGGGAGCCGTAGCGCATCCGTACCTGCTGAATATTTGTTCGCGGATAGGGCTATTTTTATTTGAGGATACGCCGTTCAACGAAGTGCCTGAGTTTTTACTGAAGAAGCCGGGGTATACCGATGCGGGAATAAATCTGCTGATGCAGACAGCCCTGCGCGATAGAAATTATGCTTGTATACTCGCATACGGACTTGGCAATGAGTTTGATGTAAGCTCCCCTCTTGCGGCGGATTACATCAAGAAAGCAAAGAGCGCAATAGATACGATAAGCAAAAAGTTTACCTATTACACTACATCGAATTATAAGAGCGATAAATGTTTCGGGCTGACGGATTTGAAGGGGCTGAATTTTTATGAGAACGGAATAGAAAAAGTTGTGAAGTACAATGAGTACTTCCGCAGCACGATGAAGCAATCGCCTGAGCTGAAGAACACTTCGCTCTTTGTTGCTTCGTTCGGCATTACAGTTAATAACGATAACCGCAACGGCTACAGCGATGCGCACTCGCAGGAAGCGCAGACAAAATATTTTGTTGATGCGTTCAAGATACTTGACCCGATAAGCTCGGGGCTTTTCGTCGCAGCATGGGCAGATTATCCCGTGGGCAGGCCGGAGCTTTTCCCGCAGCATGCAGACGGCTACTTGCACACAAACGGAATTCATACAGTAGATAGAAATGCAAAACAATCGGCGGAGTTTTTAAGAAGGCTCATTGTATCGGAAGATACTCCGAAGATACTGGAGGGCAGCACGAAGAAAAGCACGCCTCAGATATTTTTAATTGTGGGGCTTGGCTTTATAGTTGTGCTTATAATTTTATTGAATCAGTATAAACGTTTCCGCGAGTATTTTTTCAAATGCATTTTCCAGCCGGAGACGTTCTTTATGCAGCTTCGCGAGCAGATGATTGTCCCTATGGCAATCAACATGCTGCTTACGCTGATGATATCGGTCGGGCTTGCAATATATTTTGCAAACATACTTTATTATTATAAAGAGTATGCGAACTTTGATATAATCGTTACAAATTTTCTTCCGGGCAATGATGCAAAGCAGATGTTCATTGATTTAATAAACGAGCCGTGGAAGTTCATACTTGCGTTCACGATTGTAAATGTTTTTCTGAATCTGCTTACGGCAATTGTGCTTTACATAATTTCGCTTTACATCCGCGGAAGAGTTTATTTCAAGAATGTTTATATTGTGGCTGTCTGGTCATCGCTTCCGCTGATAATAATGCTACCAATTGGCACTGTGCTTTACAAACTGAACGAGTTTAATATATCGCTCTTCTTCTACTCGCTTATTGTTTTTTTAATTGCCTATATTTTCTATATTGTAAGGCTGGTGAAGGGCACGCAGATATTATTTGAGGTGCGTTCGATGCGTTCATATGTTTACGGCTACGGAATTTTTCTTATAGTATTCGTACTGATATATTTTTATTATTCATTTTTTACAAATGCCATTGATGCGTTCAATATGGTATTCGCAAATTTAAATTAAAATTCTTTCTATATTTTTTCTATATATAATTGTATTTAAGTAAACTCGAAATATTCGGCTTTAAATCTTTTGCAGATAAGACAACGATAGAATTCGATTCGGGCGTTTCCGCTGTTGTGGGACCGAACGGCTCGGGAAAATCTAATATCGTTGATGCTATGCGATGGGTACTTGGCGAGCAGGGCGATAAAGCTTTGCGAAGCCAGAAGCGCGAAGACGTTGTATTCAATGGTACGCGTTTCCGCAAGCCGCTGAGTGTTGCAGAGGTTGCTCTTACAATTCAGAATAATAAAGGCTTACTCCCTACCGAGTACAGTGAAGTTCAGATTGCAAGAAGGTTCTTCCGCTCGGGCGAGACTGAATATTTTCTCAATGGTACACAGGTGCGATTAAAAGATATAAAAGAATTATTTGCCGATACGGGTATCGGTCCCGATGCGTACAGTGTTATCGAGCTTAAGATGGTTGAAACGATTCTTTCAAATGTAAAAAACGAAAGAAGAAAATTATTTGAAGAGGCTTCGGGGATTGTTTCGTATAAGCATAACCGCGATTTAACTTATAACAGACTTGAATCGGTTAAGGAAACTCTTAACAGAGTAAATGATATTATCCGCGAGAAGCAAAGAACTGTTAACGCACTTGAAAGACAGTTGAAAAGAAATGAAGAGGCTAAGAATGTATCGGAAGAGCTTAGAGTATTAGAATTAAAAGTTTACAAAGTTGATTATGACAATCTCATGGCTGAGATTGAAAATATTAAAGAGAACGAAGGAAGTAATATTGATTTAAAGAATCAGATAGAAATTGAGCTTAAACAAAACGATACCATACTTGATAATCTTCGTAACGAATTAAAAGAGATAGATACACAGCTTGCGAATTATAATAATGACTTGCAGAATGTCCGCGAGCAGATAAATTTTATTGAAAGAGAAAATCTTGTTAATACTGAAAAGAGTAAAAATCTTACAACTGATATAAACAGAATTACTGAAGATAATGACAGGCTTGAAGCGCAGATAGAGAGAAACACTTCCACACATGAAGAACTTGAGAAAAAAACTAAGGTGCTTCAGAATACTTTAATAATGTCGGAAGACTCTCTTAAAGAGAAAAAAGTTAAAGTTGATGAAACGATAAAAGTTATTACTGAAAAGAAGAATGAATTAGTAGGATTCGGTTCGAAGATGAAAGATATAAACAAGCTTGTGAACACTAAGAAGATTTCCTATGAAAAAAATAAATCGAGCTACGATGCAAATTTAAATCAGCTTGAAAAAATCTCTACCGGCAATAAAGATAATCTGATGATGCTTGATGAGCTTCAGGTGAAAAAGAATACTCTTGAAGACGAATTAAAACCGAATCTTGAAAAACTAAGAGTTGCAGAGAACACGTTACGTGATAAAGAAAACGAGAAGACTAATTTAACTGCTAAGATTTCCGAGAAGGAAAAGAAAGTTAATGAGAAAAGAATTGAGTTGCAGAATATCAAAGCGAAAGCAGATGCTCTGAAAAATTTAATTGATTCGTTTGATGATTACTCTGAAGGAATAAAATATTTAATAAAAGATAAAGGGATTAAGAATCTTACAACAATTGTTGATGCTATCGATGTAGAAGATAAGTTTAAGATTGCAATTGAGACTGCTCTTGGTGAAGTTTCGAATTATGTAATTGCAAATGACTCGAATGATATGGATGCAATTCTCCGCTCACTTGAAGAAAGCAAAAAAGGAAAAGTTACTTTTATTTTAAACGATAAGCTTTTAGAATCATATCAGCAGAATTTTTTCTTTGAAGAGTACACTCCGGATTTCATAGGAGAAAAAGGTGTTTACGGCATTGCCGATAAATTTGTAAAGAGCAAAAAAGATGAATATCTCATCTTAATGAAGTACATTCTTGATGAATTTGTAATTGTTGATACTGTTGAAACTGCAAAGCGTTTATCAAAAGGAAATTATTATAAATTTATCACACTTGACGGTGATATTTTCACTGAAGGATTTATACGTTCCGGAAGCGAAACGAATAAAGAAGGATTGAAGCTCGGAAGAGAGAAACAAATCCAGAAGTTAGACGATGAATATAAAGAGTATAATATAGAAGTTGAAAGTGATTTAAAAGATCTTGAACAGCTTTCATCTCATAATTCCACAATCGACCTTAAAGCTTATAAAAAAATTGTTGATGATCTGAGAAAAGCATGCGATGACCTCGAGCTTGAAATCCAGAAGATAGATAATAAAAGGGAGATTCTTAATAAGCAGTACACTGAAAATGAAGCCGGCTATGAAAAAGTTTCTGAAACAAATAAAGCTCTTCTTGCCTCAGTAGATATTTTAATAAAAGAAGTTGCCGATGCAGAAGCTGAGCAGAACAATGCAGAGAAGCAGTTATCGTTTTTAACAGATGAATTTAATGAAGTAGAGCAGGAGTATTCGAAATGCTCGGTAGATTATAATTCATTCAATGTGGAAGTTACAAAGCTCCGCAATGAATTGAAGAATGAAGAAGAGCATTTTAAGAGAATGAATAACACTCTTGAAAGCTCAAGAAGGCAGCTTGCAAAAAACAACGAAACACTTGCGCTGAATGAAAAACAGATTGAAGATATAAAGGCAAAGATAGACAGCAATGCATCACAGCTGAATGAATACAAAGAAGAAGAAAAAATACTTACACGTTCATACAACGAAGTGAAAGCTGCATACGAAGGCAAAGAAGCGGAGCGATATAAAATCGATCTGGAGCAGAGACAGAAGAGAATAGATTTTGACAGGATATCACAGGGGCTTGTAGATGCGCAGGTGAAGATAAGAGAAAATCAGGTCCGCGCCGAGCAGATAGTTGACTTCATAAGAAAAAAATATGAGATAAGAGTTGAAGATTATTACGGCGAGGAAGAGAAAAAAGATGAAGTTATTGAAGAAAAGACTGCGGAGCAAACTGAAGACAAAATAGAAGAAAGAATTTCAGAAGCTATTGCTGAAGAGATTGAACAAATAGCCGGTGAACAAAGTCAGGATGAATCCGTAGAAATTACTGATGAAGGACAAGCCGAGGTCAAAGAAGAAGAAACCCAAACCGAACCTGAACACTACGAAGAGTCAACTTCAATAATTGAAATTCCCGATACAACTGAAGAACCTAAGCAGGAAATTGTACAGGAAGTAAGACGATTTGATCCGGGTGAAGATTTTAATTTATACGATTCAAGAAGAAGAGTTGACGAATTATCTGAAAGACTAAAACGTCTCGGCGGTTATCAGGAAATGCTCTTTGCAGATTTTGAGAACGACAGAAAAGAACTTGAAGAGCTTATAAAACAAAGAGACGACTTATTGGAATCTGAAAAAGATATCCGTAAGACTATAGATAAAATCAATAAAGAAGCGCGCGAAAGATTTTTAAATACTTTTAATAAGATAAGAGAGAACTTTATAAATATTTTCAAACAGCTTTTCTCCGAAGGTGATGAAGCAGATTTAAAGATGATGTTCGAACAGGATGAAGACGGCAAGATGGATGATGACCCGCTTGAGGCAAAAATTGAAATAACTGCTAAGCCGAGAGGTAAGAGACCGACATCTATCGAGCTGCTTTCAGGAGGAGAAAAAACTCTCACAGCTATTGCGCTGCTCTTTGCAATTTATCTGGTAAAACCTTCTCCATTCTGTATTCTGGATGAGGTTGACGCACCGCTTGACGTTGCAAACCTTGGAAGATTCAATGATATGATAAGAAGATTTTCGGATAACACGCAGTTCATTTTAATTACTCACAACGAAAGAACAATGGAAACTGTGGACAGACTTTACGGCGTAACTATGCAGGAGCCCGGTGTAACTACAATTGTTGAAACAAGATTTAAAGATTAATTTTTTTTATTATATAAATTATAAACCCCAGCAACAACAATAAATTTAAATGGAAAAATTTCAAAAAGATTTCTTAGTCTCCCTTATAAATGAGCTTGGACCCTCAGGCCATGAAATAAAAGTACAGAAGATATGGAAAGAAGAAGTATC
>JBHEKU010000059.1:0-18654 GCA_041859205.1 Ignavibacteria bacterium | reverse complement strand
CTGATTATCTCTGTATTACTTTCATACTTTAAAAATGAAATTTCAAAATTATATTTTTTTGATTTAATCGGAGCAGGTGCAGCGTGTTTTGCATTTGTGTTTTTCATTCCTATATTCGGCGGGAACGGAACGATTGTTATTATCTCTGCGCTGGCATTTGTGAATGCAATAATTTTCAGCTTTAAAGAATTTAAGATGCTTGCATACATATCGGGCATTCTTGCTATAATTGTCTTGTCATTTTTAATGAATGTGAACGGAAGTTTACCGATAAACTCTTCACCTAATAAAATTTACGGAAATTACATTAAAGCAAGACCTGAACTGAATATGTTCTCTGCGTGGAATATTTTTTCCAAGATTGATGTAATGAAGGAAGAAGAAAAACAGGAAGACGGCTATGATATAGCTCTTGCAATTATTGATGATGGAAATGCAACTACTAATATTCCGAATGTGAAGAAATTCCCATTGGAGAGTAAGCCTGCAGATGCATCGAACCTTGCTTTTGCCCCGAAGGACTCAGTCAACAATGTTTTTATAATAGGCTCTGCCGGCGGCGGAGAGATACTCTCAAGCTTATATAATAATGCAAAGAGTGTTACTGCAGTTGAGATAAACGGAATACTGAATGATTTGATATCGCAGAAGATGGCTTACTGGACGGGTCCGCTAGTAAAAAATAATCCCAAGGTAAATCTTATTACAGATGACGCAAGAAATGTAATCACAAACTCACGCGAAAAATATGATGTGATAATTTCTGCCCATACAATTTCAGCATCAGCAGTTTCAAGCGGAGCGATGAGTATGGTGGAAAACTATATTTTAACAAAAGAAGCAGTTGATGAGTATATAAATCATTTAAGTAATAGCGGAGTGCTGTATGTTTCAAGACCTGAAACACAGATGCCGAAGCTTATCACTACTTTGAAAAAATCCGTAACGGATATTACTGAAGGAAAAGATAACGGAAAGAACGATATAATTGTTTTCAGAAGACCTCCGAATGATTTTGAAACGGGAAAGAGTTTCCTTGCCGGAGTGTTATTCAAAAAGAACGGGTTTACTCCCGATGAAGTCATTAAAATAAAAAATGAAGCAGCAAAGCTTAGTCTTGATATAGATTACGACCCTGTATCAAAACAGAACGGATATTACAGAGAGCTGATTGAATCAGATAACATAGATAACGAAATAAATACTGCTAAGCTTAATATTACTCCTGCTACCGATGATAAGCCGTTCTTTGATAAAAATATCGGCTTTTCGAATTTAACATTTGACGGAATAAAAGAAACATTTTCACAGGATGATAAAGCGATTCTTGCATTGAAAGATAAGCCCGTTGCAGAAACAACATTGCTTGCAATATTAGTGCAGACAATATTAGTTTCATTCGTCCTCATTCTTTTACCGCTGAGAATTTTCAGTAAGAAAAAAGTAAATGTGAAGGATAAAAACGTTCAGCCTGAAAAACCATTCGACAGGAAATTTTTGATTTATTTTGCCTGTCTCGGATTTGGATATATAATGCTTCAGATCTGTATGATACAGAAGTTTACACTTTTACTCGGTCAGCCTGTTTTTACGCTGCTGACAGTAGTATCTACAATGCTTGTTGCCTCCGGCATAGGAAGCTTTTATTCTAAAAAATTATTTGCCAATAAAAAAACAGTTTTTATTGTTATAGCATTATATGCAATTGCGCTGGGATTATTAAATCCAATTTTATTCAAAGCGTTTGCAAGCTATGACTTAGTAATCAGAATTATAATTTCAGTTATACTTATTTTCCCATTAGGATTTTTTATGGGAATGCCATTTCCCACGGGCTTGGGATTGATAAATGATGAGCAGAAAAAATTTATTCCTCTTGCATGGGGAGTGAACGGTTTCTTTTCCGTCATAGGTACAGTATGCGCAATGATACTTGCTATGACAATCGGCTTTAAATTTGTATTTATTCTCTCAGGAATAATTTATCTTTTGGCAATGGTGCTCATAAGCAAAAAGTTTAATAAAGAACAAGAATTGAAAACGATCTAAACTACACTATCATGAAAGATGCACAGTACCACAAAAAGAACTTAGCAATTATTGTCGGCGGCGGTCCTGCACCGGGAATAAACGGTGTAATCCGTTCTGTTACAATCGAAGCAATAAATTCAGGACTTAATGTAATAGGTATCTATGATGGTTTCGAATGGCTTGCCAAAGGCGACCACACTCATGTTACAGAATTAAAAATAGAAGATGTATCACGCATTCACTTTTCAGGCGGAAGTATTCTAAGAACTTCACGTGAAAATCCAGCATCAAGCAAAGAAAAAATTGAAGCAACAATCAAAGCACTTACTCAGTTATCTGTTGATTACCTTGTAACAATCGGTGGCGATGATACTGCTACAAGCGCATATAAAATTGATGAGCTTACAAAGGGACAGATAGAAGTTGCGCACGTTCCGAAGACAATTGATAATGATTTACCTCTTCCCGGCAACATGCCTACATTCGGATATCAGACTGCAAGACATCACGGAGTAAAAATCGTTCAGTCATTAATGATGGATGCTGCAACAACGAAGCGCTGGTATTACGTTGTTACCATGGGAAGAAAAGCAGGACACTTAGCCCTTGGTATCGGTAAGGCAGCAGGTGCTACACTTACTATCATAGGAGAAGAATTTCGAAATCAGGAAGTCAGCTTTAATACAATCTGCGATATTCTTGAAGTCTCCATTATAAAAAGACTTGCATCAGGGCATCCTTACGGAGTTGCGATACTTGCAGAGGGTATTATTCATAAGATTGATTTGGAGGAACTGAAATCGAACCCGTATGTAAATCTTGAGCTTGATACACACGGCAATATAAGATTATCTGAAATTGATATCGGTAAAGTTACAAAGGAAGAAGTCAGAAGAAGATTAAAAGCGCGCGGTATTGATGCTACAATTGTAAATAAAGATATCGGTTATGAACTAAGATGCGCTGACCCGATTCCTTATGACTGTGAATATACTCAGGACCTTGGTTATGCAGCAGTACGATACCTGCTAAATGGCAATAGCGGAGCTATTGTAACGGTTGATAAGGGACAGTTGATACCGATTAAATTCCATGATATCATAGGAGATAATAATAAAATTCAGACTAGAGAAGTTGATGTGGATTCTGACGGTTATAAAGTCGCCAGAAAATATATGATAAGAATGGAAAACAATGATTTCGAAGAAGTAAAAAATATTGCAAGATTAGCACTGATAGGAAACATGAAGACAGAAGAATTCATAGATAAATTTCAATATTTAACAAACGATCCGCCAACAAAAGAGCAGAGACAGAATTGAAAATAGGAATTTTGACAAGCGGCGGTGACTGCCCGGGATTAAATGCTGTAATACGAGCTATCGTAAGAAAAGGGAATCTGATGGGATATCAGACAACGGGTATCTACAACGGATGGAAGGGATTGTTCGATGAAAATTATAAAGACTTAAGCGTTAAAAACGTTGCGGGAATTGTAAACCGCGGAGGAACGATATTAGGCACCAGCCGCTTCAATCCTTTTGCTGAAAAGCACGGAAAAGAAACTCTGCTTCACAAGGTATCTAAAGAAGAATTCGATGTTCTTATTGCTATAGGCGGCGAGGGTTCGATGCACATTGCGCAGGAAGCATTCAAGCTCGGAATAAATGTCATCGGCGTTCCGAAAACAATCGATAATGATATTTGCGGAACTGATTATACATTCGGATTTGATACTGCAGTCTCTATAGCAACGGAAGCAATAGACAGATTGCACACTACGGCTGAATCGCATCACAGAATTATGATTCTTGAAGTTATGGGAAGACATGCGGGATGGATAGCGCTTCACTCAGGAATAGCAGGAGGGGCGGATATTATTTTGATTCCGGAATTTAAAATGTCACTGGATGAAATAAATGAGATATTGATGAAACGTTACAGCAGAGGGAAAATATTTTCGATTATCGTTGTTGCGGAAGGAGCAGAATATCTTGCAGAAGAAATTTATGAAATCACCAAAACCACGGATAAAAATGCCAGATATGATGAAGCCGGACGTAAAAGACTGGGAGGAATAGGAAACCTGCTTGCTGAAATGATAGAGGAAAAAAGCGGCTTCGAAACACGCGCAACTGTGCTCGGTTATATACAAAGAGGCGGAGTGCCGACAGCCTTCGATAGAATGTTGGGCACAAGGCTTGGCATACATGCAGTAGAAATGATAGCGGAAAAAAAATTCGGTAGAATGAGCGCAGTAAAAGGAAACGATATAATTGATATAACTATAGAAGATGCAATAGGAACATTAAAAACAGTTCCGCCTGAATTATACGAAGAAGCAAAAGTATTCTTTAACTAGTTCTAAATGTACTTGTACCATACTACGAAAAAATATAATACACCTAATTTTATAAATGTTGATATGTAGGGGCGTTCTGCGAACGCCCTTAACTTTTATAAAAAGATAGGGCGTATGCAATACGCCCCTACAAACTTTCTTATCTTTATAGAACAACATCCTTAAGGCATTACTTCTTTTATTTTACTGTGCATTCAAAAGTTCTTCAATTAAAATTAATTTATATTTCATAATCATTATTATTATATTACAGCGTTTGTAATAAATGAATTTGAAGTTAGTTTTAATTTGAAAATTTAAGCACCCTTCCATAATGAAAGAAACATTACCGGATAATGCTGACCAGCATCACTCAGGGCTTCTCAGGCGACTCGGCCTTACCACAGCGATTTTAATAGTAATAAGTTCAATGATAGGTTCAGGCGTATTTAAAAAAGCAGCGCCGATGTCTCTTGAATTACATTCAAGCGGATTGATTCTCATCTGCTGGCTTATCGCAGGTATAATTACACTCTTTGGTTCAATAACCAATGCAGAAATTGCAGGGCTCATTGCAGAGCCGGGCGGACAGTATGTGTACTTCAAGCACATGTACGGAAAGTTTTTTGCCTTCATGTACGGATGGTCATGCTTCTCAGTAATCCAGACAGCTTCAATCGCTTCTATTGCATATGTTTTTGCCGAATCGGTTAACTCAGTCATTCCATTATTTCATCTAAGCGCGGGGGCGGAAGAGTTTACGCTCTTCGGATTGTTTAATCCTCTGAATAATTTCGGAGTGAAGCTGCTGACGATTGGTACAATTGTATTTCTGACAGGAGCGAATTATCTAGGAGTTATCTTTGGAGGTATTATCAATAACGTTTTTACTGTGCTGAAAGTTTTAGCGATTATAACAATTATAATTCTTGCTCTTACTATTAGCGGAGGAAGTTCGGCAAATGTTCAGCCGATGTTTGCAAATCCTGAAGCGAGTTACGGCACTTCTCTCGGCTTGTTCGGAGCAATGTTTGCTGCAATGCTTGGTGCATTCTGGGCATATGACGGCTGGAATAATATTGGTTATCTCGGAGGAGAAATAAAAAATCCAAAAAGAACAATTCCGGTCGCATTGTTTGTAGGAGTGGGACTTGTTACAACAATCTATCTTCTTGTGAATTATGCTTACTTATATGTACTGCCGTTGAACGAACTCTTAGCGGTTGCCAATACAGAAAATACAATTGTTGCGGTGGAAGTTATGAGGAAGTTCTTGGGAGATAACGGCGTGTTATTTATATCCATATTAATAATGGTTGCAACATTCGGAACAACTAACGGAACTATACTTGCCTCATCAAGAATTTATTTTGCAATGGCAAAGGATAATTTGTTTTTTAAATCCGCTGCAAATGTTCATCCGAGATTTAAAACTCCTTATACTTCTTTATTAATGCAGGGCTTGTGGTCAAGCCTGCTTGTTCTATCAGGAACATTTGACCAGCTTACAGATATGCTTATCTTTGCTTCATTTATTTTTTACGGTGCAGGGGCATTGGGAGTATTTGTGTTAAGAAAGAAAATGAAAGATGCACACAGACCATTCAAAGCTGTGGGTTACCCAATAGTACCGGCGATATTTATTTTATTCTGCGCAACGCTTGTGATTGTTACGATTATTCAGAATCCAAGAGATGCAGGTATCGGTCTTGCATTGGTATTGATTGGAATTCCTTTCTTCAGAAACTGGAATAATAAAATAAAGAAAGCGGAGCTTCCTCCGATAAATACTATTCCTTAGGTGTGTTTATTTACGACAATATTGGTCTGATTATTTGGTATTGATTATTTAATATTTAAAATAAATCTTTCAGTCATTTCAAACCTAAATAAAAAGCTATGAGAAAAATTATTTACGTTTTAATTTTTTCCTTCCTGCTAATTGGAAATCTTTACGCTCAATTATCAGGGGGACTCGCATCAACATACAACAGTCAAAAAAACAAAGACGATATTTCAAGATACTTAAAAATGGATTATCGAGGAAATATGTATGTAGCCGGCAATACAGTTAATTCTGTAAGTAACAGAGATTATCTTTTGATTAAATATGATATGAACGGAAAATTATTGTGGTCTAGAAATTACGACGGTTTAATGCATGGAAATGATACAGTGAGAAGTCTGTATGTTGATATTCAAGGAAACGTCTATGTTACCGGATGCAGCCAAGGTTACAAAAAGTTGTATGATGCTGTAACTATAAAATATGATTCTGAAGGAAATGTAATCTGGGAAAGAAGATATCGTGAAACAATTTCCGGTTCAAGTTTTGCTTTTGATGTTGTTACTGATAATGATTTAAATGTTTATGTTACGGGATGGTGCGATGAGAACGGAACACATGAATGCATGCTTTTAAAATATACGCCTGCAGGTGAATTAGCTTTTAAAGTAAAGTACAATGGCTCGTCTACTGGTTATGATGAAGGAACATGTCTCGCTCTTTCTAATGATATGAGACATATCTATATGGGAGCAAATGTTGACGAAACTAACGGCAGATATAATATGGCAATTGTAAAGTTTGATATACAAGGAAATTTTATTTGGAAATGCTCCTATAATGGGAGCGGAAATGGAAACGACTTTTTCTCAAGTATTGGTGTAGATAAAGACGGATTTATATATGGTTGCGGCAATAGTCCTGGATCTAATCAAATGAACGATATTGTTTTAATCAAAGCTAATTCCGAAGGAAATATTTTATGGAATAGAAGATATGATGGTCCCAGTAATGGCACCGACTGGACATGCTGTTTAAAACTAGACAAGGAAAACAATATTTACCTGGCAGGGGGAATACTTGGAGTTCAAGGGCACAATGATGCCTCCGTTTTAAAGTATAATTCCTCCGGTGAGCTTTTGTGGATTTCAACTTTTAACGGCCAAAATAACTGGCATGATTGCTGTCAGGGATTAGATTTCGACGATAACTTAAATGTATATATGTCCGGAAGAACATGCCTGACAGGTAATGAAGAATCTGATGATATATTTACTGTGAAGGTTGATAAATTTGGTAACAAAATATGGACTAAAATTTATAACGGTCCGGATAATAATGCTGATTACTCATCAAACCTTGTTTACAACAAATTTTCAAAAACAGTTTTTACTTTAGGGCACTCATATAGCAATAATACTCATTATGATGTTGTAATGATTAAATACATGGAAAAAAATGCAGTGTACGATATGGATAATTCCACCGGAAGTAATATAAACTACAATGCCGCTTTAACAAACTATCCAAATCCTTTTAATCCTTTTACAAAAATTCAGTTCACTATTCCGAAAGATGATTTTGTAAAGATAAGTGTATATGACTTAAGCGGAAGACTTGTTAAGAATTTAATTCAAAGCAACCAGACAGCCGGAACCCATCAGATAAATTTTGACGGAAGTAATTTATCCAGCGGAGTGTATTTTTATACAATGCAAACTTCTACAGATAAGATAACAAACAGATTAATTCTAAATAAATAAATATTATTTTCCCCAGTCCGTTGAGACGGATTGGGGAAAAATTTATTTTATTAGCTTATATTTACTACCTTTTTTCACAATCTCATGTCCTTCTGCCAGCAGTGCTCTTTTATGAGCTAAAAGTCCTCCCGGATATTTTTCGTTCAGTTCACCCGTAGATTTTATCGTCCGCCAGTAAGGTGTGATTTTTTTCTTACCGGCTTTTCTGTCTTCTTCTGCAGCGTGTGAAGCAATCCATGCAAATATTCCCGTTGTTATAGGGCAGGCAGTTTCGGTTGAGTGTATTTCTGAAAGCTGTTTTCGGATATCATTTATTGTGAGTATCTTTCCCTTCTTAGCTGTTTTCATAATTGCATCAACTTCAATTGGGGAAGGGATGACCATTGTCTTGCCACCCCATCTTTTTTGCGCTTCGGCATTCAGTTCAATTATTCGCGGTAAATCTTTTGCATCGTTAAGTTTTTCATTCCACGATTTTTTTACAGATTTTTTTACTAATTTTTTTGAAGATTTTTTTACTGATTTTTCAGAGGTATTCTTTTCTGTTTTCATTTTTTTCTTTCGTTTTACTTTTTCTTATTTCATTTCTCTTTTGTCATTATTAAATTAACAACACTGTTCCTAAATTATAATTCAAAAAATGAGTGAAGATTATATCCTCGGAGTTAATCAGAAAGAGTTAAAACGTCTGGAATTCCAGAACGGAGTCTGGCGCAATGTTACAAACGATTTTATATCCCGCTGCGGTCTTACAACGGGAATGAAATGCCTCGATGTGGGCGCAGGTCCCGGATTTGTCAGCATGGATTTACTAAACTTCGTCGGTCCCGATGGCGAAGTTACGGCATTAGAACCCTCAGAACTTTATCTTGAGAATTTCAAAGATTATTGTTCAAACAATTCAATCACAAATGTTAAGTTCATCAATTCAATAGTTGAAGAAGCTGAGCTTCCTGAAAATTATTATGATTTTATTTTTGCGCGATGGGTTATTTCGTTCGTGCCCGACCCGGAACTATTTCTCTCAAAAATCTATAAAGCATTAAAGCCGGGCGGAAAAATTGCTTTAATGGATTATAATTATGAAGGTATTACCCGTTATCCAATGAATGAAACTTTCAAAGAAGTGCCTGATGCAGTACGAAAATACTGGCTTAAAGGCGGAGGTGACCCTTATATTGCTCTCAGAATTCCCGAACTTTATAAAAAATTGGGATTAACTCTCACAGATTATAAGCCAACTGTTTTAGCAGGTGATAAAGACAGCGATGTTTTTGAATGGGCGCATAAGTTTTTCTCGGTACATTTTGATGTTATGGCAAAAATGGGAGCGATTTCTTCGCGTGAAGCCGATGAAATGCTTCAGGACTGGCTTGAGCACAGATATGATTCGAACGCTATTTTTTATTCGCCGATAGTCGTGGATATGGCAGGCAGAAAATAGTCTAAATATCTTATTTTGCAGAATGAAGTCTTAAATAATATGCATTTATTTTCCATTTAATTAAACCTTTAATTTAGCTATTTTCTTTAAATTTATTTTAAACATATTATTTACGAATTATGAAGATTTTCATAGATACAGCAAACCTAAATGAAATAAAAGAAGCAAACGACATGGGCTTGCTTGACGGTGTAACAACAAATCCATCTCTGGTTGCAAAAGAAGGGCATAAAGATTTTAAATCGATGCTTGAATCGATTTGTAAAATTGTAAACGGCGATATTTCTGCTGAAGTTGTTTCAACAGATTATGAAGGAATAGTTAAAGAAGGAAGAGAACTTGCTAAAATTCATCCGAATATCGTAGTTAAAGTGCCATTAATAAAAGAAGGATTAAAAGCTGTCCGTACTTTTGCTGATGAAGGTATCAG
This sequence comes from Ignavibacteria bacterium, assembly GCA_041859205.1. Classification (GTDB taxonomy): domain Bacteria; phylum Bacteroidota; class Ignavibacteria; order Tepidaquicellales; family Tepidaquicellaceae; genus JAFDZO01. The sequence continues at coordinate 8,859 of JBHEKU010000059.1, read as the reverse complement.
AACGAACGTAACTTTATGCTTCTCAGCTTCGCAGGCAGTTCTTGCCGCTAAAGCAGGCGCATATATTATAAGTCCTTTTGTCGGACGTCTAGATGATATCTCCGCAAACGGAATGGAGTTGATTGCGCAGATGGTAAATATTTACAGAAACTATGATTACCAGACAAAGATTCTTGTTGCTTCAGTAAGACATCCATTGCATTTTGTGGATTCTTGTATGCTTGGTGCCGATATTGCAACAATGCCGTTCAAAGTTATTGAGCAGCTTGCAAAACATCCGTTGACAGATTTAGGCTTAAGCACTTTCTTAAAAGACTGGGAAAAGCTGAACGCATCTAAATAATTTTACAATGAATTTAAATCAGGTTACGATTTCAGTAAATGATTTTGATACCTCATTTGAGTTTTATAAGAAGTTAGGCTTGGTCCCGATTGTAAAGAGCGAGCACTATGCAAGATTTGTTGTAGAAGGAAACGAAGCAACGTTTTCGATTCACAAAAAAGATGAACATTTTTCGGGAACTGTAATTTATTTTGAATGTGATAGTTCAGATGAACTTGATGAAAAAGTGAGTGAATTAAAATCCAAAGGATTTGAATTCACCGATGAGCTTGAAAATAAACAATGGCTGTGGAGGGAGATTCATTTAAAAGATCCTGATGGAAATGTTCTTTGTTTGTATTTTGCGGGGGAAAATAGGTTAAGCCCGCCATGGAAAATCCAGTAATATTTAATAAAAATTTAAAACTACACATAATTGAAAAAAACCACATTCAATAATATTCACAAGAAGCTGGGCGGAAAACTTGTTGAGTTTGCAGGATATGAAATGCCGATTCAGTACGAAGGCATTATTGCAGAGCATAAAGCAGTGCGTGATTCAGTCGGTGTTTTCGATGTATCACACATGGGCGAAGTTGAAGTAAGGGGTAAAGATGCATTTGCATTTGTTCAGAAGCTTACGACAAACGACGTATCGAAACTTGAAAAAGGTAAGGTTCAGTATTCTTCAATGTGTCTTGAGAACGGCGGAGTAATAGACGACTTACTCGTTTATCACTGCGGAGATTATTTCATGCTGGTTATAAACGCATCCAACGTTGAAAAAGATCTTGAATGGATGTCAAAAAATACATTCGGTGATGTTGAATTGAAAAATGTATCTGATGAAGTTTCCCTTCTGGCAATACAAGGAAAGAACTCTTTACCTACATTGCAGAAATTAACGGATACAGATTTATCAAAAATAGAATATTATAATTTTGAATTCGGAAAGATTGCCGGAATCGACTGCATAATTTCGCATACAGGATATACCGGAGAAAAAATCTGTTTTGAAATTTATTCAAAAACAGATGTGGCTCAATCGGAAAAATTATGGAATGAAATATTTAAAGCAGGTGAAGAATTCAATATAAAGCCAATCGGACTCGGTGCAAGAGATACATTAAGACTTGAATATGCTTTCAGATTATACGGCAATGATATGGATGAAAATTACAATCCGCTTGAAGCAGGACTTGGCTGGATAACAAAGCTTGATAAAGGGGAGTTCAACGGACGCGAAGCTATGCAGAAATGTAAAGCGGAAGGGCTGAAGAAAAAGCTTGTGGGATTTATTGTTGATGACAGAATGGTTGCAAGACATGGCGCGGAAGTTTATTCCGGCGATGAAAAAATAGGAGTAGTTACAAGCGGCAGCATGTCACCAATGCTATCAAAAAATATCGGACTTGCATACATAAATGAAGGTCATAATAAAATAGGAACACCTATAGAAATTTTAATACGCGATAAGAAGATAAAAGCTACTATCGTTAAAACACCTTTTTTAAATTGATTCAATCAACCCAAAACAAAACTAAAAAGTTTTTTAATAGATGATAAATATCACAGTATATCTTACTCATTCACTGGTCACAGATGAACTGACTTTGAAAGGCAAAAATGTAATTGTAATAGATGCATTGCGTGCAACTTCTACAATACCTGCAGCGCTTACAAACGGTGCAAAAGAAGTTATACCTACGGAAAATGCTGCAACGGCAGTTCGTGTAGCAAAGGGCTCTGCTAATGCTTTATTGTGCGGTGAGCGAGGCGGAAAAATTATTGAAGGGTTTAATCTTGGTAATTCGCCATTGGAATATACTCCGGAAGTTATTAAAGATAAGTCACTCGTTTTTTCTACCACGAACGGAACGGTATCGATTTCAAAAGCAAAATATTCTAAGAACTGCATCATTGCAAGCTTTGTAAATCTTAAAGCAATAGTTGAATATTTAAAAGAGCTTAACGAAGATTTTGTTATAATCTGCTCAGGCAAACTGAATAACTTCTGCATAGAAGATGCAGTTTGCGCAGGGATGATTATCAACAAGCTAATAGATAAGAACGAAGAAAATTATTTTTTAAGCGACCCTGAAAACGCAGTTGTAAATCTTGCAAAATCCTTCGCATACGAGAAGAGTAAAATCTCCTCAACGAAAGTTTTGAACATGATGAAGCTTTCCGAACACGGAAAATATTTAGTCGAGCTTGGTTTTGAAAACGATTTAGTATTCTGCTCTACAATAGACAGCATTCCTAGTATTCCAATGCTAAAAGGCGGAATAATAAAGCTGAAAGAGCAATTCGAAGGCGAATCGAATCAAAAAGCGCAGATGAAAAAATTAAGCCTTACAACGGATAAAGAAGAAGTCAGTACAACAAAAGATGTTGCCTGATAAAGAATAGAAATACGGAAACAAAAGAACAGATAAAAATAAAAGGTAAGCATCATGGCTCGCACTGCGAAAATAAAAGCAAAAGAAACCCGTCGCTCTAAACCTCAGAAAGAGGATTTTGAAATCTCTGCCGATGCGAAAAAGCAGATGCTGGGATTTTTATTAATTGTCCTTAGCGTTTTACTTTTTCTTTCGCTGGTAACATTCTCACCCAAAGATTCAACTTTAATAGATACATTCGAGTTAAGGAAATTATTTAATTTTAAAAATGCCGAGCAATGCTATAACTGGCTTGGCATCGGCGGCGCTTATGTATCCGCGTTTTTCATAAGAGATTTTTTCGGTTACTACTCAATTTTTATTCCGGTAATTTTATTTGCAATCGGCTTTCCTCTCCTATGGAAAAAACCCTTAGGGCGTTATATTCAGTTCAGCATCTTTGCATTTTTTATGATGGTGATATTAGGAATATCTACCGGAATTTTAAAAATTATTGCCGGGACGAATACAGGCTTTCTTCAGTATGCGGGCGGAGCAGGTGATACATGGGCCACAATTTTTTATAAGATACTTGGCGGATTCGGTGCTTCAGTTGTATTTATACTTTTATTTGTGCTCGATGCATTTTTAATGATAGACGGAAGCATTGTAAAAACTCTTGCGAGAATAAAATTATTATTTTTAAGATTTATTGAAAGCTTTAAAAAGCATGAAGAAGTACTATCAAACAAGCAGATAGAAAAAGAAGCGGAACGAAAAGCCGTTGAAGAAGACAAAATAAAATTAGGATTTATACCGGCTGAACAAGACCCGATAAAAGCAGAGAAAGACAGAATAAAAAAATTACGCGGAGCAAAAACGCTGCCTGTTCAGGAAATTGATTTAATTAAAGAGACTGAAATTAATCGTCCGAAAGAAATTGAATCCGCATTTATAAATATTGAAAGAGACCCGTTTGAAGTTATTCCGAAAGATGGAATTAAAAATGAAATTGAAAGTGAAATAAAAGAAGAACCGAAGCTAAAACAAAGAGTAAAATCAGAAAGGCTGAAGAAGAAGGAAGCGCCTAACTTTGAAGACGCATTTGTAGGTACGGAAATAAATAAAGGTGACAAAACTGAAATTGATATAAATCCTGAAAACTCAAATGAGCTTGAAGGACTTATGGGAAAAGATGAAGATGATTTTATCGAAGAAAAACTTGAAGGTTACAAATTTCCCGGTATTGATTTATTAATCGAGCAGACAAAGGAAGAGCTTGAAGTAATTCCCGATGAAGAACTTACAGGTAACGGAAGATTATTACAGGAAAAATTATTAAAGTTCGGAATTGAAATTGAAAAAGTTTTTGCAACTCCCGGACCTGTTGTAACATTATATGAGCTTGTTCCGGCCGCAGATGTAAAGCTTTCAAAAATTGAATCGCTCCAGGATGATATTGCTCTGGCTATGAAGGCAAAGGGAATAAGATTAATTATTCCGATTCCCGGCAAAGGAACGGTTGGCGTTGAAATCCCTAACCGCAAAGCGCAGATGGTTAGAATTCGCTCTCTTGTTTCATCGCAACGATATGCTTCTACCGATAAGCTTCTGCCGATTGCCATGGGTAAAACGATTGACGGCGAAGTGTTTATTGATGATCTTGCAAAGATGCCGCACGTGCTTATTGCAGGAGCTACAGGCTCGGGTAAGTCAGTTGGTATTAATACAATTATTGCCAGCCTTATTTATAAAATGCACCCGTCTGATTTGAAGTTTGTGATGATTGACCCGAAGAAAATTGAACTTAATTTGTATTCAAAATTGAAGAAGCATTACCTTGCTTCTTCCAGTGATATTAATGAAAGCATTGTTACAAGTCCGCAGAATGCAGTGAGCATTTTAAAAAGCCTTACTGTAGAAATGGATAACCGCTATGATAAGCTTGCAAATGCCGGGGTGAGAAACATCGAGGCTTATAACACAAAATACAAAGAAGGAAAGCTTACAAGTAATGAGTTTATCCGTCATAAAAAAATGCCGTACATAGTAGTTATCATTGACGAGCTTGCCGACCTTATGATTACCGCTAAAAAAGATATTGAAGAGCCGATTGCAAGGCTTGCGCAGATGGCGAGAGCCGTTGGTATTCACTTAGTTGTTGCAACGCAAAGACCATCGACTGACGTTATTACCGGTGTTATTAAAGCAAACTTCCCTGTGAGAATTGCATATCAGGTTGCCTCGCAGATCGACTCGCGTACAATTATGGATATGAAGGGCGCAGAGCAGTTACTGAGAAACGGAGATATGCTTTATATGTCTTCATCATCACAGAAGCCGATAAGAATTCAGAACGCATTTATCTCCACTGAAGAGTGCGAGCTTATAGCAGAGTTTGTTGATGCGCAGGTCGGGTTTAAAAAACCTTATTTACTTCCTTCACTTATAGAGAGAAGAACATTTAACGGCGAAGATGAAGAGAGAGATGAATTGTTTGAAGAAGCAGCAAGACTTGTTGTGAAGCTCGGACAGTGTTCGACATCTACTTTACAAAGAAGACTGAAGCTCGGGTATGCCAGAGCAGCACGTATAGTTGACCAAATGGAGCTTGCCGGAATTGTCGGCAGCGGCAACGGCGCTAAGGGCAGAGAAATACTTGTAGGCGAAGAGGATTTAGAAGGAATATTTTATTAGGCGATGAATTTGGATAATTTTGATATTGGAGATGAAAAACAATTATTAAAAGGATTTAGAGAAGTGGCAAAAAGTCACGCCAAAATTTTCAAAGTCAAGAAAGATCACGCGAAAATTCTTTTAAAAAATAAGCACCATTTATCTTCAGGAATATTTAGAGAAGGATTACTTAAAGATGTTTTAAGAGACTTATTGCCAACGGCAGTTTCTATTGACTCTGGTTTTGTTTATGGATTTGAAGATGATAAAAATAGTAAGCAATTAGATATAATAATTTGGGATTCGCTGAGGCATTCTCCAATTTATAGAACAAAAGACTTCGTTGTTCTTCCTCCTGAAGCAGTTATAGCCGTTATTGAAGTAAAATCCCGCCTAAATAAAAAAGAACTTATTGAAGGACTTATAAATTTGACTTCACTTACTTCTTTGGATTTAAAATATAAATATAGTTATGCTCAGAAAAATCCTGAAGTACCTGAATGGAAACCTATTTTTAGATTCTTAGTTTTTTATGAAACGGCTTTAAAAAAGAATGAAACAATTTTGAATATTATTTCTAGCTTTTATAAAGATTTATTTCTGAATAATGATGTTTATAGCGAATATTTATCAGATATAATGAATAAGATGAGAAAACTAAAAGTTTATGAATTGCCAAAAGAAATTGATAATATTTTTAGAATTTTTCCTGTTCATATTTGTTCTTTGAATTCACCTATGAAGAGCTTTTCTTTTGATATGGGTCCAAATTTTTCGAGATATCAACCTCATGTATATCCTCAAAATAAAAAAATTACAATTCCATTTGAAAAAATGATTTATTATTTGTTGAGATATATTTATCCAGTGTATAATGTTAAGGGAATACAAACATTAAGTGCATGGTTTGATATAGATCCTAAAATTGGTGCACGTTCTGGAAATATTCCAGAAATGCTTGATGAAGAGGCTGTCTCGTTATTTGATAATGAAGATTTTTATAAAGGCTGATATAATGTTGTCCAATCTCACTTCCATATTATCCTCAATAGATTCTCTTAAATCACGGCTTTATAAAGTTCGTCCGCTAGATTCTACCCAATTAAAAAAAATAAACGAAGCGATTTTTATAGAGTACACTTACGATAGCAACCGCATTGAAGGAAATACTTTAACTTTACAGGAAACTGCGTTAATTGTTCAGAAGGGAATCACTATATCAGGAAAAAATTTAACGGAGCATCTTGAGGCGATTAATCATTATGAGGCTGTTGAATATATTCAGAAAATAGTTGCCGATAAAATAGAATTATCGGATAGAATTTTAAAAGATATTCATGCTTTAGTGCTGCGCAGCATTGATACAGATAATGCAGGTAAGTATAGAAATGTGAATGTGAAAATCGCGGGCAGCAGATTTATGCCGGCGAACTCTGTGAAAGTAATTGATGAAATGGAAAATTATTTTAAGTGGTGTAGTGAAAACAAAGATAAACTCCACCCTGTTATACTTTCTGCTGAAATGCATGAGCGTCTTGTGACGATTCACCCATTTATTGACGGCAACGGAAGAACGGCAAGGCTGATAATGAATTTGATTTTATTGCAGAACGGATTTACGATTGCAAATATAATCGGGACAAACGAGAACCGCCTGAAATATTATAATGCGTTAGAGAAATGCCAGGTAGAACATAGCTGTGAAGATTTTCATATATTGGTTGCTGAAACGGTAAAGAATTCCTTGTCCGAATTTTTAAAAATCGCAGAATAATGTTTTATAAAAAAAATATTTTCCCATTTCATTTTTAAAATCCACTACGTAGATTTACTTATACAATATAGTTGAGAAAATTAACCCCAATAATATTACTTACAGTATTCTTTTTTAATTTCTCCGGATATCTCTATTTCTTTTATGTAAGCAAGATGGAGATAAATGAAGAAATGAGAGAGATAATCGAAAACGGAGTAGAGTTTGAAAAAATAACTCTGCCTTTAAGCGATTATAAAAAATACATGATTGAAGAGCGTGAGCTTTTTCTTCACCATAAGCTATATGATGTTTCGCGTGTGGAAGTTGAAGGTGACAGCATAATTTTTTATTGTGTACACGATGAAAAAGAGCAGGATTTATTGGCTTCGCTTGATATAATATTTGGCATGGGGGAAGAAAACACAAACAACTATAATTCAGACTCAGAGCTTTTAAATTTATTATACATTTCCAGTATAATAAATCAGCAAAACTCGCTGATTAAAAATACAATCTACCTCGCATCCATAAAGGAATTTACACCTTTTTTACAATCACAATCTATAACACCAAATACACAACCGCCTAAGCATAATCTATTCACTTAGTTAATCTGTTCTAAAATTTTCTTTAATCATTAAAATTTATTTTATCAAAAGAATAATATTTCTTTGCGCAATATTATTCTTGTGCGTTGATTATTGATTTTCGCAAACTGAAAAAGATTCAGTAAAGTATGAAACGGACAACATATTCATTTCGGGTACAAGAACCGAACAAAAACTTATTGATATACCTTATCCTGTAAACCTTATTAATAAAGATGACTTTAAATATTCACGAAACCTCGGAATTAATGACGTACTTTCGACAACGCCGGGGCTCTTCATGCAGTCAAGATACGGAAATCACGATGTCAGAATTTCTATTAGAGGATTCGGCAGCCGCTCTAATACAGGCATTCGCGGAGTCAGAATGTTACTCGACGGAATACCGGAATCCGAGCCCGACAGGCAAACAAGAATAGAGGCAATCGACTTTATTGCTTTGGGCAGCATTGAAGTTACCGGAGGAAATGCTTCGGCATTATATACAAACGCTCAGGGCGGAGTAATAAATTTTATTTCAGATATCAAATTTTATAAACCATTTGTATGGTCGTTTAATGAATTTGGCGAATTCGGCGAATTCTGAATGAGAAAAAACAGCTTGAAGTTCGGAGCTGCTGCTGACAAATTACGATTCATGTTGGCATTCACATACACAAATTATAAAGGTTATCGTGAGCACAGTGAGGAGTACCAAAAGATATTCAACTCGGTGCTGGAAACAGAAGTAGTGTCTGTCTCAACCTTATCTGTGCTCACTAATTTTGTCAGCGGCGCAATCCGCATACCCGGCTCATTAAATGTATCACAATTTGAAACAAACCCCAATCAGGCAAATGCTTCCGATAAAGGAAGAGATGCCAAACGCGATTCAAGGAAAGGCAGACTTGCAGTGAGATTTAATTCAATGTTCTGAAAAAGCCTTAACAATGAAATTGAAGGAACGTGATATGTGACTATTAAAGACTTCGACAAGACAGCCCGCACATACAGATTATTCGCAAGATACGGTGTATGAAATTTACTTTTGCATGCATAATTAAAAAACTTACCTTTCAGGAATTTTCAAAAATGTTTTATCTGTTTAGAATAACTTACGTAATAAAACAGCAGACT
>JBHEKU010000216.1:0-19926 GCA_041859205.1 Ignavibacteria bacterium | reverse complement strand
AAATAAGTGCTTGTAGTATCGGTTAAGTATTTAGATTTTGTATCATACTCTTTCTTAAGCCCTACCATCTCTTCTTTTTTTATTCCGTACATAAAATATGTATTGAGTATTACGGAAGCTGCCTCTTCATATTTTCCTGTGAGTGTTCTTGCAATTTTATCAAGTTTATCGGGGTCTGTCGGATAATTTCTTTCTTGAAGAATTGCTTCAGCGCTGTTTAATTCATCTATGGAAGTATTAATCCCGATTTTCATAAACATCACTTCACTTTTTTCCTCAAGGTATTCATCTTTAACTTTTTTGAAATAAGGGTCGCTCTCGCTTACTCCCTGCTTCTTTAACTTATAATACTCTCTTGTAAACTCCATGCCAAGGCTTTCCTGTGTACCGAGGAAATTCCATCCGTTAAAATCATCTATAAATCCGTTCTCATCATCATCTACTCCTGCAACTCCGTTAACTTCTGCCATGTTCTGCCAGATATTATTTTTTAAGTCGGGGTGATTAATATCTATCCCTCCGTCAATAACAGCAACCACAACTTGTTTCGGTTCATTAAGTAACTGAGTAGTTTTCAAATACTCTCTGAATGCTAAAGTTCTTGTACCTTCATATCCGTCCTTCGGGTCCAATAGCGCCCAGTCAGGCAGTTCTTGCGCATTTGTTGTAATGTATTTCTGAATTTTTTTCGAGAGTAGGTCGTTAAACCTGTTATCTGAGTTAGGTATAAAAGCAAAAGAAGAAACTGCAAGTATAAGCGCGAACAGCGATGAGACAAGAATTTTATTTTTAGACATGTATTTGAACACTTTTAATTTCATATTTCTAACGAATAATATTTTATATATTAACAGTTTTATTTACAATAGAATTACAACTGCCTTTTGGTTTTGTTACCCAAACCTTGTCTATTAAATTCTAAAATCAGTTAAAAGTTTCACGTTTATCAGAAAATAAATACGAATGAAAAAATTTTTAGAGAAGTATAGCGAATATAAGAGTAAAATTGATGAAAGAGTTAACTCTCTTGTTGTTGAAAAAGAACCTAAAAGCCTTTATGACCCCGTAAACTATATTTTATCAGGCGGCGGAAAAAGAATCAGACCTATAATCTTACTTTTTGCATGTGAAACTGTCGGCGGAAACATAGAAGATGCTCTTGATGCAGGCGCAGCAATTGAAGTTTTGCACAATTTTACACTAGTTCACGATGATATAATGGATAATGCCGATACAAGAAGAGGAAATGAAACGGTTCACAAAAAATGGAATGTAAATACTGCAATCCTTGCCGGAGATAACTTAATTGCTATTGCTTATAAATCTTTGCTAAGAACAAAGGTATTAGGAATAGAAAAAATAGTAAAAGAATTCACAGAAGGTGTTGTAGAAGTCTGTGAAGGACAAAGCTATGATAAAGATTTTGAATTAGAGAACGATGTTACAATTGATAAGTATTTAATGATGATCCAGAAAAAAACTGCAAAGCTTATTGAAGTAAGCGCAGTAATGGGAGCTATTATCGGCGGAGGAAGTGAACAGCAAATTCACAACATACGGGAGTTTGCCGTTAACTCAGGACTTGCATTTCAGATTCAGGATGACTTGCTTGATATAATTGCAGATGAAAAAGAATTCGGGAAAAAAATAGGCGGCGACCTTATTGAAGGAAAGAAAACATTTCTGCTTCTGAAATCGCTTGAAGTAGTAAACAAAAAAGAAGACCGGGAAAGAATTGAGTTGATAGTAAAAAACTCAGGCATCAAAGATAATCAGGAAGAAGAGATACAAAGGATTAAAAAAATATATTTAGATTACGGAGTAATTGACGCTGCTAAAAAAGCAGTGGAGAGCTTTACCTTAAAAGCAGATGAATGCATAAAAGATTTTGACCATAAGCATCAGGAATTGCTGAAAGGATTTTCACAAATGCTGCTTGAACGAAATTCTTAATTAGTATAAACTAAGGAATGATTGAAAAAGAAGTTGAGATAGTAAATAATGCAGGAATGCATACAAGACCTGCATCATCAATTGTAAAAATCGCCGCTAAGTACAAAGCAGATTTTTTTATTACACGCAATGACTTTGAGGTAAACGGTAAAAGTATTATTGGCGTTATGACACTTGCCGCAGAAAAAGGTTCTAAACTGACATTGAAATTTGAAGGTGAAGATGAAGAAGCTTTATCGGTTGAGATGATAGATTTTTTTGAAAAAGGATTCGGTGAGATGTAAATATTTATAGGATTTAATCATTGAAAATTACCCCAAACACATTTCGTATTTTACTTTTCTTTGCTTTGCTGAATTTTTGCAAAGCAAATAATATTTCATTCGTGGATTATAACTGCGAATCCGATAATGCATTCTTCTATGTAAAAGAAAATCATCTTATCTCAGGCTATTTAAAAATCATTAATGACGATGGCAGCATTTACAATCAGTTTGAAATAATAACAAAGACTGATTCTGTTTTATATATTCCCGATTATAACTTTGTAAGCTTTACCAATGAGAAAGGATATTTCCCTATGGTGAAATTTTCCTTTCCATTCCTGCAGCTGAAACATAATGTAATTCCTTATCTTCAGGCTCCTGCCTTAATAAAATTTTTATATTTACTCGATAAAGTAAAATTCAGACCGCGTGTATCCGATGGAATGAGGACAAACGAAGCTCAGCTCCTTTATAAAAGAAGAGGGTGGTCTAATATCGAAGCATCGCCGCATATCATAGGGGCAGCTATGGATTTATCATACACTCCCCCTGAAGATAAAACAAAAATACTTTCGCTGAACGATGCAATAAACATACACTATCTCGAACACGGACGGGGCGGAAACCGTCACGTTCATTTACAGGATAACAGTATATGGAATATGGATGTTTCCACCTATGCAAATGACTTAAGCGCTAATTTGAATGCTGTCATTAATCAGAAAATTTGCATGATAGCAAATGCATATAGCCCGGTTTATAAAAAATCAGATAAAGTAAATTCTTTCATTTATAATTTCCGCAATAATAATCCGGGTACTTTAAAAATAAAATTTTACGACATGTTCGGAAGAAAAAAAGCTGATTTACTTACTGGAATTTATGAACCGGGAAGTCATTCGATAAATGTACTTACTGGTTTTTTAAAGACAGGGATTTATAAACTAATAATCACAAATAATGAAGGCTTGCTCGAAGAAAAAATTATCGGAGTGATATAGAACTAACGCTTCACTTCAAAAAAGCTTTTCAATATCCCTGCGCATTCCTTATCCATAATTCCGCCATAAACATTAACGTTATGGTTCATCTTTTCATTTGAAGTGATATTAAATGCGCTTCCGCAGCCGCCGATATTGTTATCGAAGGCTCCGAAGAAAAGATTATCAATCTTAGCCATCACAATTGCTCCCGCGCACATGGGGCAGGGCTCAAGTGTAACGTACATATTGCATCCGATTAATTGCTTTGATTGAAGATATTCAGCGGCAGAAGTAATAGCAATTATTTCTGCGTGAGCAGTAGGGTCTTTTAGTGTCTCAACCTGATTATGCGCTTTTGCAATGATAGTGTTTTGAAAAGTAATTATGCATCCAATCGGCACTTCGTTTTCTTCGTAAGCTCTCTCTGCCTCTTTAAAGGCATACTTCATCCATAGTTCCTGTGTATTCATTTTTGTTTTACTTTTTCTTTTTGATTGGTGTTTTTGGCGCTGGATTTAAAGTATCCGCTTTTACTCCCTGAGGATTATCACTTTTCTTATCATCACTTGGTTTTACCAGTGGAGCGTTCATCTTCCGCATCATGTCTTTGAACGAATAAAATTTATATCCCCGTCTTTTCAGATTCGTAATCTCTTTATCGAGAAATAAAAATTCTGAGGGAGAAAGATTTAGAATATAAAAATTATTTGCAAAGCCATTCTTAGTCCGGTTAATAATATTAGTGAACAAATCATATACTTTTTTCTCATCAATATTTGCCGAAGCAAACTTCTGAAGCAAAGTATCCTTATATGCAGTAATTTTATATTTTAAAAATTCATCTTTGATTTTTTCTTCAAACACAAAATCTTTTACAGGGTTATCTATTATCACGCCGCCTGTTTTTGCAAATTCATAGGAAACACTTTTTATTTTAGCTCTCCACTCACGGTTTCCTTCCGTACCTGATTTAAAATCAGCCTCTACGTCATCTTCTTTTCCAATTGCAAATTTAAGAAGGAAATCTTTTTTTGAATTTACGATTAACGACTGCACGTCCGATTTATCATTTGTAAGGGGAAGTATTATGGAGAAATTTTCGTTTGAGTTTAATACATCGTTTAAATCTGAGGATTTAAAATCAACAATATTATTTAAAATCAGGCAAACATCTGAAGCATCTCTTTTTATTTTATCGGTATAGTTAAGCTTTATATTCCCTACTGTTTTTTTCAAACTATCTTTCTTGAAATAAATATCTGCGCTGATATTTTTAGTCTTCGGGTCTTCGTTGATTGTTTCTTCCAGTCCGTAGTAGCGGAGCATATTTGTAAAATTAGTAGTAACTTCGATAGTGCTCAGGTCAAGCGGGATTGAAACTTCTTTTACAAACCATAATTCGGGAAGGGCTTTGTTCGATTTTTTATCGTTTTTCCCGTCCTTAATCCATTCTTTTTTAATGCCGAATGAATACATCATAGAATCAATTTCCGAAGGGATTTTCTTCTTCAGTTCCTCATCAGTAAATTTTTTATCGGTTATTTTTGTAATTCCTGTTTCTTTTGAATCATCTGAACTATTGAAATAAAAATAGGATAATACAGCTGTAACAACTACCAGCGATGCTATTAAAATTATTTTTATTTTTTGTTCTTTAAAATTCATAGGAATTAATTTATATGGTCAGCTATTTCGCTTTTTATCTTCTTAAATACGGAAACTGTTTCAGGAAGTTTTTGCAAACTTAAAACTTTCACTGCATCATCCACATATTTTTCTTTTCTCGCACCGATTAACACAGTAGAAACTCCCTTTGTTGAAGAAATAAGCAGCATTGTTTTTTGCGAGAGAGTCAGGCTATGATATTCTTCAGGAATAATTGAATTTATAATCGCATGTATCTTCGCGTTGCGTGAATTTGCATTTATTTTATAATACGTCGAAATAAAATTAAATAATTTATAACTCTCCGCTAAATACTTTGCAAAAAATTCTTTTGCGCTGCCATCTTCAACCTGATTGTTGAAAAAATCCGTAAGAAAATTTATTCTTGGAGCTATATTATACTCTATATTATCGTTGAAATGCTCCAGCGTTCCGAAAAATTTCCAGTTCTCATCTATCAGCTTTCCGAACGAAAGAAATTTCTTCGCCTTCTCCAGATCTTCGCTTGATACCATATCAACTAATTTTTCATCAATAAGGTCCTGCTCCATTAACATTACTAATTTATTCTGCTTCACAAAATCATTTTCAACATAAGCACCAGTAACTTCAAAATCAGCTAAGCGAAGAAGCCCTTTTGGAGTTATTGCATTAAGGGGACGGTTTATTAGAACCTCTAACTTATTTTCTTCAGCAAGTTCAAGAATAGTTTTAGTTCCGTTCTCCTGATTTTTATTCAGAACTGCTCCGCTCTCTATCAGATTAAAGGGAAGCTGCACGCATTTGAAATTATTTTCAGTATTTATTTCATTGGCGATATTCAGCACTTTCTCCAATGAAGTGAAATTATACTCGTTATGTAAACCGGGAAAAGAATTGGAAGAAATACCGTAGGATTTTACTTTGCCTTCTTTTACCTTCTCTTCAAGAAAAGCAAAAGCATTTTTTATTCTTCTGTAGTATTCTTCTCTGGCTGTTTCGATTTTCATTCCTTCGTGTTCAGCCCACCCTAAAAAATATTCCGGGTTGTGCAGCAAGTACACATCAACGTAGTCCATCTGCAATCTTTTCAATTGCTCATCTAACTGATGCTGAAGAAAATCGGGATGAATACAGTGCCAAAGACGTTCAGCATATTCCACAACTTCGGGAAAAGGTTTGCCTTCTTCTTTTCTTGCTAACGCAGTTTTATAATTTGAACCTTGTATATACCCGGCCTTCGTTACAATTTTAAGATCTTCCCTTTTAATTTTATTCTCACCAATCAACTTAGTCACAACCTGACCGACAAGTATTTCGCTTTTGCCGTCAGCATAATTTGCAGATGTATCTATTAAAGTTATTCCTTCTAAAATAGCTTTTTCAAGCGATTTTCGATGTTCCTCAACTCTGTAGTCTATTCTATAACAGCCGAAGCCTAAAATTGGCAGTTTCATTTTATATTATTTGAATCAAAATAAAAATAGTATTCTTTAAATTAAATTCATAAAATATTTAGATATAAATGATGAATTTAGAACTATTTTTAAACCTTCTTTTACTCTCATTCTTCATTGTAATTAAAAATCAATAACCTTAATTTCATTTTTTACAATCATTCCACATTTTTAGTAATATTCTAATACAATGAGCGATAAATCTTACCTTTCAGCTTCTTACAATAATATACTTGTTTCTGAAATTGAAAATAAAAGCGGACTTAAAGTCGGCTTAATACAATTAAACCGTCCTGACGTTTTGAATGCATTAAAAGTTGAGCTCATGAAAGAAGTTGTGGGCACAATGGAAAACTTTGACAAAGACGAAGAAATAGGATGCATAGTTTTAACAGGAAATGCCAGAGCTTTTGCTGCCGGCGCAGATATAAAAGAAATGGCAGACGCCACTGCAATTGAAATGCAGCTTAGCAATCAGTTTGCCCGATGGGATAAAATAAGAAAAGTAAGAAAACCAATAATTGCTGCAGTGAGCGGTTTCGCTCTCGGCGGTGGATGCGAGCTTGCAATGAGCTGCGATATGATTATCGCTGCAAATGGTGCAAAGTTCGGTCAGCCTGAAATAAATTTAGGTGTTATCCCCGGAGCCGGAGGGACACAAAGACTTACAAAAGCAATCGGCAAGGCACGGGCAATGGAGATGATTCTCACAGGAAGAATGATGTCCGCTAAAGATATGTTTGAAGCGGGACTTGTAACACGTGTAGTTGAAGATGAAGTTTATTTAGATGAAGCAATTGAGCTTGGAAAAGAAATTGCATCCAAGCCGACAGTAGCTGTTATGCTGGGCAAGGAGTGTGTATCACGTTCACTGGATCTCACAATAGAAACAGGCCTGGAGTTTGAAAGAAAAAATTTCTATTTATTATTTGCTACCGAAGATAAATTTGAAGGCATGAATGCATTTGTTGAAAAGAGAAAAGCTGAGTGGAAAGGAAAATGATGGTCGTTAATAGTTATCCGTTGTTCGTTATCCGTTATCAGAAAAAAATCTTTGGGTTAGCTGTACTATTATTTTTACTTGCATGCGGTGTTTCATTTGCACAGGAGAAGCCTGTTACTGAAATTCAGGGACCGAAAGACGGTGACCTGAATGCGCAGGAAATTATTGAGAATAATAAAGCCGCGCTTGTATCAATCTGGTATCATACTACTGATAATTACAGTTATTACTCTTATACAAGTAATGATACAACTTTGCTTAACGGAAGCGGATTTATTTTCAGAGCTGACGGATTAATCGGTACTAATTTTCACGTTGTCGAAAGAATTGACAGTATAATAGTAAAGACAAGCGACGGAAATTTTTACTACGCGCAGATAGTACTGATAGATGAAAAAAATGATTTTGCAATCTTAAAAATTGTTTCAGAAGATAGTTTAAATTTTCAGACCATAAACTTTGGAAATTCTGATAATGTAAAACAGGGACAGGATGTTTATGCAATTGGCAGTCCTTTAGGATTTGAATATACAATATCACAGGGAATAGTTGCTGCAATAAGGCAAAACGAAAAAGTTGACTTCAATGACCCGGTTACATATATGCCTGTTACAAAAACTTTTGAAAAAGTTATTCAGATAACAGCTGCGATTTCTCCCGGAAACAGCGGAGGCGCTCTTTTTAATTCGAAAGGTGAAGTCATTGGTATTACAACGTATACTTTTATGGGTTATGGCAATTTAAATTTCGCAGTTGCAATAAATGCTTTTAAAAGAACAGCTTCATTAATAAATACAGCTAACCTTGCTGATGATGAAGAACTTAAAGCAAAAAAAGAAGAAAGTTTATTTAATTCCAATTACAGGCTTGCAAACAATCTGAAATCACAGATAAGTTACGATTGGTACTACTCGAAATGGAAAGATACTATGAAGGTAATTGATACTTTTGCCGTAAGAAAAGACTCGCTCAATCGGGCTAATTTTTCTAAGGCAGAAACTTATTATTACAAATGCATTGAAATGCGTCCCGACACATTTTATGTATACAGAGATTTGCT
This sequence comes from Ignavibacteria bacterium, assembly GCA_041859205.1. Lineage (GTDB taxonomy): Bacteria > Bacteroidota > Ignavibacteria > Tepidaquicellales > Tepidaquicellaceae > JAFDZO01. Next base: position 11,560 of record JBHEKU010000216.1, on the reverse strand, counting down.
TGACTTATATGTTATGACTGATTCGTATCAAAAGGCTGAAGATTTATTTAAAACTGTAAGGGAAAAATTCACATCGGACAGTCTGGTAAATTCTTTAAGTTCTTCACTTGCAACAGCATACTCTTCATCTAAGGATTATAAGAAAGCTTTAACCTTCTATGAAAAAATGCAAAGGGCTGATACTTCCGATAATTTTATCAGATATTCGATTGCGAATATTTATGATTTGATGGGAGATTATAAAAAAGCAGAAAAAAGTTACAAGGAAGTTATCAGTAGAGATTCAAGCAATACAAATGCTTATGTGGGTTTAGGAAAAATATACTATGAGAAGTATAAAGATTATTCAAAAGCAAAAAAGATTTTAGAAACTGCCTATGACCGCGAACTGACTTTATATGGCTCAGCGCCGTACAACCTCGACTTACTGTATTACATCGGTATGATAGCGGTGAAGGAAGGAAGAAAATTTGATGCAATACTTGCTTATATGGATATAAAGGGAATTTATGTTTCAGGAGTAGAAGAAAATAAAAAGAAAGCTGATCTATACAAAGCAATAAAAAATTTAGACGAATAAAGTTTATTAAATACACATAAAATTTAAAATAATCACAAAGGTAATTTTATAAAATCATGGTACAAAATTTTGACGTTGTTATTATTGGCGCCGGCGGCGCGGGGCTTCGCGCAGCTGTAGAAATTCCGAAAGAATATTCATGCGCAGTTTTATCAAAAGTATTTCCTCCCCGCTCACATACAGGAACAGCGCAAGGCGGTGTATGCGCAGCGCTTGCAAATATGGAAGATGATTCATGGGAAAACCATGCATACGATACAGTAAAAGGAAGCGATTATCTCGGAGACCAGGACTGCATTGAAGTGATGTGCAAAGATGCTATCAGAGCTATCATGGAGCTTGAACACATGGGTATGCCGTTCTCCCGAAACGAAGACGGTAAAATCGCACAGAGATTTTTCGGCGGACACACAAGACCTGTTGACCCAAATGAACCAAACGGAAAAAGAGTTGCAGTGAAACGCTCATGTTACTCTGCTGACAGAACCGGACACGTAATGCTTCACACACTATATGAAACATGTATTAAGAATCAGGTAAATTTCTTTTCAGAATATTTTGTAACCGATTTAATAGTAGAAGACGGAGTATGCAAAGGTGTTATAGCAATGGATATAGCAACAAGTGAAATTCATACATTCCATGCTAAGGCAGTTATTTTTGCAACAGGCGGTTACGGAAGAGTTTTCAGAATTACATCAAATGCTCACGTGGGCACAGGCGATGGATATGCTTTATGCTATAACAACGGACTGCCATTGGAAGATATGGAATTTTTCCAGTTCCATCCGACAGGATTATGGAAGCTGGGAATTCTTGTCAGCGAAGCTGCAAGAGGTGAAGGCGGAATATTAAAGAATAAAGATGGCGAGAGATTCATGGCGCGTTACGCACCTACAGTTATGGATTTAGCTCCGAGAGACATGGTATCACGAGCAATTATTTCAGAAATACGAGAAGGCAGAGGAATAAGAGGAAGCGACGGAACAGATTACGTTTACCTTGATGTATCTCACTTAGGAAAAGAAGTAATAGATGATAAGCTCCCTGAAATTACCGGCTTCGCAAGAACATACTTAGGCGTTGAGCCGACAAAGGAACCAATCCCTATTCAACCTACAGCTCACTATGCTATGGGCGGAATACCAACAAACGTTAACGGCGAAGTTTTATTAAATGAAAAAGGCGATATAGTAAAAGGTCTTTATGCTGCAGGTGAATGTGCATGCGTTTCAGTTCACGGCGCAAACAGATTAGGAACAAACTCATTGCTGGACTTAGTTGTGTTCGGAAGAAGAACAGGAAAGGCAGTAACTGAATTTGTGAAGAATAATGATTACGCACCTATGCCTGCCGATGCAGCAGAGAAATCCAAAAAGATTATAAATGATATATTCAATAAATCAGGAAGTGAAAAAGTTGTAACTTTAAGAACTGAATTGCAGGATACAATGATGGTTGACTGCGGAGTATTCAGAAATGAAGCTGACCTGAAAAAAATGGTTGAAAAAGTAAAAGAGATAAAAGAGAGAGCAAAAAATATTTCTATTCAAGATAAAGGAAAAGTATTTAATACAGATTTAATGGAAGCAATCGAGCTTGATAACTTAATTGTAACTGCAGAAGCAACCGTTAACAGTGCTTATGCAAGACAGGAATCACGTGGGGCGCATACGAGAGAAGATTTCCCGAAGAGAGATGACGTGAATTGGATGAAACATACATTTGCTTTCAAAAATCCAAATGGAGATGAGCCGATTCTGAAATACAAACCTGTAACTCTGACAAGATTTACACCCATGGAAAGAAAGTACTAATAAATTATTAACCCCAATAAATGAAGCTCAGTCTTGTTTTAGTTTTTTTGTCGTTCTTTAGTTTAACGTTTGCGCAGAGTGATACTCTTGATGTAAAGCTTGGCAAGTACAGATTCAGGGCAATACATATTGATACCAATTATTCAACTACTTTGAGAGTTACAGAAGGCAATGATGTTATTTACAAAGGAGTTTTTGAAGAGAGAATAAGCGATGTGAAGGAAGTTGATTTCAACAATGACGGGTTCAAAACTTATCTGATTGCAGTTTATACCGGTGGAGCGCATTGCTGCACTTACCTTCAGGCATGTAAGATAAAAAACGATAAACTTATTACAACAGATACACTGTATCTTGCAGATGCTTATTTTGATTTAGAGGATTTAGATAAAAACGGTAAATTTGAAATCACAACTGCAAATATGATGTTTGCCTATGCCTTTACAAATTTTGCAGAGACCAGAGCACCTGTAATGGTTTATACAGTTGAGAACGGAAAATTTAAAAACGTAACTAAAAATTTTCCCTTACTTGTAAAACAGCAGATAGAAGAATTACAAACTGATTTAAAAGAATTTTTAGATAGTAATTACAAATGTGAAGCGGAAGGTGATGAAACATTTAATACAGATGCGGGCTCAGTGAAAACTATACTAGCGGCTATAACTGCTGATTATTTTACATTGGGAGAAGTTTATAAAGGATACGAGTTGATAGATAAAGTTTATCCCTGCCCGGATAAAGATAAATTTATACAAACTTTGAAAGAAGATTATAAGTTAAGATAAGCAGAAGTAAACAATTGAAATAAAAAATTATCATTAATATATTATACAATGGATATTACAGTAAAAATTTTGAGATACAACCCTGAGAAAGATACACAGCCGTATTTTCAGGACTTCAAACTTCAGGGCATAAGCGGAGATTGGAGACTTCTCGATGTACTTCACGAGATAAAATGGAAACATGACGGGACTCTTACATTCAGACGTTCATGCGCTCACGGAATATGCGGAAGCGACGGGATGAAGATTAACGGCAAGAACAGACTTGCATGCTCGTTATTACTGAAAGATATGAATACTAATAAACCTATTACAATTGAACCGCTGCCTTCACTACCGATAATAAAAGATTTAGTAGTAGATATGTCGAGCTTCTTTCAGAAGTATGAAGTGATAAAGCCATATCTCATAAATAAAACTCCGCCACCTGCAAACAGCGAAAGACTGCAATCTAATGATGACGCTGAAATGCTTTTTGAATCAGCAAAATGTATTCTTTGCGGATGCTGCACGACTTCGTGCCCTTCCACATGGACAAATGAAAATTATTTAGGACCTGCCGCTTTATTGAAGGCGTACAGATTTGCATTTGATACGAGGGACGATGCTGCTGACGAAAGACTTGATATAATAGATAATCCTGACGGAATTTGGAGATGCCATACAATATTTAATTGTATAGAAGCATGTCCGAAAGAGATTAATATCACATGGCATATTTCTCAATTGAAGAAAAGAATTTCAACAAAGGAAGCGTAATTATTTCATTCGTAACGTTCTTAAATTTTAAGCCCGTTCGCGGGCTTTTTTATTAAAAAGTATTTGTTTAAAATATTAAGCAATAAGATTAAAAAAGATGTTTGAAAGTCTTGTAAAAGAAAAAACAAATTCAGAGAAAAGTAAGATAAGGCTGCTCTCACCGGTATCGAGAAATACTGTTGCTAAGAGCGAGCTCTCGCCATTCATTAAAAATTTTATCTTTAATGAAACGCAGGAGATAACTGAAAGCGATTATCTTGATGAGCTTATTGAAAAAGGGGTGAAGCTTCAGTTCAATTTTACACTAAGACCGAAGTGGACGTTGTTAAATTACGTTTACGGAAGCATTGAATCAAAATCGGATAATGAAGTAAGACATAAACTCAGAGTTTTCACTTTTTATAAATTTTATCCTGATACTATATTAAATTATCTTGATGAAGAGACTCATTTGTATGTTTCCAAAAGTAAGGTTGAGCTTTTATTAAAAGATACAAATGAAGTTCTATACAATAAGCTTACCAATGAAATTTCCGGTGTAAAGATAAAGAATTTCCTTGTTAATATTTTTAAGCTGAAGTATGAAGATGAAAGCAAGATTAATTTAGAGTCGTCAATTCCGTTTTCATTTATAAAGATTTTTTTAGAAGATAAAGAATACGATGATTTACTGAAAAAATTTGATGTGATTCCTAATCTGAAAGAAAACACTTTAGTTTCTTATAAAGATATTATTAAAGTCCTTACTGATAAATATACTGTTCACGAAGAAAAATATGAAGAGAAACATGAAGACAAGACAGAAAAAAAAGAAAACAAGAAAAAGGAAATTTTCGAACCGATAACTATTACACAGGATAATATAAAAGAAGAATTACGACATGAAGAAAAAAAGATTGAGATAGAAATTCCAAAGAAAGAAATTAACAAGGAAAATACAAAAGAAGTAAAGACTCCAAAGAAGGAAATAAATTATACAAAGTACGATATATATTCCGATGACTTAATTAAGGAACGTGATGCTAAAGAAAAAGAAGAACAGGAGAATATTACAGAAGCGGATGAAGAAGTGTTTTCTGAAACGCACGATAATGAAACAGGCGACCAGTATCAAATAAAAAGATTATTTACGGAAAAAGAACTTACTATAATCCGGGATAAAATTTACTCCGGCAGTAAAACTGCTATGAGAAATTCTTTCAGGACACTGGCTGTAATGAATACATGGAAAGAAGCAGCAAATCATTTAAAAGATCTATATAACGAAAATAAAGTACACATTTATCACAAACCCGTGGTAAAATTTACAGATGCGTTACAGGAGCATTTTACAAACAAGGAAAAATAATAAAGGATAACAATGTTTTTAGACCACGCAAAAATTTTCATTAAGTCGGGTGACGGCGGCAACGGAGTTGTCAGTTTTCGCAGGGAAAAATTTGTACCCAAAGGCGGACCAAACGGCGGAGACGGCGGAAGAGGCGGAGATATAATTTTCAAAGCAAATGCCCAGCTCTCTACTTTAATTGACTTCTCATACAAGAGACATTATAAAGCCGGCAGAGGAAAACACGGAGAAGGCGGATTGAAAACAGGTAAGGATGCGGAAGACGTTATCATCCAAGTCCCCTGCGGCAGCATTATAAAAGATGAAGCAACGGGAGAAATCCTTGCTGACCTTACAATAGACGGCGAAGAAAAAATTGTGCTTAAAGGCGGAAGAGGTGGAAGAGGAAATAACCATTTCAAAACTTCAACTGTTCAGGCACCAAGATATTCCGAAACAGGCAGGGACGGTAAAGAAGCAAACGTCTTAATTGAACTTAAACTTATTGCGGACGTAGGACTAGTCGGATTTCCGAATGCCGGCAAATCAACATTAATATCAAAAATTTCAGCTGCAAAGCCTAAGATAGCAGATTATCCGTTCACTACTTTAATTCCAAATCTGGGAATTGTCCGTTACAAAGAATATGAATCTTTTGTAGTTGCAGATATTCCCGGGATTATCGAAGGAGCATCAGACGGCAAAGGACTTGGCATACAATTTTTAAAGCATATCGAACGCACAAAGATTTTACTATTTCTGATAGACACGACTAACTTAATGGATGCCAGTACAAAGAAGGAGTTTTTAAAAGAGTATAAGACATTATTGAAAGAGCTTGAGAATTATTCTGAGGAGCTTATAAAGAAACCAAGAATAATCTGCTTCACGAAAATTGATGCTATCCCCGATGAACTTAAAAAGAAAATCCAGAAGATTAAAACTGACGAGATAAAAATTTTAATTTCATCTGTCAGCGGAGAAGGATTGGACAAACTCAAAGATTTGCTTTGGACAAAAATTCAGGAACTTAAGGCTGAAGATGAACAAGCTGTTTGAAATTTATGAGAATGAAAAGCTCGATGTAAAAGTTGTGTGCGAAGTCGGTGTATATTATCCTGAAACATCTAAGCTTAAAGAATTTATCAATAAAGGAATACAGGCTGTATTAGTTGAAGCTGACCCCCTTTGTATTGAAAAAATTGAAACGTATTTCAAAGGAAAAAATATAAAGGTTTTTCCTTTTGCAGTCTGGGATAAAGAAGAGACTGTAACGCTGTACCGCTCGCAGGCATCTACATTTCTCGAGGGGATAAACGAAAGTCCCGCCATTGTAAACGATAACTATAAACTCAATAAGGAAGACAGCTTCACTGTTGAAGCTAAATTATTCAGCTCGATGGATAAAGGCAACATTGATATTCTTTCAATTGATATAGAGGGAGCTGAATGGTTCGTGCTGAAGCATTTAGTCTCCCGACCTAAGCTGATTAACATAGAGCTTCGCGCAGGGAAATATTCAAATCCATATAAGAACGAAATAGAAAACTGGCTCAGCACAAATAACTACAAGCTTTTAATTCACGATGATACAGACAGCATATTTTATAAAGAAGGCTCACTGCAAATATCATCGGCTGATAAAATCTCTAACTCTATAGGAAACATCAGCACAGAATTAAACCATTCAATTCAAAAACTAAAAAGAACAATATTTAAAAAGGACAAATAAAATTTTATGGCAAAAGCAGTTAAGAAAAATGTAAGCAAGAATAAAAGACCATTAATACTTATCTCTAACGATGATGGAATTGAATCTTTGGGTATAAACACACTTGCAAAAGAAATAAGTAAGTTTGCCGAAGTGTTAGTTGCAGCACCTCATACGCAGCAAAGCGCTGCAGGACATTCAATCACAGTATCAAGCGCAATACGCGCTACTGAAATCATTAAAGATAAAAAGTTCTTCGGCTATGCAGTTGAAGGTACTCCTGCTGATAGCGTAAAGCTTGCTGTCAGAAATTTATACAAGGATAGAAAGTTTGACCTGTGCATTTCAGGTATCAACCAAGGCGCGAACACTGCTATAAATATAATTTACTCCGGGACAGTTTCCGCAGCAACAGAAGCAACAATACTTGGTATTCCTTCCATAGCTATTTCATTGGGAAGTTTCTCATTTAAGGATTTTAACCCCTCTGCAAAATTTGCCGCTAAGATTGCAAAAATGGTTTTAAAGAACGGACTTCCTAAGGGAACACTACTTAACGTTAATATACCGGCAGTGCCTGAGAATAAAATCAAAGGCGTATTGCTGACTAAGCAGGGAAAATCTGACTGGGAAGATTTTTACGAAGAAAGATTAGATCCTAACAAACGCCCATATTACTGGTTAGTCGGTGACCATGTTCTATCCGATAAAACAAATGACTTAGACCATAAGGCAGTAACCGAAGACTACATTTCCATTACACCTATACACTATGATTTAACCGATTACAAAATGCTGAATGAACTTCAGGATTGGAAAATAAAAAAGTGACATAAATTTAAAAAAGAAGTAAGGAGAGATATCTGGTTATCTCTCCTCACTTTTGCATGATTCAATTGTTATCGCTTGTCCCTTTTGGGTTTATCATGCTTATTTCCTTTCGGATTATCGTTCTGTTTTTTGTTATCACCTGATGACTTCGGATCTTTTTTTTCTTTCTTTGGCTTTTCTTTTTTCTCTTTTACTTCTTTACGTTGTTTTTCTTTCTTTACTTCTTTATTACCGTTATCTTTATTCTTTTCTCTTTCAACCTTCTCCTGATTCTTTTTCTTTCCCGTCTTCATATCGCTATCATCGAATACTTTCTTTCTCTTGTCATTCTGCTTATCTTCTTTCAGTTGTTTCTGTTCATTCTGTTTTTCAACCTTATCATTAAGCTTTTCATTTGCCTTATTTTGTTTTCCTATATCTTCAACTTTTCCGGCGCTTTTATTATTGTTTTCTCTGTTCCAAACTTCTACAAATTTATTGAACTTCTCCGGCTGTGTTACAACAGTATTCTTGTTCTTATTTCCTTTCACCTTTGTAAATACAGGTGCGAAAGTATTGATGTTATTATTTTCTATCCATGTATTTCTGAAATCGTTATTCATCGTTACAACTTTGTATTGTGTTACGGGCTTCCCGCTGTATCTTTCAATCTCAACAAATTCAGGACCACCGTTATATAAAACTCTATCCCTTACATATAAGCCTTTAAGGTGTTTCATTTTCTTCACCTTAATCTTATCAACATATACATATTGACTAACAACCGGCTCAACAAAATATCTCTTCTCAATAACTACATAACGGTCTTCATATACAGGCACAGGCTGAACTATATTATTCACGATATAAACATCAGGTGGAATAGGAGTCCATGCAATATTATCTTCATCTTCTCTCCAGTCAACCCATGCAGGCGAACGGACTCTGCCCGGAACCCATATATATCCCATTGTAGGTGAGTAAGCCCATCTGCCGTAGTGATGAGTTATTTCTTCCTGAGGTGTTGGCGCTTTGAAATACCATCCTTCATCACTGGCTATCCATTGACCATTTGTATAAGGTCTGTACATAGGTGCAACAACTACTGCCGGCGGTACAACTGGTGTTCCAATTGTAAGAGCTGGATCGCCGTTTACAATAGAGACTGCCATTGATGGGTCAGGTCTCCATACAAAAAATGTCCCTACATTTACATCGGCTGCTACTGCATCATTCACACCAAACAATTGTCCGAACGTAACTTTCGGGAAAGAAGCGCTTCTATCCTTCAACAATTGATTCAACTCATCATCTTCTTCACCAGCTGAAGTTGGCTGCTCTTCAGATTTTATATCAGCTGCTGTAACTTCAATCCACTCTCCATGCGGGGCAAGCTCATCATAAAATTGTTTATAATCTACTGTAAGCAAGTCTTCCTGATTTTCATTTAAATCGCTTTGCGCTACAGTACCTTTTACTGCTTCATCGCCCTTTGTTGTATTTGTATTATCCGAACTCTTGCATGAAATTGATATAGAACATATCAACGCAAGAATAACAAAGAGCGGTATTTTTAAGTTTAGTTTATTCATTTATCCTCCTATTTGCATATATATAGAGCGATATACGTGCCATAGAAACATAGTAGAAAAGGTGATATACACAAGAATACAGAGGAGATGTGTGAAAGGAAGTGTTATTTGTGACAATTATGTCAATAGGAGAGCAGTTCTACTGCTCTCCTAAGAGTATAATTAATTATGAGTTTATCAAACGGTAATTTGTTTTTTAACCCAGTTAGTTGTAACTGATTTTGGTCTTACGATAGAAGCATTCATGCCTCTTGCAAGAATTAACTGCGCTGACATTCCAAGTATTCTTGAAACACTGAACACTACAGTATAATATTCATGCTCTTTTAATCCGTAGTGATAAAGCATTGAACCGCTGCCTGCGTCTACATTAGGCCATGGGTCTTTTGCTTTGCCCTGCTGAATTAAAATCTGCGGTACCAGTTCAAACAATTGTTTTACGATTTTGAATATCTCATCATCCGGAATATATTTATTTCCGAATTCCAGGAATGCAATAAATCTCGGGTCAGTAACTCTTAATACTGCGTGACCGTATCCCGGAATTACTCTTCCGCTTTGAAGAAGTTTATTACAGTAATCTTTTACTTCTTCGTCTGATGGTGAGTGGCCGAAGTCAGCTCTCATTTTTACGATGAAGTTAAGACATTCCTGATTTGCTAATCCGTGTAAAGGACCGGCAAGTCCGTTCAATCCTGCGCTGATTGCATAGTATGCATCAGATAAAGCAGAACCAACAGTGTATGTTGTAAATGCGCTGACGTTTCCGCCTTCATGGTCTGAGTGAAGTACCATGTACAATCTCATCAAGTCTGCAAGCTTTCCGTTATCATCCTGTATGCCAAGCATCTTTGCATAGTTAGCAGCCCAGTCAAGATTTTTATCAGGAGCAATCATATCGCCCTTATTAAATCTTTTTCTGTAAACCAAAGCTGCAAGAATTGGTACTCTTGCAATAATGTTTAAGCAGTCTTCAAGCATAAATTCCCAAAGGTTTCCTTTAGCTGCGCCTGTGCTGTAAGCTTTTCTGAATTCAGATTCGTATTCCATTGCAAGCACACCTGTATTGAACATTACCATCGGATGTGTATCTGCCGGTAATGCATTAAGCATATCTATAACGTATTGAGGAAGTGCTGCTCTCGCAGATAATTCTTCCTGTAAATCTTTCAGCTCTTCAGCGTTAGGAAGCTCGCCGATGAGTAATAAATAAAATACTTCTTCAGGCAGTTTATCCGTAAGTTCAAGAATCGGAATCCCTCTGATAATTAAACCTGTATCTAAACCAACTTCTGATGTATCGCATACTAATCCTTTAACGCCTCGCATTCCTCCGTAAAGCTGGTCAATTGTAACTTCACTGATATTTCTCGTACCGTGCTCTTTTACAATTGATTTCGCTTCATCTCTCAATGCAGGGAGTAAAGAAGACAATTTTTTCTTTAATAAATTTCCCATATGATTTATTTATTGTTAATAGTGTATAGTTTTGTAGACAGCATTAAATATACTTGATTTAAAAAATATTAAAAAGTTACGTTTTTATACCAAATCTTTTCAGTTTCAAGTTGCAAGTTCAAAGTCACATTCTGAGCCCCGCAATAAATGCGTGATAAACTCCGCTCAGTCCCGTCTTCAGCGGGATTGGAACACAGATTTATATGATTATTATGATGACACAGATAAAATTCATAATTGAAGAGTAATTCGCCATGGCGAATAACATTTTAAATTTAATTCTTATTTCTGCCACCCAAACCCCTGTTTGGGTGGCAACTCCGTCCCAAACGGGGGCTTGGAACGGAGAACAAAATCCTTCATCATAAATATTTCCAAATGACGGATTTTTGACGGATTCTTTAATTCCGCACTAAAATCAACATATTTAAAATTCATCATAAATATTTCAAATGATGAATTTTTGACGGATTCTTTAATTCCATTCCAAAAATCAACTTGTTTAAAAATTCATCATAAATATTTTATTGATGGATTTTCGACGGATTCTTTAATTCTGAACTAAAAATCAACTTGTTCAAAACTCATCATAAATATTTCAAATGACGGATTTTCGACGGGTTTCTGCAAAATAAGAATCAAACCTGAAAGTTGTAATTCGCCTTGGCGAATAACATTTGCATAAACTTGCCACGGTCCCGCTAAAGCGGGATTTGAT
>JBHEKU010000044.1:0-43853 GCA_041859205.1 Ignavibacteria bacterium | reverse complement strand
CCCGCTAAAGCGGGATTTGATAATTGATAACTTTTAAGCCGTGGATAATAATGATTCAGCGGATGCTCCCCTTTAGGGCAAAATGATTTTGGCTAAAGCCAAATACATAAATTACATTTCTATCCACGGCTTAAAAGCCGTGGCAATTAGACTGTTTTCCTGTCGGAAAATAGTTGGATTTCAAAATTATAACATTGTTTTATAATAGTAGGAATTTCCTACTTCATAACTCATAACTCATAACTCATAACTCATAACTCATAACTCATAAAAATACTCACTCTATTATTACATTAAAATCTAATCTTCCCTATTCGTACTAATAGGGAGAAATATTTAAAAACTCTTGACAGCTGTCCCTGGATTCGCCGAGGCGAATTGGGACGGAGAATAAAACTTTTTTACCATATTAGTACTAATAGATAAGAAATAAATTCTGTATATTTGTTTTAAACCCTAAAAGATGTGCAATTTTTTTGAATATTATTTTTTTAAACTAAATTTTGACTTAAACTTTCAATCAGAAGTAATTAAAGCTATAATTACTGGTCTGGTTGCATTTTTATCTGCATTATTTGTATTTGGTATCGGTAAATTAATAGAGTGGAATAAAGAAAAGAAAAGATTAAAGAATGTTAGATTAAGTTTATATTATAATTTAAAATCATTGAGAAAGGCATGTCTAAGTCAAATACAACACCTCCAAAATATTATTGAAGAAATTAATGATAATAAAAAAAAATCTGTTTCAGGAGAACAAAGTGGTCAGCCATTAACTGAAATAGAATTAAAAGAATTAGAGAGCCAAATTTTTAAAAGAAAATCTCTACTAACTCCGTTAACAATAAACTACGGAATAAATCCAACACAAATAAATAAAATTAGTAACGAAGATTTTTATAAAATTTTTATTCATAGTCACAGAGAAATTACAAATAAAGAAATTGAAATTGTTCAGAAATTTCTAGTGAACACTGATATTTTACTAGGTACCATCCCAAAGCTAAAAGAGATGCAAATTAAACTAGCAGATGAATATAATAAGAATAAACATCAAATTAAAAAATACTTATACACTGTAAATACTCTAATTGATAAAAAGAAGCACGAGTTTATTATCAAATTTAAGGAAAATAATTTTCAACCTATAACTGATGAATTATATTATAAAGAACTAATTGAATTATATTCGGCATTTGCAAAAAACAATTATCAGAGAATAAGTACAATTGAAACTGTAATGCAATACCTTGATGATATTTCTAAAATAAACAAACTTCACACTGGCAATAAGATTGTAGCATTAATTTTGGCAGAAATTGCCATTAATATTCAATTATCATTTGATATTTATAAAGAAATTTATGTAACGCAATTTGCACATCTAAAAGATTTAGAGTCTACAAAGAAAAACTTGGAAGATATTGGACAAAATACATTGCTTCTATTGGAACAAGAGTTTGTAGAATTTAAAGGCGATTTTAATAAATAATGCTATAAATTCCATTTATAATTGAAAAGCAATTACTCATCATAATTCTACTTTGTATTCTTAGGCACAAATCCCCTTTTAGACTTTAATAAATTTCAATTTAATGGTAACTTGAAATCTTAAACAATAGAAATTATGGGCAAAATAATATTTCACGGGCATTCTTTTCTTGAAGTTCACACAGGGAAACATATTATATTAATAGACCCTTTCATTTCTGGAAATCCAAAGTGCGATGTAAAAGCTGACGATATAAAATGCGACTATATTATTTTAACTCACGGGCACGATGACCACGTTGGAGATTCCGTTCAAATCGCCGAAAAAAATGATGCAACGATTATCGGCATGGTAGAAATTACTGACTCCGTTTACGAAAAAGTAAAAGCACACGGAATGAATTTAGGCGGCGGATATAACTTTGATTTTGGCAGAGTAAAACTTACTTTGGCTCATCATTCATCTTCAGCTCCGGGCGGAAAATATTTAGGAAGCCCTGCCGGAATTCTTTTATCTGTTGAAGGCAAATGCATTTATCATGCAGGCGATACGGCTTTATTCTACGATATGAAGCTCATAGGCGAAATGAATAAAATCGATATTGCATTTCTTCCAATCGGTGATAACTTCACTATGGGAGTGGATGATGCAGTTAAGGCAGTTGAATTTTTAAATCCCGGAATAACAGTACCGATTCATTACAATACATTTCCTGTAATATCGGTTGATGAAAATGATTTCAAAAGAAAAGTAGAATCAATCGGAAAGAAGTGCACAGTACTCGCTCCCGGTGAAGCAATAGAATTTTAAACGATTACCACTTACTGTTTAATGACAAAAATAATAGCCATAGCTAATCAAAAAGGCGGAGTAGGAAAGACTACGACTGCAGTGAACCTTGCTGCATCGGTTGCAACGCTCGGGAAAAAAGTTTTAATGATAGATTCCGACCCTCAGGCAAATGCAACTACAGGCGTAGGCATCCAGCCCGTTGATGACGGCACCACAATTTACGAAGTTTTAGTAACAGATAAAAAAGCAGTCGACTGCATTAAGCCGACTGTGATTCCTAATTTTGATATAATTCCTTCAACAATAAATTTAGTAGCAGCAGAGCTTGAGCTGATTGAAATAGCATCGCGCGAAAGAGTATTAAAAAACAAACTGGATTTTTATCTGAATAGTCCCGAAGGACAAATCGAGGGAAAACCTAAGTACGATTTTATTTTTATTGACTGTCCTCCATCGCTGGGACTTATCACTCTGAATGCATTAACTGCAGCAAACTCTGTTATGATTCCCGTTCAATGCGAGTATTATGCACTGGAAGGATTATCACAATTACTCAATACAATTAAGAATGTAAAAAACTCTTTCAATCCCGATTTAAACATAGAAGGATATTTAATGACGATGTTCGATTCGCGTTTAAGATTATCACAGCAGGTTGAAGCTGAGCTGAATAAATTTTTCGGTGAGAAAGTTTTTAAGAATAAGATTTTCAGAAATGTAAAAATCGGTGAAGCGCCGAGCTACGGCAAACCGGTTTTGACATACGACCCGACTTCAACAGGCTCAATGAATTATATGGATTTGGGAAGAGAGCTATTGGAGAAAAACGGAATGGCGCTGGAGACAGGTGTGCCGGGATATCAGCACCCGTTCTAATTATGAGTTATGGGTTATGAGTTATGAGTTGACTTCGCGACCTGAATCACAAATTCTCCCCTTGAGGGGAGTCCGACCTGAAAGGTCGGGAGGGGTGTTTGAACGAACACCCACCGTCTCGCTTCACTCGACACCTCCCTCAAGGGAGGAATTTATGTTTGGTTTAGCAGCGGTTGAAAAAGAATTAATAAATAATTCACACTAAAAAGTTATCTTATGGAAAGAAATACAGGATTGGGAAAAGGACTTTCTGCCTTATTTACCGAGAGAAATATTGACCCGAATATAAAGCCCGATGGCGGAGATAACAAATCCTCCGTGATGGAAATTGAGCTGGAAAAGATAAAGGTAAATCCTTTACAGCCCCGTGTAAATTTCAACGAAGAAAAACTTGAAGAGCTTTCAGAGTCAATAAAGGCGAACGGCATTATCCAGCCAATAACTGTAAGACGCACGAAGGATATGACGGGATATGAATTAATATCAGGCGAAAGAAGATTAAGAGCAACAATGAAAGCCGGGCTGAAAAAAATCCCTGCATACGTTTATGAAAGACCCGTTGATTCAGACCAGAACATGCTTGAGCTTGCCCTGATAGAAAATATTCAGAGAGATGATTTGAATGCAATGGAGCTATCAGATACATATCAGAAACTGCTTGAAGATTATAATTTAACACAGGAAGATGTTTCAAAAAGAGTTTCAAAAAGCAGAGCGGCAGTTGCAAATTATTTAAGGCTGCAGAAGCTTACTCCAGAGGTGAAAGTTTCACTGAGAGACAATAAAATAAGTGAAGGGCATGCAAGAATTTTGCTGAGACTTGAAAATCCTGAAGAACAGAAAATTCTATGGAGAAAAACCATTGAAGAGAATTTATCCGTAAGAAAACTTGAAGAGCTGACAAAAGGCGATATCAAACCGAAGACAAAAAGAAAAGCAGCGAAGATAGATTTCAGTGATTCATACATCAAAGATATTGAGACTAAGCTGATGCGATTTTTCGGAACGAGAGTAAAAGTTAATACTAAGAAAAATAATTCGGGAGAAATCATAATTGAATATTACAGTGATGATGACCTCGAAAGAATACTCGATAAGTGTAATTAGCAGTAAAGTAGAATTATACTAACTAACCCAAACAAACCATGAAAAGAATAATAAATACAGACGCAGCGCCTAAACCAATAGGTCCGTACTCACAGGCAGTAAATTTCAGAAAATTAATTTTTACATCAGGGCAGGTCGCGCTGAATGAGCACGGAGTAATTGCAACTGAAGATATAAAAGAGCAGACACGAATTGTTATAAATAATTTAAGAAAAATATTACAGGAAGGCGGCTCATCTTTATTTAATGTAATAAAGACAACTGTATTCTTAAAAGATATGAATGACTTTGCGCAGATGAATGAAGTATACAATGAATTTTTTGAAAAGGTATTGCCGGCAAGAAGCACAGTGGAAGTTTCACGTTTGCCGAAAGATGCAAAAGTAGAGATAGAAGTAATAGCATTCATTTAATTTTTTTAGAAATACAATTTTTCAAACTAACAATTATAATGAGCAGTCCAACTTATAACAAGCTGTACGAAAAATTGGGGGAAGGAACAATCAGTTTCACAGTCGGCACAACAATTAAAAAAGATGTGGAGACTGTGTGGGAACACGTCTGTAAAGCTGACTTGGTAAAAAAATATTTTACTACCGATGCGCAGAATGACTTAGATAAAGGCGGAGAAGTTCTGTGGATATGGGGCGATGAAGGCGCGATAATAAATGTGCTGGAAGTTTACCCGAACGAAAAACTTGTTTTCGAATGGAATGCGTACAAGGCAGAATATAAAGTAACGGCTGAATTTATTTTTGAAGATATGAAAAGTTATACACGGCTAAAGATAAAGGAAAAAGGATGGTACAATGATGAACAGGGAATAAAAAGCGCGCTTGCGAATAACGGAGGCTGGACTGAATTTGTAAATGCTCTTAAAATATTTCTTGAGCATAACATTGCATTTCTGAAAAGTTAAAACAAATATAGAATAATTTTTAAAAACAAAAATGCCTCCATATAAATATATCGAGGCATTTTTTATTTATAAAATAAAAATTATGCTAATTTCTTAAGCAAGTTTATTGATGCGCTTTGCAAGTTTAGATTTTGCATTTGCGGCTTTATTCTTGTGAATAACGCCTTTTACAGCTGCTCTATCTAAAATAGCAACGGTTTTTTTCAGCTCTTCAATTCCTGCTGTTTTATCTTTTGCTGCAACGACTCTTTTTGTTGAACCTTTAATAAGAGCTTTCACTCTTTTATTGCTATCAGTTCTTTTTACCGTCTGTCTTGCTCTTTTTTGAGCGGATTTATGTCTTAATGGCATTTAAATATGGTTATTTTTTTGACAAGCATTAAGTTACCGAATATTTAAAAATTATTCAATCCATTTCTTTGACCTTCTTAAAACAATAAATATGCGGTTTTTGGAACAAAATACAAAGTAATGTATTGAAAGGTAAACAATCATTGAATATTTTCCTTAAATGCCCATAAAGCGATTCACTATAATATTATTCACCTTTCTGTGCCTCTCCTCAGCTTTTGCGCAGCCGACAACTAATAATAAAGTTATTGATGCTAAAATTACCTTCAAGGATACGCTGATAACTACGGGCAATAAGTTTATTATTCAGATGACGGATGTTCTTACTTTAGATGATAAGCTGAATCTTAAACCAACTGAAGATTATGTTTTTAATTACAGAGAAGGAACTATCTCACTTAGCAAAAATCTTTTCCAGAAGTATAATCTTGATACGTTCAGAGTCTATGATTTAAAAATCGAGTACGATGTCTTTCCTTATAATTTCAAAGATGAGTATTCCAATTTTGAATTTTCAAGCATACGCGATTCTCTAACCGGAGATACGCTCCAAATCGCAACTCAGAAAAAAGATTTTGTAGAAAGTCTTTTTGAAGGAACCGATTTAGAAAAATCCGGAAGCTTGTTCCGCGGATTTACAGTCGGCTCAAACCGTGACCTTAGCCTGAACTCCGGCTTTCGTTTGCAGCTGAACGGAAAGCTCTCGAACGATATAGAAATCGTAGCAGCGCTGACAGATGAAAACACTCCCATACAGCCCGAAGGGAATACGCAGAAGCTGCAGGAGCTTGATAAAGTTTTCATTGAACTTCGCAGTAAAAACGTTGTAGGGACACTCGGAGATATTAACGTTGATTTCACTAACACTGAGTTTGCAAACTTCACAAGAAAAATTCAGGGAGTGAAGGGATACGTCGATTACGGATTAGGCGATGCACAGCTTTCGGGAGCTATTAGCAGAGGTAAATTCAGCACAAATAAATTCAACGGCGTTGACGGAGTGCAGGGACCGTATAGATTAATCGGCAAGGAGAATGAAATAAATATCCTGGTTCTTTCGGGAACGGAAAGAGTTTATATAGACGGTATTGCAATGACGCGTGGTGACCAGGCAGATTATACAATCGATTACGGCATAGGGGAAATTACTTTTACAAGCAGAAGAATTATAACAAACGCTACGCGTATCACTGTGGACTTTGAATACTCCGATAGGAAATATTCGCGCTCACTTATTTCAGGAAGAAATCAATGGAATTTTCTGGATGATAAAATTTTTCTGAAAGCATCATACGTAAACGAAAATGATAATATAGATAAAACAATTGATTTTGATTTAACGGATGAAGACAGGCAAATTCTATCGCTTGCAGGAGCAGACAGGAATAAAGCTGTGAGGTCTGGAATAAGTTTTGCCGGAGTAGATTCTCTCGGCAACAGTAAAGGTTTATACATTCTTGTCGATACTTTGATAGGAACTGTAAGAGACACAATTTACCGGTACGCTCCGGGGAATCCCGATGCGCTTTACAATGTAGCATTTTCATTGGTAGGAAACGGCTTTGGCGATTACATAAAGAAAACAATTTACGAATACACTTTTGTCGGCATCAATCAGGGAAATTATGCGCCTATAGTTTTTATTCCTATCCCCACAGCATACCAAATGGGAGATCTGAACTTAACATATTTCTCATCGCCGAAGAAAGAATTTTACTTTAATGTTGAGTCGGCGTATTCATTGCTGAACCGGAATAAATTTTCGCAGGACCCGTTCATCGATACAAAAGGCGCGGCAATACTTGGCGAGATAGGATTTAAAAGAGAAAAAGTGAATTTATTCGGAATGAATTTTCACAGTGTGGATTTTTCATTAAAGGAAAGATATGTAAATGAATCGTTCACTTCACTGGATAGAATAAATACTGTTGAATTTATCCGTACATACGACATTCAGGATTCTTCCAATGCAACTGAAGAATTGCGGGAAGGAAATTTAACTCTCCGCCCGACAAATAATTTTGAGATACGAGGATTGTTCGGCCAGCTGAAGCGCGGAGATTTTTTTGATGCGCTTCGTACAAATGCAGGGATTTCATTCAGAGATGATTCATTACGTTTGCCGGAAGTAACTTACAATATAGATATCGTTAACTCGGATTATTATATAGATAACAGCAAGAGCAGATGGATAAAACAAAATGCTTCATTAAGTTTTTTCAGAACTGCAAAGATACAAAAAGATATTCCCACTTCGTTCGAGTTTAAAGTAACTTACCTCGGTGAAAACAGAACTGATAATGTGCAAAGAGTATTCGGTGACAGCGTAAGATTCGGAAGCTTTGCATTCAATGAAGTAAAGCCAAGACTCAGTATTAATAATTTATACAATCTGGGTTTGTATGCAGAGTTCAATTTCCGGAATGATGACCTGACTGATTTAGGTGTAATGCAGAATGAATCAAAAACTTATACACAAGTTTACGGATTAAAATATAACGGACTTCAATGGCTTAATACTTCGTTCGATATATCGATAAGAGATAAAAAATACTCCGATGCTTACATTCAAAAAGGATTCTCAGACAACCAAAGCATACTTGTTAACTCGTTGATGAGGATTGACCCGTTCAATTCGGGAATTCAGACGGACCTACTATATAATATCTCCAGTGAAAGAACTGCTAAGATAGAAAAATTATTTATCAAAGTACCTGTCGGGCAGGGAAACTATATTTACCTCGGAGACTTAAACAGCAACGGTTTACAGGATGAAAATGAGTTTCAGTTAGCAACAAACAATGACGGAGATTACGTAAAAATTAATTTGCCGACTGACCAGCTCTTCCCTATTGTAGATGTAAAAACCTCTGCGCGTTTATTAATCAGGCCGTCAAGATTTCTTTCATTAAACAACAATAATTTTCTTAACGAACTTGTAAATAATCTTTCGCTTGAATCATACTATAGAATAGATGAGAAAAGTAAGAATCCCAATACGGATGATTTATATTTCCTGCATACAGGCACATTTTTAAATGACAGCAATACTTTGGCAGGTACGCAAGTATTCCAGCAGGATGTGAATTTTTTTGAATTCAATCCTGAGTACTCGCTACGCTTAAGATATATTCAGCAGAAAGGATTTACACAGTACACAAGCGGTAACGAAAGACTGTTGAGCATTCAGCGCTCAGCAAAGCTTAAAGTCGGGTTAACAAAAGATGTTACTACTAATATAGAATATTTGAATAAGACGGACAGGAATATTGCGCCTGTTACATCGGTCCGCAACAGAAATATTATTTCAGACGGGATTAACTTTGATTTTTCATACAGACCTATACAGGTTATTGAAAGCGGATTTACTTTGAACTTTACAAGAGCAGATGACTTTTACCCTACTCCTTCAAACAGCGCAGATATTAATCAGCAGATATTCAGAGTTATTTATTCATTCGCGACGCTGGGCAGAGTGAGAGTTGAGCTTGAAAGGGATGAGATAAGATTATCGAATTCACAAATAACAATTCCTTTTGAGCTGACGAACGGTAAAGTTGACGGCAAGAGTTATTTCTGGAGAGGAATATTTGATTACAGCATCAGCAAAAATATTCAGGCTTCGTTTAACTATGACGGAAGAATTGAAGGTGACAGAAGAGTTGTTCATACAGGCAGAGCAGAAGTGAGAGCGTTTTTTTAATTCAAGTTAATACACATCTAGTTTAATTTTAAGATAAAGTAATCTTCATTATCTGCGATAACTTTATATTGTTTCTTCAGTTCTTCAAAATTTTTTTTCTCTTCATCACTTTCAAGAATAGATTTTTCTCCAGAAATTAATTTCGCCCCCTCTTTTTGTTTAGCTTTTATATTGTTAAGATCTATTTTGTCGGGATTTACCACCCATCCTTTTCTATCCGCCCTGTATAAGAATAACGGGTCACCGTTGCAGACAGTAATTATTAAATCTTTTTTATCAGAAAATTTTTTTATTTCCTCTGACATTTTAAAAAGAGGTGAATTTAAATCTTCATTTTTGTAAAAATTGCTGATACGCAAATAGCTCAATACAAGTGTTAATACAAAAAACAAAATGAATACATACGACAGCCAATTTTTATTTTCCTCTGAAGAAAAACTAGATAAAGAGAAATCTGAAATTCTTATTGGAAAATATTTTGCAAATGCTTTTCCGGCGAATACCACAGCCGGCAGCATAAACGGAAGCTGGTAATACTCATGAACCTGATTTCCTTTTGCCAGCAGTAAAATGTATAGCACAATACTCAGGAGCCATACATCAAACAATCTCTCGCGAAAATTATTTCTTTTAATGAAAAGACCTATTAGAAATGGTATAAAAGCAGCGTATGTGAAATGACGCTCAGCGATACTTTTAAAAAATACATCATTATAAAATTTAAAGCTTAAAATTATATTTAAGTTTGACCATTTATCTTTTGAATCCCATACACCGAACGTCAATCCCGTTTCCTTCAATAATTGATTTGCATGGTAATACCATAGCACAACAGGAATAAAAATTAATACAACAAGCATTAAAATTTTCCAGTTTATAAATAATTTCCATTTGTATTTTGTGTATGCAAGGAATAACAAGGGGAAACCGAGATACAGACACGGGATTTTTATAAGCACTGCAAATACAACGAATAGATATGCATAGATAAAATATTTCCACTTATCTTTATCAATCCACTCCGAGAAAAAGTAAATTCCGTAAACTGAACACATGAGAAAAGTAGTCTCCGGCATTACTGCGCGGTTGAAATAAATATTGAGCGGAATAATTCCGTATATTAATGCAGACCAAAGTCCGGCATTTTCCGAAATGAATTTCCTTACAAGAAGATAAATTCCGTAAATCAGAAAAAGAGAAAAGATGACGGACAGAAATCTTCCGACAGAATCATTTACTCCGGTTATACTATATACAAGAGATATTAAAAAAGGATAGATATGAAATTCGGATTCAACGTAGCCGGGAGTAGTTCCGCGCCAATCAATCTGAGGATATAAAATATTGCGTCCCTCTTCATAAAAATTTTTTGCGATAGCTGCCGTATCTGCCTGACGCCATGCATGCCATCCGGCAACGGGAAAGGCAATATGATAAAGTCTTATAATGCAGCAAAATGCAAGAATATAAAAAATTGTTTTACTCTTCATCTAAAAATTTAAACAATAATTTAAATAAAACAAAAAGGCTTATCAATTGTAAAAACTGATAAGCCTTTGATAATTATTGCGTTACGAAGCAGGAGCTTCGTAACGAGAACAAAAATTCTATTGGTCGTATTCTTCCGTTACGTCTTTACCGTTCTGTTTTTTAGAAATGATTTTTATATCATCGAATGCAAGAGATTCATCATCTTCAAGTTTTATCTTTATAAAATACTTGAGCGACATTCTTCTTACTTTGCTGAGCCATCCTGCCTCTAAGTACGTTTTCAGATACGGATTTACTTTTAGTGTTATAAAGAATCCGTTATCGCCACCTTTATAACGCTGCAATATTCTTTCAAGACGCGTTAAGAATCCTGCTCGTGAAGAAATTCTTCCCGAGCCTTTGCACATCATGCATGTATCGGATACGGAGTGAATAATAGTTTGGCGTATTCTTTGTCTTGTTATCTGACAAAGACCGAAATCACTTATAGGCAGAGCAGTAACTTTCGCTCTGTCTTTTCTGAATTCTTTCCTTACTTCTTCGTAAAGTTTCTTTTTATTCCTATCATCATAAAGGTCGATAAAATCTATAACGATAATACCGCCGATATCTCTCAATCTTACCTGGCGGACAATTTCAATTGCCGCTTCGATATTCGTTGCAAGAGAGTTTACTTCCTGGTCTTTTGATTTTGCATATTTGCCGCTGTTCACATCAACAACTGTCATAGCTTCTGTGCCCTCTATAATAATATAGCCGCCGTTTTTCAGCCAGACTTTCCTGCGCATTGTTTCCTGTATCTGCTTCTCTACATTGTACGAATCAAACAATGGCTGATTGCCATTGTAGAGCTGTACTCTCGGTAAAAATTCAGGTGAAGTTTCTTC
The DNA here is from genome assembly GCA_041859205.1 of Ignavibacteria bacterium. Lineage (GTDB taxonomy): Bacteria > Bacteroidota > Ignavibacteria > Tepidaquicellales > Tepidaquicellaceae > JAFDZO01. Next base: position 32,235 of record JBHEKU010000044.1, on the reverse strand, counting down.
AAGATAAGTTACGATTTCCCTGTGAAGTTTTTTGGAGTCAACAATAACTTTGTTAACATCTTCACGGAATAAATCTCTTATGACTGAATTTAAAGTTGAAGCATCTTTGTATAAAAGCGTCGGTGGTTTTTCTGTTTTAAGCTTTGCTGAAATTTCATTCCAGGTATTTATAAGATTATTTAAATCATCTAAGATAAGCTTATCTTCATTGCCCATAGCAACTGTACGGATAATTATTCCGAAGCCCTTTGGCAAAGCAGATCTGACCAGTGTTCTCAGTCTTCTTTTCTCTTTAGAGTTAAATATTTTTTTAGATATACCTATGCGGCTGCCGAATGGCATAAGCACAAGATATCTTCCCGGTATTGATACTTTAGAAGTAACACGGAAGCCCTTTTTACCTACGGGTTCCTTGGTAATCTGAACGACAATATCCTGACCTCGTTCGAGATTAATTTCTTTTGCGGGAGCTCTGTTACCGTTCCTGTTATGGTGACGGTTGCCATTTGTTCGATTGCCGTTAGCCTGCGGTTGTTGCGGCTTCTCTTCCTCTTCTTCATCATCGTCTTCGTCGTCGAAGTCGGAATCATCTCCGATAATGGAAGAGTACTCATCCAGCGAATCACTGATATCTGAAAAATGAAGGAATGCGTCTTGCGGAAAACCCAAATCAATAAAAGCAGCCCGGATGCCGGGTATAACTTTTCCTGTTTTGCCTAGGTAAACATCACCTACGTTTCTTTCTGTTTCGGGTGTTTCTAAAAAAAGTTCGGCTATTCTGCCGTCTTCCGTAATCGCTATCCTTGTCTCATCAGATGTTGCATTAATTAATATTTCTTTTTTCATCGTGTGTCGTTAGTTCAAATCATCAAATCAGATGGTGATAAGTAAAAATTGTTAAAAATCATAGTATTGAGGTTTTATAAAAACCTTCTTTATTTTAGAGAACGATTTTTTATCTCTTTTTATGTAAGAGATTTAAATACGTTACGAATTCATTGAAGCGAGAAATTCTTTATTGGATTTTGTTCCTCTCATTTTTTCGAGAAGGAATTCCATTGCTTCAACCGGATTATATTCAGATAATAACTTCCTCAGCAGCCATACTCTTGTAAGAGTTTCGCTTGTCATAAGAAGTTCTTCTTTTCTTGTTCCAGATTTATTCAAATCGATTGCAGGGAATACTCTTCTATCGGATAATCTTCTATCCAATACAATTTCCATATTACCTGTTCCTTTGAATTCTTCAAAGATAACTTCATCCATTCTGCTGCCTGTTTCAATAAGCGCAGTTGCAATAATTGTTAAGCTGCCGCCTTCATCAATATTTCTTGCAGCACCGAAGAATCTTTTTGGCTTATGTAATGCATTAGCATCAACACCGCCCGATAAAATCTTTCCGCTGTGCGGGATAACTGTGTTGTGAGCTCTTGCAAGACGGGTAATACTATCAAGTAATATTACAACATCTTTCTTGGCTTCTATTAATCTTTTTGCTTTTTGCAGAACTATCTCAGAAACCTGTACGTGTCTTTCTGGTGGTTCATCGAACGTTGAGCTAATTACTTCAGCATTTACGTGGCGTTCCATATCCGTTACTTCTTCAGGTCTTTCATCGATAAGTAATACTATTAAGTGAACTTCGGGATGATTCTTTGTTATGCTGTTAGCAATTGTCTGCAGCAAAATTGTTTTACCGCTTTTCGGTGGAGAAACGATAAGACCTCTTTGACCTTTACCAATCGGAGTAAATAAATCCATTATTCTCATTCCGTATTCACCGGGAGCAGTTTCAAGATTTAATTTTTCGTTAGGATATAAAGGTGTAAGGTTATCAAATAATATTCTGTCTCTTATTGTATCAGGGCTCTCGAAGTTTACTGCTTCTACTTTTAATAGAGCAAAAAATCTTTCGCCTTCTTTAGGTGGACGAACCTGGCCGCTGACTGTATCACCGGTTCTTAATAAGAATTTTTTTATCTGTGAAGGTGAAACATAAATATCGTCAGGTGAGGGAAGATAATTATAATCTACTGAGCGTAAAAATCCGTATCCGTCGGGCAGTACTTCAAGTACACCGACTGCATAAGCAAATCCGTCGTTCTTAGTCTGAGCTTCGATAATTTTGAAAATCAGTTCCTGTTTTTTTAAATCACTGTAACCTGCGACTCCAAGTCCTTTGGCGATGTCGATAAGTTCAGCAACTTTTTTTGATTTTAAATCAGTAACGTTTTTAGATTTTGCATCAGGCGTAAATCCATTTGAAGAAGATGCGGGTTTAGTTCTTGTATCTGTTGTTTTCGTATCCATTGGTTAGTTTTGAATATCCTTTAGCGGGATTAAAATGATGGGGTAATAATTTATAAAATTATAAAATAGATTTTTTTATTGGGCGATTAACAAATCTTAAAATTTAATAAGTAAGAAAGTAATAGATGAGTTAATTGATGTTAGACTAAAACTATCACAAAACCTTAATAATTTCAAGGGATAAAATTATTCAACCTTCAATTTTCTTAATTCGCAGAAAACCGAAATAAGCTGCGGTTATCAATGCTCCTATAGATGAAACTGCAAATGTTATCCCCGGCGTAAAGCTGCTCCATAATAAACCTGCAAAAGCGCTTGCCAGCATCGCAAAAATACTATTGAAAGAAAGAAAAAATCCTAAAGCAGTACCGGTTTGATTTTGTGGAACAAGATTGGTTATCCAGGCTTTCGAAATTCCTTCCGAAGATGCGGCAAAAACTCCGTAGATTATGAAAGCTATAACAATAAATACGAAACTTAGTTCCATCGACATCATGAAGTACACTACGGAAAACAATATAAGGCTTGCAATAAAAATTATTTTCATCCCCAACTTATCTGCCAGTATACCTATGGGATACGATGCTATTGCATAAATAAAATTATAAAAGATATAAGCACCGATAACATATGTATCTGCATACCCCAATGATTTTATTTTTAATAATAAAAATATATCCGAGCTGTTCATTAATGCAAAGAATAAAAATCCGAGAACAATTCTTTTGTATTCGGCTGGAGAAGTTTTCCAGTATTTTAAGAATGAAAGAAAATTATAATTAACTTTTTCAACGCTTGGAATTATTCCTTTCTCTTTTATTAAAAAAGTAAGAAGCAGACCAACCATTCCCGGTACAAATGCAATAAAGAACATTGTAGTATAATCATCAGGTCTGTAGTAAAGATAAACGAGCGCAAAAATAGGTCCTATAAAAGCGCCGATTGTATCCATTGCTCTGTGCAGCCCAAAAACTTTTCCTTTATTTTCTTTTGTCGTCTCACCAGAAAGCATTGCGTCACGAGCTGAGGTACGCAATCCTTTTCCGAACCTATCCAGCGTGCGCGATAAAAATATCCAGAGTGGATAAACAAATATTGCCATCATAGGCTTTGCAAGCGCGCTGAGGAAATATCCGCTTTGTATAAAAATTAATCTTTTACCTGAAGCATCGGATAGCTTGCCGAAATATCCTTTACTAAGTCCGCTGGTTACATCTGCAAGTCCTTCAAGCAAACCGATAAGAAAAATGGAGAAGCCGATATTTTTTAAATAGACGGGAAGAATGGGATAAAGCATTTCACTGGCAATATCATTGAACAGACTGACAAAACAGAGTACCCATACCGTTCTTGTGAAGATTTTAGAAGCCAAAGTGAAATGTGTTTCTAAAAAGTACGGAAGGTCTGTTTAATATGTAATGTAATATTCTAGTTAGTAAAGATCAGAACGATTACGAGAAGTGATATACCTACGATAAGCAGAATTTTTTCCTTTAAAAATGGTGTTTCCCTTAAGCCATGTTTACTGTAATTAAAGTCGTCTAAATTTGTTTTCATTTTGGGGTTATCTTTTTAAAAATAGCGGGCACGTAAAAAACTCTGCACCCGCTATCTATCTTATTTAATTTATTTGACCAGAACCATTTTCTTAGAAACGGATTCTTTATCGGTCTGAATTCGGTAGATATATAACCCACTTGCAAATTCTGTACCATTAAATTGAATACTATAGTAACCCGCCGGTTTTAATTCGCCGTTAACCAGTGTCGATACCTCTCTTCCTGTGAGATCATATACTTTCAGCAATACTTTAGTATCTAAAGGCAGAGAAAAATTTATTTTAGTAGTCGGGTTGAAAGGATTAGGATAATTTTGCCCCAGCTCAAATTTAGCCGGCACTCCAATCTCAACTTCATTCTGCAAATCATAATGTTTATAGTTACCATTGTAATCAATTTGCTTCAGTCTGTATTTATATTTTGCTGTTGCAAGATTTTTATCCTCAAATGAATAACTCATGGGATTTGTAGTTGTACCTGCTCCGTTCACAAATTTTATTTCATTCCATACAGTTTCCGATACCTTAGTACGTTCAATAGAAAATCCTCTGTTATTAGTTTCGCTTACAGTGCTCCAGTTCAACTGTACATTATTCCCATAAACATTACTTGTAAACAAACTAAGCTCGACAGGTAAGCTGTTGCTAATGTACTTTAAAATTAAAACAGTAAGAGGGGGCAGTGAATACTTCCCCAGCGAATCTGCAGTGATGCTGCTTTCATTAATAACTTCTGCAGATGGTCCTGATGCACTAAGTAATTTAGCCTCTAATAAATTATAACCGGATAATCCGGTTAACTGAAGTAAAACCGCATCGTTTCTGTCTCTGTTAACTGAAACAACATTAACGTGAGAAAGATTTGATGTAGAGAAAGCACTTGTTCTAACAGCATAAGGATTTCCATCACTTCCTGCAGAAGAAGTACTTGTAACTGAAACAGATTGCTCGAGCATAACTTGCGAAAGCTTTTTATATAAATCTGCAACGGGCATTAGAGTATAATTCCCGGGGGAGTTATATCTGATTGGATGATAAACTGCGGGGGGCAGCCCGTACGCCCAGAAATTTACACGTTCAACATTGCTGATCTGACTCATCAGTAATAAAAAATCTGTTGAAAGATTTGCTCCCTGCCATTGCATTGCTAAATCCTCTGTAGCTGCAGGAGAGCCATTGGGAATATTATGAGAATAATCTCCCAGTATTACTTTCAATCCGTATCTTGCCGCGGTATCTGATATCGCTTTTATTGCTGTTTCGATATTTGATACATGCAATCCGTTCACTGTTTCATTCGGAAAATTGTGCGGTGAAATACCGTATATTTTCCCCTGAGAAACAAGCACACTATTTTTAATTGTAGTATTCCATCCCGATGATACTCCGCCAACTGTCGGCAATGTAATTTTTATTGTAGAGTCAGCTGCAAGCATAGAATCAATTATAGGAGTCACATCTGATAAAAAATTGGAGCATCCTAGTGCCGTTCCTCCGTATTCAGAAGTTGACCACGGCTCGTTTCCAATATTCCAGATTTTTATTCCATAAGGTTGCGTTCTTCCGTTGGCATGCCGTACTGCAGCCCAATCTATGCCCCCATTCGAATTTGAACTGTCGTATATAGCATTTGCATATTCTACCCAATCAGCATTCCATCTAACAGGGTCAAGGATACTCAGAGTATCATAGATTGGAACCATAATCTGCATATCGTTCATGCTCATTCCTTTACTAAAAACCATTTGCATGAATTCATCGAAACCAAATAAGACTGGCTGAGAAGAACCAAGCGGACCCAATAAATTCTGTGGAGGTCTTGATGCAGCCGGCAGACCGATAGAATTTTTCCAGTCAAAACCTACTACTATACCCTGACCGGGATATCGCAGGGAATAAAATGGAAAGTCGCTAAACAAAGAACTTAAACCAGTTACCAAGGTGCCGTCTGTATTATAATAACCAATCTGACCGGAGTTTCCGGTCAGACCTGTACGTGCATCAAAGGTAATACCTAATAATAATTTTGAATTCGGGTTTACAATAGAGTTTACATTTATTACTGCACTTGCACTTTGCGAATTACTATTATTAAAAGAAATAAGAAAAAATATTGTGAGAAAAAATAGTACTGCTTTCAGCTCGGGGATTTTAGTTGAAGTCACAATATAAAATTTATTTGTTAAATTTTTTAAAAATTATAGTGTTTCCTGCTACTATTTAACTAAAACCATTTTTTTAGATACTGATTCTTTATCAGTCTGAATCCTATAAATATATAATCCACTTGCAAAACCACTTCCGTTAAATTCTACACTATAATATCCTGCGGGTTTTAATTCGCCGTTAACCAGTGTTGATAACTCTCTTCCTGTAAGGTCATATACTTTCAGCAATACTTTAGTATCCAAAGGAAGAGAAAAATTTATTTTAGTAGTCGGGTTGAAAGGATTAGGGTAATTCTGACTTAGCTCAAATTTAGCGGGAACACCTATTTCAACTTCATTCTGCAAATCATAATATTTGTAGTTACCATTGTAATCAATTTGCTTCAGTCTGTATTTATATTTTGCCGTTGCAAGATTTTTATCCTCAAATGAATAACTCATGGGATTTGTAGTTGTACCAGCACCGTTCACAAATTTTATTTCACTCCATAAATTTTCCGCTACCTTTGTACGCTCAATAGAAAATCCTTTATTATTTGATTCACTTACAGTGCTCCAGTTCAGCTGTACATTGTTTTTATTTACGGATGAAAGGAAAGAAGCTAACTCAACAGGCAATGGTGTTGTATTGGATGTTTGTGAATCATCAGTTAACAGATCAACCGCTGCAAAATTTGTTGCAAAGGCAGAAGGAGCATTTCTTAAATTATCAAATCTTCCCGCCGTTAAAAATCCTGATGCTGCATTATCAATTGTAATGTTTGCTGTTCCGTTAGCATTGAGTACGAGCCATTTTAACTGGCAAACTTCTCTGTATGTATTTGTAACTACAAAGCCGCTGTCAGGATCGCCTGAACCAATCAGTTCATCAGGAGTACTCCATCCGCTTGAGTTTATCGCGGCTGATAGTGCTAACGGTGAAATCAGATAAGCGCTATCTGAACCGACTGCAGTTTTCTGGCGGATAGATGAACTATATCCTTTCGCAATTGTAGTCCCGGTGAATACTATACCGAGATTTGCTGTATTAAGACTTCTTATATTAGCAAAGCTTGAGGCTGACCAGCGCACTCTGATTGTGCCCTGATTAATTGCAAAATCAGATCCGCCTGCCCCGGTCCATCTTACCTGAAGGGAGATTCTAAGTGTATCAGGACCCTGTTTTAAAATTTGTGTTCTATACTGAACGTTCCATTGGCTGTAAGCATTACAAAAAAAGAAGAGAATGCTCAGTGTTAGAAGAATTTTTTTCATAGTTGTGATATTAAGTTTATTATTAATTATTAAACTTAATCCGTTATCGGGGTTCTATCGGGATTAAGGTCTTTATTTTATTTTGAAATTAACAGATAAAAATTCTGCTTTTACATTTTCTATCGTTTAAGGATGATTGGTCTGATGACCGAATCCTGTATTGAATACAGTAAAATCGTTTCCGTTAACAGTTCCGTCGCCGTTAAGGTCTGAGTTTATATATCCGCTCTGTCCGAAATTCTGATTGAAAACCGTGAAATCATTTCCGTTTATTGTGCCGTCCTGATTTATATCTCCGCTGTACATACACCATCTGCCGTTTATAGAAATCAATTCTCCTCCGTATACATTTCCCGGACCGGCGAGGAAATTATAATTAGTTGTGCTTCCCTGTGAAAATGCTCTTGGAATATTCGACCAAACCGACAAAGAATTTCTGTGCTTTACTTCGATGTAATAAGAACTATTAAGCGCATTAGCAAAGTATGTTGTAGAAAATCCGAACTGATTTACATAGCCTATCGCAGAATCCACTTTAGTATATGGAGCAGTTGAATTTCTAAGAATATACCTGATAGTATCCGTAGGCTGATTTGAACCTGTCCAGAATCCTCCCTGGTTAGCAGTGCCGTTAAAAGTCATTAAGTTAGGCTTTGCAACCATATTATTAAACTGAAGCCCCCAGGCATATACCATTCCTGTATCGCCGTTAATTCCGTCATTTACACGCAGCTTCCAGTTCCCCTGCATATTCTGCTGAGATAAAACCGAGATTAAGTTAGTTGAAGGTTTTATATTTGGTAAAAAAGATGTGTACCGCCCGCTAATTATAGATGAATCAGCCTGGTCGTTAAAAACTGTGACAAATTGTCCACGCTGAATACTTGTACTGCCTTTTATCATTTCAACAGAATCTCCGGAAGGAGAAATAAGATATACCGATAAATCCTCTTCGTAGGAGTGATTCAATGCCAGAAAAACATTTACATCCAATATTCCCCGGCAATAAGGAATATTAATAGTGTCATACTTTGAAGAACCTAAAGTCCCTGCCGCAGGGATTCTGAAATTTTTATTTGAAAGATACCACGCATTCGGAAAACTAAAATTATCTGCCTTCAACAGAGGAGAAATCGGGAAATTTTTTGATGTTGAAACATAATGGGAAGAAAATTCGGCACCGTTTCTGAAATACAGCCGTGGAGATAGTCCGTTATTGTTTTCAAGATACCCGTCAAAATTGTAGCAAACCAATTCAAAGGCTGAAGACCTGTTGCCTAAATCCATTGCCCTGTACAAGTAATTATTTATCTGCTGTTGTGATTTTATGTAAGCTGATATTCTAAGTTCGTCGATGTATCCTTTAAAAAAATAACTCGAGAATGACTGTCCGACGTAAAAAGAATCTGTACTGTTGATAATATTACCCTGCGCATTAGTTCCTGAACCGGCAGGAATTCCGTTTATATAATAATTGAAGTTTCCGTTCGATGCATCATAGGTAAATGCAACATGAGTCCATTGATTTACAGGCGCTATTGCATCAAGAGCCGAAGGAAAACTTATATTTCCGTTTATGGTTGCATAAATTGAATTATCAGAGCCAAGGCTTAGACGGTAGTTTACACCGGATGTACCTTTACATAAAATTGTTCCTACATCGGAGAATGCGCCGGAGTAATTTTTCTCGGGATATACCCATGCTTCAAGTGTTACAGCAGTCGTTGGGCTAAGGCTTGAATGGTCAGCAGCCGATAAATACTGACCCGAACCATCTAAGTGAATGCTTTGATTTGGATAAGTTGTAACGGAAGGCCGCTGGCTCAGATCGAACGCTGTTACATTATTATTGTTTATGATATGATTATAACGTGAGCGGTCACTGACATAAAATGGAGTACCTGAATTATCTGCATCCTGAAATGTAACAGATAGAATACACTTATTGTAGTAGCTCGATGCATTTCCCCATGCAGATAAAGGAGACCTGAAATTTTGCATTACATCTGCGGGATAAAATTCTCCGACCCATATTCTTACATCGTCAAGGCCTCCATTAACTATATGACTAAAACTTGGAGAGCCAAAACCACCTATAAACAAAGAATCAGCAGAGCTTCCTAAGGTTGCTGATTCAAACAACTGCAAATCTCTCTTTATAGCAACGCCGTCAATATATAATTCTCTTACTTTTGCAAATTGAGATTGATTTAGAGTAGTATCACGGGCAATAGCTGCGACATGATACCATCTGTTTGCAGATAAATTTACACTATATGTTAAATCACTTACTCCGGCAACAGCGTTGTTGGTTCGAAAATATAATTGATTTGAGCTATAGGCAATTCTGTAGTCAGCATTGCCTTTATCCATGAAAATATATGAGCCGTTTGGATTTGCTAAATTTACCCAGCATTCTATCATTATTTCACTAATGTTATTAAACTCCGAAGCATTGGGAGTCGATAAATATGTATATGGCTGAATCGCAGAGCCGTTAAATTTCCCGGCTTGATTCCAGCTTAGCTGGGCAAATGAAATTCCGCTGCTGAACAAAATGGAACATAAGGAGAAAAGAATATATTTTGAAAATTTATTTATCATTTGATTTTTTTCTTCTCCGGTGCGGGTTTATCTTTAATTATTAATTTTATTGGTTTCTCTTTTTTATCCGTAATACTTTTCTTACCATTTCTTTTTTTCTCCCCAAGCTTTTCCAGATAATACATTGCCCAATACACCGACATAAAATTTCTAAAAATTAGATTTGATAATATTTTTGTTTTAAATTGTTTCATATCGGGTATTACTTTTATTTTGAAAATTATAGATAGCTGCTTGGAAAAATTATCGGGTATTGAATTATAAAAAGTATTGTTTAAATGGAGGCTGTCCGGTTCTTTGTCTCAATCCCCGATAAAAATAAAGAAAAGGCCGGGCAGCCTGCCATAGTTATCCCCAAAATCTTATGTCATTATTTTGTTTTGCCTGCCCGGTTTAAGATTTTTCCCGGTTTTTGAATCAAAGAATTTTTCACGTTCATATTCAATTTTCATTTGCAACTGTTACGAAAATATGATGAACAGTCATGCTTAACAAAGAGACTTTTTTTATTTTGTTTAAAATTTTTACTTTAAAATGAGGGGAAAAATTGAAAAATAGGCTAAATATAAAGTTTTTTGACTCATTTTTAAGTTTGAATTGTTTTAATATTCAATTGTGGAAAAAAAACTTCAATTGTTTTTAGAAATTTAGATGAGAAAGACAAATCTTATAAATATTCTCTCAAACTTTACTCCTAATGAAATGAAAGAGATGGGTGATTTTCTCACGTCCCCCTATTTTAACAAGAATAAAAAAGTAATTGAACTTTTTTCCCTTCTGAAAGACCTGTATCCTGACTTCAATACACCGAAAAGTGATAAGGAAATTGTTTATAAAAAGTTGTATCCGGGGAAGGAATATAACGACGGTATAATGAGGCTGATGATACATTCTTTAAATATACTTTGCGAAGATTTTATCTCGATAAGTAAATTTCAGAGAAGTTTTTATTTGAAAGACAGATTTTTACTGGAGTACTATGTGCTCGATAAAAAGGCACCGAAGCTATTTGAAAGAAAATATAACTCCATAAAAGAAAAGAATTCGAAAATAGAAATCAAAGATGCCGATTTTTATCTCAACGAATATGAAGTAGAAATTTTAGCAGGGAAATATAAATTTTTGATCGACGATAATATTTTAAACGTTACCGATCTGCCAAAACATGAGTATTTCAGAAAAACCGAATATCTTAAAAATAATTTTTTTATTACCATTTTAAATCAGTATCGATATTTACTGAATGCACAATCGCTCTATAATGTAAACTATGAAGATGACTTCCGTGAAGTTGTGCTGGAGTATCTGAACAAACATCCTGATTATATGAAAATTCCTATTTTAAAGCTTCATTATCTGGAACTGTGTTTACTTCTTAAAGACGATGAAAAATACTATAATGAGTTAAAGAAACACCTGATTGATAATTTTTATTCTTTCAGCTGGCTTGAAAGGTTTAGCACTATTTGTATTTTGGAAAACTTCTGTCTGGCAATGATATATAGAGAAAAAGAACAGTATTATGAAGAGAAACACTCTCTGCATAAGTTCATTCTGGAAAGGAAATTGTTTTCTAAAGTTGAAGGCGGGAAAATGACTGACACTGATTTTCAGAATATTGCAGGTATGGGAATGAATCTTGGCAAAATCGAGTGGGCAGAAGATTTTATTAACGAGTACAAGGAATACCTTGATGAAAAAGATAAAAGTAATGTGTTAAATCTTTGTTATGCAAGATTAAATCTTCACAAGAAAAATTTTGACAAAGCACTTTCATATATTAATGAAATAAAAGAAATTGATAATGTAAATTACAAAATAAGTAAAAAATGTATCACACTTGAAATTTTTTACGAGCAAAATCTTATTGTCGAAGCATTTGGATATATCGATAATTTCAAACATTTCATTTCAAACGACAGACTGATAACTGATACTGAAAAAGAAAGAATATTAAAATTTATAAAATTTGTAAATCTTCTATTAAAAATAAAAAGTAAAAATGATGTTTCAGAATTGTACATTTTAAAAAAGGAAATTGAAAACACAGAGAATGTTTATAAGAAAAAATGGTTTTTTGAAAAAATAGCTGAACTTAAAGCAGGATAGATTTATAATAATGCATAAAAGTAATCTGATAGAGCTACTGAAGGTATTTACACCAAAAGAATTTAAAGAGTTTGGAGAGTTTGTGAATTCTCCATTTTTTAATAAAAATGAGAATGTAATAAAACTCTATAATTATATTAAAAAGTATTTCCCAGATTTGGAGAATGTTAATCTGAAAAAGAGAAAAGTTTATGAAGTGATGACAGGTGAAGATAATTACAGCGACGGATTTATGCGGTCCGTAATTTTTAATTTAAGTAAACTTGCCGAAGAATATTTATCTGCAAAAAGTTTTCCGCAAATTGAAAAAGATATTACCTATCTCGATTTGTTATTCAGACGGCCGGGAGCCGATAAGTTGTTTGAAAAAAAGTTCAAGCAGGTTTATGAATCATTTGGCAACGAAAATAACAAAGACCAGTTCCATTATTACTGCCTTTACCGTTTGCAGGCTTTGCTGATGTCGTATAACTCGAAAAACCGAGCATTTCTGAATATAAAAGATTTTCATGCAGATGATGAGATAAACACATTAGATTCACTTCTTACTTTTTACCTGCTGGCTGCCCTGCCTGAATACAGGTTCTTTCATAATCAAACTCGTGTTATTAACATAAACATTGAATTCAACTTTCTGGATGAAATACTAAATTTTTTAAAAAGAAGCGGCTTTTATAAAAAAAATCCGGAACTCAATTTATTTTATAATGAAATTCAGCTTATAAAAGAAAATGATGAAAAATATTTTTATGAACTTAAAGAGTTTGCAAAAAAAGAAATTGATAATTTCAGATTTGGAATTAAATTTAACGCAATTGGTTTACTGGCAAATACAGCAATAACACTATACTATGAAGGCAATGATAAATTTTTGAATGAACGTTTTGAAATATACCAACTGATACTTGAAAAAGGATTATATAAAAAATTTGAAACAAGTTATTTTGATGACATGCTCTTCAAGAATATAGTTTCAACAGGGCTTCAGCTCAACAAAGTAGAATGGACAGAAGAGTTTTTAAGAGAATATATCGATAAAATAAATCCTGATGATAAGGATAATGCTCTGAATTTAAATCTTGCCCGTTTAAAATTTTATAAAAAGAATTTTACAGAAGCCCTGGAGCATTTAAGCATAATAAAAAATGTAAATCATATTCATTATAAAACTGAAATAAAAATATTAACTTTAATGATTTATTATGAACTGTCCATGAGTATTGATGCAATGGCGGTAATAGATAGTTACAGACATTTTTTATCAAATGACACCTTAATTCCGGAGTTAAGAAAAGAAAGAAATTATAACTTTATAAGAATTGTGAACGACTTAATAAAATCAAAGGAAAACAGGTCGCTGAAAGCAGCTTATGATATTGAGCACGAAATAAAAATTACACCGAATACCTATGAAAAAGAATGGCTTCAGCTTAAAACCGAAGAATTAATAAAGGAGTTAAAATGAAAGAAAAACTTTCCGCACCGGAAGTAAGAGTACTTGGCTGCCTAATAGAAAAATCTTTAACGACTCCCGAATACTATCCTCTAACTCTGAATGCTTTAACAAATGCATGCAATCAGAAAAGCAACAGAAACCCTGTAGTTGATTATTCCGAAGAAGAAGTAAAGGACGCCTTAAGTTCATTAACGCAGAGAGGATTTGCCAGCAAGGTAATTTCAGAAGGAGCGCGCGCTATAAAATACAGATATGTACTTCCCTATCCATTTATGCTGAATGAAAAAGAGCTTCCTTTAATATGTGTTTTACTTCTGAGAGGCGCGCAGACATCCGGGGAATTACGAACAAGAACAGACCGCATGTATGACTTTCAATCGCTTGAAGAAGTCGAAAGTGTTTTAGCTCAGCTTGACACAAGGGAAACCGGAGCATTGGTAAAAACACTGGAAAGAATGCCCGGACAAAAAGAAAACAGAGTAATGCATTTACTTGGCGATGATGAAGTTGAAAACAGTTATTTTAAGACCGAGAAAAAAGATGAGCCGGATAAGACCCAGGCAGTAGAAGAAGAAATTACTAATTTAAAAGAACAAGTAAAAAGGCTGGAAGAAAAGCTGGATAATTTTATTAAACAGTTCGAATAAAATAATGTATACAAGCACCCTCATAGAAATATTTAAAAATTTTACACCCAAAGAAATAAAGGACTTCGAAGATTTTGTAGATTCTCCATATTACAATAAAAATAAAAACGTTGCAGCTTTATTCAAGCTCGTCAAATCAGAGTATCCCGATTTTTCAAAGGGAAATCTCACCAAAGAAAAAATTTATAAAAAAATATATCATAGCGCAAAGTATAATGACGGAACGATAAGGCTGCTTATGTTCTATCTTCAGGAAGTTGCTGAGAAATTTATTTCTGTCAGAAACTTTGAAAGCAGATCTTTCTCCTATGAAGAACATCTATTATGGGGGCTGAATGAACATAATCTTTCAAAGGTATTTGAAAAAAGCTACAAAACAATCCTTAAAAAATTAAATACAAGTAAAAAACAATACGCAGAGTATTATTATAAACGCTTTACAATAGAATACGAAAATCTTTCTCATATGGCGAAAGTGCATTTTGATAGAGACGAAAAGTATATTAAGAAAAGCAACGTGACTGATGTATTCAACAGCCTTACACACTCATATCTTATAAGGACCTTTAAATACTATCTTTATTTTCTGAATATAAGAATGAAATTTAATGTTACTCAGAAATTCAAAGTGTTTGAAGAGCTTATCTACAGGCATAATCCTGATGAATATGAAAGTGTTCCCCTTGTTAATATGTATTATTATTGCCTTATGATGACTTTAAGACCTGAAGATGAAGAGAATTTTTATAAGGCAAAAAAACTATTATTTGAAAAAGAAGAAACATTTTTAGATGAAGACTATGTTGAGTTTTATATCAACCTTGAAAACTACTGCAAGCGAAAAGCGAAAATCGGGATGCTGCACTATCAGGAAGAGCTATTTGAAATTTTTCAATCTCAAATCGAAAAGAAGGCTTATAAATTCAGGGATATGATGCCTGATTTATTTTATAAAAGCGTTGTTGATATAGGTCTTCGACTTAAAAAATATGACTACGTTAAAAAATTTATTTCACATTACAAACACGAACTCCCCGAACAGTACAGAGAAAACACATACCTGCACTGCCTGGGTGTATATGAATTCGCTGTTGATAATTTTGAGAAATCACTTGAGCTTATTTCAAAAGTAAAGTTCGATGAGATTTATCAAAAGCTCGATATTAAATGCCTGCTGAATGCTTTGTACTTTGAGCTTAACCTTGATTCAACTCTGGAATCTTCCATGGATACATTCCGTCACTTTTTAAAAAATGATAAACTGGTACCGCCTGATCGCAAAGAACAGTTTTCGATTTTTAATAAAAACTTAGCAAAGCTTGTAAAGCTAAGGAAAAAGCCGGAGCAGGAAGAGCTTGAACTTTTCCACGATAACATTCTCTCGGGCAATTACTACAATAAGGAATGGCTGCTAAGCAAAGCATCACAGCTTATCGAACAAAACAAAAAATAGCTTACTAAGGATGCGCATTCTGCTTGCCGTAACTTGAAGAGATGGCTGTGAAGTCATTGCCGTTCACATTATTATCTCCGTTAAGGTCTGCGCGCAAGTAACCTGTCTGCCCGTACTGCTGGGAAAATATTGTGAAATCATTACCGTTCACAAATCCATCCTCGTTAAGGTCTCCGCTGATAAGACAGTACTTCCCGTTTTTAAGAATCATACTATTGCCAAATGCCTGCGACTGAGCAGTAGTGAAATTGTATGCCATTGATGTTCCTGCTGTATAAGTTTCTCCCCCGGACTTTGTCCATGTTTCAAAAGCATTCCTGTATTTCAACGAAATATAATAAGTCCCGGATGGTGTAGAATTAAAAAATGCTGTGCCTGAAAAAGTAATTGTATCCAATAAAATTTTAGATGAATCTAATATTGCATAAGGCGCAAATGAATTTCTCAGGTAAACAGTAACTGTATCTCTTTTATTCAGAGTGTTAGAAGATGTATTATATAATCCTTCGACTATAGCAGTAACGTTTATAGATGATGCAAGAGGATTTATTCCCCCTGTCCAGTATGAAAACGCATTAATGCCTGAGTATGTAATCTTATTTGCTTCTAAATTTTTTGCTCCTCCTATTATAGTCCAGTTAGTTCCGGCATTAGTAGAGCGGAATAATGACAGCAGGCTTTCGTTCAATCCGTTCAGTTCAGAGTCATCATAATGATAAGTAAGCGTTGCGTTAAGATTACTGTTATTCGCAGGTGAAATATTATAATATCTCTTTACGCTTCCGCTGCCGTTTATTGTATACGTTGTAAAGCCGCGGGATATATTTGTAGCTCCTAAATTTGCTTCAGAAGTTATAGTTGCTCCCAGACCGGCAACATTTACGCTTACCGGACTTGTTAAAGTGCGCACTGCTGATATTGTACCTGAAGTCCCTTTTACAACAGCGCCGTTGTTTTCTAACAAATAACCTGTTGTACCCAATAAAACATTCGAGCTGCCTGCATTAAGAAATCCCGAAAGGACTTTTAAAGTGTCGTCAACTGTTAAATTACCCGAAGTAATTGAAACTCCGGCAGGATTATTTATGATAAGTCCCTTATATGTTAAACCAGTTGTAATATTCTGTGCTGCCGCTCCGTTGTATTCTATATAGCTGTTATTCATATTCAGTGTACCCGAATTACTGAAGTTAGTGCCGTTCAGGGAAGCCTTATATCCGTTAAGATTAAAAACAGCTCCGGAGTTTACAAAGACATTTTTAAACTGAACATTAGATGCAAGTGATACATTGCATCCGCTTAGAAAAGTACAACTATTATTAAATGCACCGCTACCTGATAAATTAGTAATTGAATCGAACTGAACATTTACAGAAACTGTACCGTCATTTACCCATGAAGCTCCGTTATAAGTTAACAAACTATTTCCTGTAACAAAACTGTTAGCGGGCACAACTATATTTCCATAAGAAGTAAATAATCCGTTTATGCTGAGAGTTGTATTGTTCGTTAAATTAATCGTTCCGTTATTCACACCTGTAGTCGGGGAAATTCCGCCTGCATTTATATTTACTATGGAATTATTGGTAAAGAAATTTACAATAGAAGTAATATTCGCTGTAGTTTTATTTATCGTTCCGTTATTAATAATTAAGGGTGAAAAAGAAGGTGTACTAGGTGTACTAATATTAAATATATTATTGTTAAGAAAAGTACCTGAACTTGATACACTGCTTGCAGTCCAGTTAAATGTTCCGTTGTTAATAAATTTCCCTGTGATAAAAACTCCGTTTGTAGTATTCAATGTACATGAAGCGGATGATTTTAAAACAAATACAGATGAAGAAATTCCTCCGTTAGTCCATGTCAGTGAACTACTTACAAATATCGAATCCGTTCCGGCAATTGTCCCTGCAAGGTCCAAATTATTAAAAGAGTAACTTTTACCTGTATTAAAATTCACAGCACCTGCTGCGCCGATTGTAAGATTACTGCTTATGCTTCCAATTGTAAGTCCGGAAGAAAAATTAGTTGTCCCCCCTGAGCAGCTGAAATTTCCGATATTTGTTAATGTTATGCCTGAATTAAAATTTGCACTTCCGAAAATTACATTCGTATTGCCGGTAATATTATAAACACAACCAGAAATAAAATTCACTGTCGGCAGCCCCACTGTTACATTCCCTGCACCGCTTATATTTGCAGAAACATTTTGTGTTGCACTGCCTCCGCTTCCTGCGCCGAAACTGATTGCAGCGCCGGAAGAAATGTTCACAACACCTGAGATTGAGAATGTTCCCGAGTTAGGAATTAAAAGCAAGGTACCTAAGTTTATATTAATTGTTCCGGTACTGTTTAATCCTCCTGAGTAAAATGGTGAGCTTGCTGTAGTTTTATTTATAGTTCCGTTATTATTAAATACAGGGTTCCATGTAGGAGTAAATGAAGTTGAGAAGTTTGTTACATTGTTATTATTTACCGGACCGCTTCCGAATACACTTCCTTGAAGCCAGTTTATTATGCCGCTGTTATTTACAACTTTATTTGCTGTAAATCCGCTTCCATTGATATCCATAACTGAACCCGGAAGTAAATTAAACGGTCCGCTTCCGGAAATTCCTCCACCGGTGAACGTTGCGCTTCCGGAAACCAGAATTGTATCAATACCGCCGATTGTTCCATTCACATTAATTGAAGAAAAAGTAAGTGTTCTGCCTGAGTTAAAATTTACAACACCGCCTACATTAAGTGTAAGAGATGTTCCGATAGTATACGAAGTCAATCCTGATTGAATATTGATTGTCCCGGTGCTGCTATTGATTGTTCCAATATTAGTCAGTGTCATCCCTGTATTGAAATTAATAGTACCGCTATATGTTCCTAAATTTCCTGAGAGATTGTAAACACAGCCCGGTAAAAAATTTACATTTGATGTATGTCCATAGAAATTTCCTGCACCGGAAATATTAGCAGTAATATTAAAAGTCCCCAATGATGTATTCCCTAACTGCAAAGTTGCTCCGGAAGAAATGCTAACCGTACCCGCTATGGTTTGTGAGCCGTTGTTTGAAAAAGGCATCAATGTAGAATTTGTGATATTCAGTATAGCTGAATTTGCATTCGTAAATGCACCATTAAATCCACTTACGAAAACTGACCCTTTGTTTAATGTTCCATTATTAGTAAATGCCGGTGAGCAACTGTTTGCATTACCGGTCATGTTAAAAATAGAATTATTTATGACATTTCCATTTCCTACAATACTTTGATTAGACCAGTTAGTTGTTCCATTATTTATAAAGGTTTTATCTAATGTAACACCGTTATTGAAAATTGCTGCTACTCCACCTTGTTTCAATATGATTGGACCGCTTCCTGATAATGCACCCGATGAAAACCAGATCGAGTCACTCACAAAAATACTGTCAGACCCTGTTATAGTACCAGTAGTAAAAAATTTCTGGAATTGAAAAGTCGTTCCTGTATTACTATTTAGTACGCCTCCTAATGTCGCTCTGAAAATCGGACCATAAGCACCTATTGTCAGTCCGGCAGGGAGATTTATAGTTCCTCCTGCAGGTGTAATATTCCCGATATTGGTTAACGTCATACCCGGAGTAAAATTCATCGCTCCGCTTAAAGCCGTTGTAGTGCCGGAAATATTATAAATGCACGAAGTAGAAAAATTTACATTTGAAGAAAAACCTGTAACTGTTCCGGCTCCTGAAATATTTGCATTCACTGTATAAGTATTAAATGAATTATTGCCGAACTGCAGATTGCCTCCTGAACTGATAGTGAATATTCCATTAATTGCTGACAAAGAAGGAGGATTTAGAAGAAGACCGCCTGATTGAATATTTATAGTGCCTGCATTCTGAAATGCGCCTGATAAAAAATTGGTATTGTTAGTGGTTTTAGTATATGTTCCATTATTTGTAATTCCTATAGCATAGGTTGCACCGAAAGCACATTCATTTAAAAAAATATTGTTATTAATCAATGTGCCTGTTCCTGTGATACTTCCTGTAGTCCAGTCAAATGTGCCGCTGTTATTTACCGTTCTGTTAATCGCTACAGTTCCTGAATTATAAAAAGTACTGCCTGAACCTATATTGAGAGCGCCCGGTCCTGTAAGAGTTCCCTGCGTCATAATCATAGTAGCGCCGCCCGATAAATTTACATCTCCGTTTCCTGTTATCGTGCCTGTAAGAGTCAAATCGGATAAAGCGCCGTTACCGATATTCAAAGAATTTCCTGCATTTAGATTAAGCGTTCCTCCAAGGATAAACTGATCTATTGACGCACTTACATCCAGAGTAACAGTATTATTAAATGGAATAGTAATGACATTAGAACCGGCATGCGGATAACCACCTGTAGATCTCCAACCGACTACTGCGCCGCCTGTAGTATCTCCATTGTACCGCTGCCAAATAAGAGTATCGCTCCAGTTACCGTTATTTATGCTTCTAAAATCATCCTGCTGCTGAGCGAATGAAGTTTGTAAAAATAAAATCACAAAAATTGCTATCAGGGAGAAGATTAGCAATTTTTTCAGAATAAATTTAAAAATGAGTTGTTGTAACATATCGAGTATTATATAATTGTTTCATCGAAAATATAAACATAGGTCACTTCAATCAAAGAAGGTTTTTCTTTAATGTTTATAATTTTAACGACTAAAATACCCTGAAATGCTTTTTACAAACTGATTTTGAGTGATTTTCAAATAAAAATTGTTTTACATTTTGCTCTCGGAAAGATTTTTCTGATTGTTTTGTATGGTTTACTTTTTTAGACCATAGTTATGGATGAATACTTTGCTTGCCAAAACTTGCAGAGAACGATGTAAAGTCGTTTCCGTTCACATTGTTATCTCCGTTTAAATCAGCACGTAAATATCCGGATTGACCGAATTGCTGCGAGAAAATTGTGAAGTCGTTACCGTTCACAAAGCCGTCCTGATTCAAGTCTCCGCTTACAATACAGTACATTCCGTTTTTCAGTACAGAACAGTTCCCATAAGATTGTGATTGTGAAGAAGTAAAATTATAGGACATAGAAGTACCTGTGGTATAAATCTCCCCGCCTGATTTGCTCCAAAGTTCCAATGCGTTCCTGTATTTTACGGTAATATAATATGTGCCGGATGGAGCGTAATTAAAATAAGCATTCTCAGAAAACGTAACTGAGTCTAACATAATTTTTGCCGAATCAATAATCGCAAATGGAGCAGACGTATTTCTAAGATAAACAGTAAGGCTATCTTTTTTATTAAGTGTATTAGTTTGAGTGTTAAATAAACCGTCAACAATTGCTGTAATATTTACCGAAGCTGCAAGAGAGTTATAAGATGCAGCCCAGTAGGAAAAAGAATTTATTCCGCTGTAAGTAATATTGTTGTTGGATGTATCTTTTGTGCCGCCCTGCATACTCCAGTTTGTTCCTGAATTTGTAGATTTATAAAGCGCCAGAAAATTTTTGTTCAGTCCGTTCAGTTCATAGTTATCGTAATGATAAGTCAGTGTTGCATTAAGTCCTGTGTTATTTGCAGGGGATATATTGTAATATCTTTTTATGCCGGGCGCTCCGCTTAGAGTATAAACAGTATGACCACGGCTTATTGTAGTAGAGCCGAGATTTGCTGCCGAAGTAATTGCTGCTCCAAGTCCTGCAATGTTCTCACCTGACGGCGCATTTAAATTTCTGGTTGTAGATATAGTTCCGCCCGTACCCCGTACTGTGCAGCCAACGTTTTCTCTCAGATATCCGGCATTGCCAAGCACGATATTATTCTGATTCAGGTTAAGAAAACCCGAAAGGATATTTAAAGTATCATTAATATTAAGTGTACCTGAGATGGATGTGCCTGCCGGATTATTTACAATAAGATTTCCATAATTAATATTTGCCGTAGAGATTGTTTGCCCGGAAGCTGAATTGTATTCAACTGTGCTGTTTGCAGTATTAATAGTTCCGTTATTGGTAATCACTGTTCCCGTACCATTAAAGGAAGCTTTATAACCATTCAGATTAAAAAGTCCGCCGGAATTGATTACAATAGTTTGAAACTGATGATTCGAAGCGAGTGACAAATTTCCGGTATTTAAAATTGTGCATGAAAAAGGATTTATTACTCCTGAGCCGAAAATATTAGTTGCGGAGCCAAACCTTAAAAAATTAAGAGAGACATTTCCGTTATTGGTAAAAATGAGTCCATTATAATTCAAAGTCCCGTTCCCTGTAATATTTGCGTTTGGGTTAAGTACGATAGAACCATCAGAAGTAAATGTACCCGTAATATTAAAATATGCGCCTCCGAAAATATTAATCATTCCGGTATTAATTCCGTTAGCTGAATTTATCGTCCCGGCGTTAATATTGATAACAAGATTATTTGTCATATTTCCGGAAAACGTTGTTGTGTAACCCGTAGTTTTATTTATTGTGCCGTTATTTATTATAGGAATTGAAAAAATATATGCGGCTGAAGTGCTGATATTAAATACACCTTCGTTTTCAAAAGTTCCTGTTCCGATAAATTGATGAGCTCCCCATGTATGGGTTCCTTTGTTTATGTATTTGCCGTTTATTGTTACATAATTTTGATTGTTGATTGCAGTACCCCCGGGCTTCAAAACGCCTACATTGGAAAATCCATTAGCAGTCCAGTTCAGTGTAGTAGTAATAAAAGTTGTATCTGTACCCGCAATAGTTCCGCCTAAATCTATCTGATTGAATGTATAACTTCTTCCTGTGTTAAAATTTATAGTGCCGCTTGAGAATGACAAATTACTTCCGATACTTCCGATAATAAGTCCCGGAGGAAAGTTAACCGTTGCCCCGGATACTATTAAGTTTCCAAGGTTAGTCAGAGTCATAGCAGAATTAAAATCCATTGTTCCTGTTGCTACAGTTGTATTACCTGTAATATTATAAACCGAGCCCGGACCAAACGTAACTGACTGTGCGCTTAAGGTAACATTTCCCGCTCCGCTGATAGAACCGGTAATTGTATGTGAAGCAGTACCTGCTGTCTGCCCGATTGTTAATACGCACAACGAAGAAACATTAAAGCTTCCCGAAGATGTATATGAACCCGTGTTAGGTAAAATTGATAAACCTCCGCCTGTAATATTTATCGTTCCTGAATTATTACATCCACCCGTTAAAGAATATGTTGTTGTATTTGATTTATTTATAACTCCGAAATTATTAATCAGATTGGAACATATCTGTCCTGAGGGACTTCCGATATTCAAAATATTATAGTTGTTTATAGTTCCCTTCATAGATATCTGATAAGAATTCCAGTTAAATGTTCCCAGGTTATTTATAGTTTTAGAATTATTAATGCCGCCAAAGTTGAAAGAAAAAGTTGAGCCTTCAAGAAAATTAATAATCCCTGTGCCTTCGAGTGCACCTGAGAAATTTATTGTGCCCGATACATCCAATGTATCACTACCTGCTATTGTCCCTGAAATCGTTCCAAGAGTTAAAACAAACCTTTTCCCCGTATTAAAATTTACAGTTCCCCCCTGAAATACAAATGCAGGGTTGTATGAAGAAACTACCAGACCGGGCTGAAGGTTAAGGGTCCCTCCTCCGCTGGCGATTACCGTTCCTATATTTATTAAGTTCATCCCTGCATTAAACGTCAAAGTTCCGCCGGCTGTTGTATTCCCTGATATATTATAAGTGCTGCCCGATAAAAAATTCACCTTGGAGTCAGATATAAAATTTCCTGCACCTTGTATTATTCCTGATATGTTGTAAACGGAATAACTTGAGCTAAGCTGAAGGATTGATCCTAAGGATACGTTTATAATTCCTCCAATATCAAAGATAAATGAGTATGCAGAAAAATAAAAATTTCCCGCGCTTATATTTATAATTCCTGAGCTGAGATTAGTTAAATTCCCCAAAAGTTGAGTAGTACCAACTAATTGTTTATTGATAGTACCGCCATTCATTATCGAAGGGTATATATTTATACCCGAACCTCCGATATTTATAGTTGAATTATTAAAAATAGTGCCCGCACCATTTATATGAGAAATAGTGAAGTTAAGGATTCCGTTGTTAGTTAATATTCTATCTAATGTAACTGAATTACTTGAACATGTTGAACCGGCTGCTAAAATCATGGTACCTGAACCCGAAATAGTTCCTGAAAGATTATTATCAGTACCCGGTGATAAATATATATTCCCGGGTCCTGTTATAGTTCCGTTAAGAACAAGATCAGTACTTATTCCATTCACAATAGTTAAAGAATCACCCGCGCTAATAGTCAGCGTGGAGGAAATTACTAACTGATCCAAAGTAATATTTATATTAAGGGAGACAGGATGTAATACATTTATTATCCCTTCCGCAGAAGTTGGGTATGGGGAATTTCCCCATGCAACACCATTGTATTTTTGCCATATAGCATCAGTCCAGCTGCCCCCGGCTATGGTTCTGAATTCGCCTGCGCTTTGTGAGTAAGAAGTGCTGAAAAAAATTGCAAGAAAGAGGAATACTACCGATATGATGAAAATTTTTCTTAGCACAAAATGGAGTAAAATTTTGTGTAAGTTCATTAATTGAATGTTTAAATTCATTTTAAAAATAACTATGATTTTAATATTAATTCAATGAGAGTTATTTTATTTTGTTTGACTTTAAGACATGTAATTTCTTCAAAAACTTTATTTTTGAACTATTTTGTGAATAAATTCAGAATAAAGTGTTTTAATTTTTCTTTATGGAAACATTTTACCGATTGTTTCATCGATAATGAAACGACTTACTTTTATGCAGCCCTATTCTTAAATTTGTAAATAATTAAAAAGATAACGTGTTAAGATTTTATAATACAGCTTCAAGAACTATTGAGGATTTTAATCCTATCGAACAAGGCAAAGTACGAATGTACTGCTGCGGACCAACTGTTTACGGCTATCAGCATATAGGCAACTTCCGTTCATTTTTCTTTGAAGATATTTTAAAGAGAGTTTTGCAATACAATGGTTTTGATGTAAAGCATATTATGAATATCACTGACGTTGGCCACCTGACTTCCGATGAAGATTCCGGCGATGATAAAATGGAAAAGAAAGCTGCTGAAGAAGGCAAGACAGTCTGGGAAGTCGCTAAGTTTTTCACGGATATTTTTATGAGCGATATGAAGCTGCTTAATATTATTCCGGCAAGTACTTTTCCAAGAGCAACTGATTATATACAAGAGCAAATCGATATGGTAAAAGAACTTGAAGCAAAAGGATTTACTTACATTACATCAGACGGAGTTTATTACGATACATCTAAGTTTTCCGATTACGGAAAAATGGCGCGCCTTGATATTGAAGGACTAAGAGCCGGCGAACGCGTTGAATTTTCAGAGGAGAAAAAAAATCCGACAGACTTTGCTGTATGGAAATTCTCCAACAAGAATGAGAAACGCCAGATGGAATGGGACTCTCCCTGGGGAGTTGGTTTTCCCGGATGGCATCTTGAGTGCTCTGCAATGGCAAAGAAATTACTCGGTAATCACTTTGATATTCATTGCGGCGGAGTTGACCACATACCGGTTCATCATACAAATGAAATAGCGCAGTCGGAAGTTGCTAACGGTGAAAAATATGTTAACTACTGGATACATGGTGAATTTCTTCTAATGGGCGAAGAGAAGATGTCGAAATCAAAAGGCGGCACACTTACTCTATCACGTTTAAAAGAAGAAGGCTTCGAACCGATGCACTACAGATATTTTTTACTAAACGCTCACTACAGAAAGAAATTAAACTTCAGCGAAGAAGGTCTTCAGGGAGCAAAGAATGCCTATGAAAAATTAAGAGAAAGAATTTTATCTCTAAAAGAAAAAGCTGCAAATGAAAGTGCAGATGATAAGCCGAATGATTACAAAGAAAAATTTATTGAGAAAATAAATAACGACTTAGGAATCACTGAAGCGCTTGCAGTGCTTTGGAATATGCTTAAAGATGATTCTTTATCAGCAAATCAAAGACTTGAACTTGCTTTCGATTTTGACAGAGTGTTTGGTTTACAATTAGATAAAATTACAAAGGCTGAAAGCAGTGATATCCCCAATGAAGTTAAATCACTTGCTGAGCAAAGACTTCAGGCAAAGAAAGATAAGAACTTTGCGCTATCTGATGAACTTAGAAATAAAATAAAAGAACTCGGCTACGAGCTTAAAGATACAAAAGAAGGTTATGAAGTGAAGAAGGTGTGAGTAATTTGAGATCCCAATTTATCCCTTATTACTCTGTAAAGACTTCAATATAAATTCCTCCCTTGAGGGAGGTGGCTCGCCGCAGGCGAGACGGTGGGTGTTCGTTCAAACACCCCTCCCGACCTTCGGTCGGACTCCCCTCAAGGGGAGAATTATTTTATCTTAGATGTATATTTATCTTGTCGTAGAGAGAAAGTCTACATCTTATATCACCCCCTTCACTATCTCAACAAACTCCCATACTTCCTCAAACTTATTATATAGCGGAGTCGGAGCAATCCTAATTACATCCGGTTCACGCCAGTCGCATATTACATCGCTTGCAATTAATTTATTGAACACCTCTTTGCCGTTACCGAAAAATCTTAGTGAGAGCTGACAACCTCTTTGTTCAGCATCAGATGGAGTTAATATTTCT
The DNA here is from genome assembly GCA_041859205.1 of Ignavibacteria bacterium. Lineage (GTDB taxonomy): Bacteria > Bacteroidota > Ignavibacteria > Tepidaquicellales > Tepidaquicellaceae > JAFDZO01. The sequence goes on along the minus strand of JBHEKU010000044.1, from coordinate 6,015 downwards.
AATTTCTCCGTTAACTTATTTTCCTTCAATAAATATTCAAGATAACCTGTAAGTTTTTTACTTTTCTCTCTTAGGTTTTTTATTCCTGCCTCTTCAAAAATATCGAGTGATGCTTTGAGTGAAGCCAATTGTAAAATAGGAGGATTGCTAAGCTGCCAGCTTTCCACTGTAGGAATCGGTACGAAGTCAGGCTTCATTAAAAATCTTGTCTGCTTATCATTTCCCCACCAGCCTTCGAAGCGTGGAATATTTTTATCAGCGTGATGTCTTTCATGAACGAATGCTCCGGCAATTGCTCCGGGTCCGCCGTTAACATATTTGTAATTGCACCATACAGCGAAGTCAACATCCCAGTCATGAAGCTGCACGTCTATGTTTCCTGCGGCGTGCGCTAAGTCAAATCCGACAAGGCATCCCTTCTTATGTCCTGCCTCAGTAATTTTTTTCATATCGAAAAACTGTCCCGTGTAATAATTCACTCCTGCAAACATTACTAAAGCAATTTTATCTCCTTCGCGTTCAATCACTTCAAGTATATCTTCTGTTTTAATATAAGTCTCACCTTGCTTAGGAAAGATTTCTATGAGTGAACTTTCATCATAGCCATGAAATCGTAGTTGCGACTTCACTGCATACTGGTCAGAGGGAAAAGCAGTTCCTTCAATGAAAATCTTATTTCGCTCTTTTGTGGGACGATAAAACGAAACCATCATTAAGTGCAGGTTGACAGAGAGTGTATTCATATTCACGACTTCACTTTCCTTCGCACCGACTAAATGGGCAGTCTGCTTCGTCAGAAATTCATGATACGGCAGCCACGGGTTTCTTGCTTGTGTTACACCTTCGATGCCCATAAGCTCCCAGTCCTTTAGCTCCTGTTCGACATAAGAGCGAACAGTTTTTGGCTGAAGTCCAAGCGAGTTGCCGCAGAAATAAATCTGTTCTTTTTTATCCTTATTTACCGGTATAAAAAATTTCTCACGGTAATTTTTTAACGGGTCGTTTGTGTCTTGCTGAATCGCAAAGTTTTTATCTGTTGAGTAATTCATTTTAATATGATTTTGAAAGCAAAGTTAAGATTGTCTCATTACAGTTTCAAGTTTCAAATTACGAGTTACAAATTGTTACATTATTGTCACATTTTATAACACAGATAATTATGATTTCTATGATGACACAGATTGCGTTTTCTTTTTTGACGGATTTTATTTTCTCCCATATTGTTAAAACAATACTGAACTTTTTATTTTCTCTCAGTGACGGATTTTTGACGGATTTTGTTTTCATCCCGACCTGGCGGGACGGCAAAATAAGGTTTGAGTTGTAATTCTGTAATCGCATTATTGTAACATTTCTTTTAGACCGTCCCCTCAATCCTCCTCCTTATCGAGGAGGGGGAAGCTTGTCTTGTAATGTAATTCGCCTTGGCGAATAACATTTTGTTTCTGGTTCTGACCTGACAGGATTGAATCCGCCGCGGCGGACTGTCAGGACTAAAGTCGCATTATTGTTACATTTAGGAATCGGGAACTCACAATAGGCGCCCTCCCGAACCGAAGGTTCGGTTGCTGTAAATAAAAAAGATTGAAAATCTTTTTCATTTACGGCAAGTCCCGCTGAAAGCGGGACGAGGGCGCCCCAGCATTGTTTACATTGTCACATTATTGTCACATTTTTTATTAACAAAAATGCGGCGCTCGTAGTAAGTGTAGTAATTCGCCATGGCGAATCACATTTTATTTCTGGTTCTGACCTGACAGGATTAAAAACCTGTCAGGTCTATTGTCACATTATTGTCACATTTTATTCTGGCATAAATCCGGCGACCAAAGTAAGTGTAGTAATTCGCCTTGGCGAATCACATTTTATTCTTAATCATAGCTGACAGTACGTCATATCGCATTGTCAGGTCGAGATACAGTTTACCACTAGTAATATATAAACTTCAATTTTCATTTCAAAGAATTTCTTCCCTATTAGTAGGGCAGAATATTTTTTTAAGGCACAGGAATTGTTTCTTCATTAATAATTAGAAAAAATGTTTTTATCTTTGTTAAATCTCAAAATTAATGGCAAATTTTCGCGTCGGCTTCGGCTACGATGTTCACAGACTTGTAAAAGGAAGAAAACTTATTTTAGGCGGAGTGGAAATTCCGCATACAAAGGGACTCGAAGGTCACTCAGATGCAGATGTTCTTCTTCATGCTATATGCGATGCAATTCTCGGCGCTTGCGGATATAAAGATATTGGCCACCAGTTTCCCAATACAGATACTAAATTTAAAGATATTTCCAGCCTGATTTTACTCGAACAATCTTACAAGCTCATCAAAAAAAAGAAGTACAAAATAGAAAATATTGATTGCGCTATTATACTGGAAGAGCCGAAGATTTATAAATACACTGAAGAGATGAAAGAAAAAATTTCTAAAATCCTTAAGACCAAAAACATCTCGATAAAAGCTACCACTTCTGAGGGATTAGGATTTGTCGGAGCAAAGAAAGGCTGCTCGGCATATTGCACTGCATTACTATATAAATCAAAATGAGTTACACTTACAAAGAAATTACGGAGATAATCAGCAAGCAAAAACCTTTTCTGGAAAGCAAATACGGATTGGAAAAAATCGGCATCTACAATTTCCCTGAAAAAAATTCGGGAGCAGTTGCAATCGATTTTGTAGTCTCATTTAAAAAACCAATCGGTATGCTTTTCATAGATTTTGCCGAGTATATTGAAAGCCTTTTAAATATTGATGCAGAAATAATTACTGATGAAGGACTTGAAAATATAAAAGACGCACCGCTGCGTGACGGAATAAAAAACAATGTAAAATATGTTTGAACGTGAAGACAAATTAATAGTTAAGGAAATTCTGGATTCATACAACAAAATTTTTCAGCTGACTGAAAATATTTCATACGAAGATTTTAAAAATGATTCAGGAAAAATTCAATCTGCATTACTTGAAATTGAATCCATTGGAAATAATTGTAAAAATATAACGGGAGAATTCCGGCTTTCCAACGAAGATGTTAACTGGAACTATCTTATAAAAACACGCAGACGACTTTCCCATAAAATTTTATCTCCGGTAAATACAGATGTTCTATGGGCATTGATAAAAGAGGATTTCCCTGCAATTAAGAACAACATTTCTAAATTATTAACCATATAAATTTTTGATTAGTATAATTAAATCAGATGTACAGCTGGCTGATATCACTACAATAAAATTAGGCGGCACAGCAAAATATTTTGCGCAGTTCAATAATGTATACGAGCTAAGACAGCTTCTGCAATTTGCTAAAAAAGAAAATTTAAAAATTCAGATAGTAGGCGGCGTAAGCAATATAATTTTTCCTGATGACGGATTTAAAGGACTCGTTTTAAAAAATCACATCAAAGAACTAAACTATGCAGTTAACGACCATGATGTTTTTTTAAAGGCAGGCGGCGGGAATAACTGGGAGGAGCTTGTTTCATTTTGCGTTAACGAAGGCGTGCAAGGAATTGAATGCCTTTCGGGAATCCCGGGCAGTGTTGGAGCAACACCAATACAAAATGTAGGAGCATACGGTCAGGAAGTTTCAGATACAATTGTGCATGTTCAGGCTTTGAGATTAGAAGATTTGGCAATTGTTAATTTCAACAGAGATGAATGCGGCTTTGGTTACAGAACAAGTATTTTTAAACGCGAACAAAAAGATAAGTATATTATTACCGAAGTTACTTTTATGCTGAAACTGAATAAAGAGCCGGAGCTAAAATACACTGAGCTTAAAAATGAGGTTGAAAAAAATTCTGATTACATAAATTACTCCAATCAGGGTAAATTAAAATTTGTAAGGGATATAGTAATTAGTATCAGAAAAAGAAAATCTATGGTAATTGATGCAAATGATAAAAATTCAGTATCGTGCGGTTCGTTTTTTATGAATCCTGTACTGAACGAAGAAGAGTATAAAAAATTTGAAGAGAATTTATTTCACTTCCCTATCAAGCCTAAAGTATTTCAAACGGCAGAGGGTTATAAAATTCCTGCTGCCTGGCTGATAGAAAATTCCGGCTTTCATAAAGGAATGAATAAAAACGGCGCGGCAATTTCAGAAAATCATTCGCTTGCACTAGTAAACAGAGGCTGCACAACTAAACAGCTTTTAGAATTAGCAGAAGAAATTAAAAATAAGGTAAGTCATCTATTTGGAATTAATTTGACTATGGAACCTGTTGTAGTAAATAATTAACCTTCTTTAATATAGTTGCAAATTTAAACGCAAAGAGCGCGAAGATTTACGCTAAGAACGATAAGAAACTTTTGAAAAATATTTTGTACAGTTCTTTCTTTGCACACTTTGCATAGAAATTTTGCGTGCTTTGCGTTAAAATAAAGTATTAAAGGCTGCAACATTTATTGCGTGATTTTTTTTAAGATAATTTAAACGCAGAGAGCACAGAGGCTGACGGTTAGAATGCTAAGATAATTTTTTTATTAATAATTATTTATTTTTTACAATTTTTTTCTTTGCGGACTTTGCGCAGAGCTTAGCGAACTTTGCGTTTAGATTGCGTATGCGAGATTGCAGTGATTTATCGCGTGAATTTTTTTTTGAAATGTTGTATTTTTATATATAGATAAGCTTGTGGCTAACACTCCTCACGAAAATACAAAAAGAGATATAAATTTATTAAGACGCATATCTGCCGGAGATGAATCGGCAATCGGTGAGATTTATGATTTATACAATAAGTATTTATTCACTACAATTTATTTCATTTTAAAGAATGAAGCAGAAGCAGAAGCTGAAGACGTACTTCAGGAAGTTTTCTTTTTAATCTGGGATAAAATAGATACTTATGATGAACGCCTGGGAAATCCAATTTCCTGGATGACTCGTATTTCAAGGAACAGGGCTATAGATAAACTTCGCGCTAAAAAGCAGAGCTCCGATATTGATGAGACTAATGAAACGTTAATAGTTGATCTCAACGAAGATTACAAAAAAAGTAATCCTGAGTTCATTGCAGTGGCAGGGCAGGAACAAAAGGAAGTACTTGAAGCTATAAAAGAATTAGACGATGTGCAGAGAAAGTTAATAGAGTATGCCTATTATCAGGGCTTCTCTCATTCCGAACTATCCGAGCATTTCAAAATCCCTTTAGGAACGGTTAAAACAAAAATAAGATCTGCAATGATGTTTCTAAGAGAACGTTTAAAACATCTAAACTAAGGTAAGATAGTAATGCAAGATGACATATATTTAAATTCGATTGGCGCGCTTAGTGAACCTGAAAAGGAAAAACTAATTTCATCCCTGAAAGAAGCGGGGTTTGAAGATGTTTTTCTCACTTCCGACGTAAACAACATTGTTGAAAAAATAAATAACGCCATATTAAATAATTCTTCCAGATTGAAATCACCTTCGGCAGGATTAAAAGATAAAATTATGGCAAGAATAAAAACATCGCCGAGAAAAGAAGAACATAAAGATTTTGATTTCAAATTTGCAGATTCGGCAGATGAATGGTTTCCGCATCCCGTACTTGATGCAGTGAAGGTGAAAGTTCTTTCAATCAACCGCGAGAATAATTATGCTATGCTTATGATGAAAGTCCCTGCAGGAAATGAATATCCCGAGCATCATCATTCGGCCCCGGAAGAGTGTTTAATTCTCGAAGGAGATTTTCAGGCAGAGGGCAGAGTTTTAGGTCCCGGTGATTTCCATCATGCTGAGCCTGATACTGACCATGGCAAACTTTATACACGCACGGGAGTGACTTTATTGTTGGTTGTAAATCCCGCAGATTACGGTCTATAGTTCTTTACATATAATACATAAAACAATTTTTGTTTTGGGGTGCCGGTAACTTATTCCTAAGTTATTAGCTGAGATTACACCCACGAACCTGATCCGGTTAGTACCGGCGTAGGAATAACATTCTATTCAACGCTTATATCACTCATATTTTTTCAGGTTCATGAGAGGCATAAGCGTTTTTTATTTTATCTAAAA
>JBHEKU010000038.1:0-5731 GCA_041859205.1 Ignavibacteria bacterium | reverse complement strand
ACTATCTGGTCTTCTTTCCAATCGCCGCCTTTTACAAGTATATCAGGAATGATTTTTGAAATTAAATTGAATGGAGTATCTTCAGTAAATATTATCACTTCATCAACTGCCTTTAAGTTTTCCATTACAAATTTTCTGTCTTCTTCTTTATTAACGGGACGGGAATCTCCCTTTAATCTCTTCACAGATGCATCAGCATTAAGTCCGACTATCAGATAATCGCCGAGCGCTTTTGCTTCGTTAAGATAAGAAACGTGTCCGCGATGAATGATATCGAAGACTCCGTTTGTGAAAACAATTTTCCTGCCTTCATTTTTTAACTGCTGAAATTTCTCTGTAAGCGTATCCATTATGTTTTATATATCCCTTTCGACTAAATATTCAATTAAAACATCTTTGTATACGGGCACAATACCTACTTCTTCAACTACAAGTCCTGCTGCAAAGTTCGCTATTATCACGCTGTCCTTTACTGAAGCATTTCCTGCAAGACAGACTGCAATTGTGGAGATAACTGTATCGCCTGCTCCTGATACATCAGAAACTTTTCTTGCCTGTGTTGGTACAGTAATCTTTTCTATTGTGCCGTCGTTGTTTTCTATCAGCAGCATTCCATGCTCGCCTAAGGTAAGGACTAAATTTTTACAATTAATTTTTTTGATGAATTCTATCGCGCGCTCCGTAAGCTCATCTATTCCGTTCGTTCTTTTTAAAATTGCATCTTCAAGCTCTTTTCTATTTGGCTTGAATAAGAAGACATCTTTGTATTCAAAGAAGTTTTCAAACTTAGGGTCAACAAGAATTTTTTTATTATTCTTTTTTGCGAATTGAATTACTGAGTGTATCAAAGATTTTGTTAAAACACCTTTGTTGTAATCTTCAAGAATAATTATTTCAAAATCGTTTTTATTCTGTTCAAGTAAAGCAAGAATGTTTTTATTCGACTCTTCAGAAATGTTAGTTCTGCTCTCGCTGTCAATTCTTATCAAGTGATGTGCTGCTGCAATTACTCGTGTCTTGCATGTAGTCATTCTGTTATCTTCGCAGATAATTCCATCGTTACTTATTCCTAGTCCGTCAAAAACATTCTTTAGAATTTTTGCATCGTCATCGTTTCCACATACGCCTATTAGCAGCGGCTCTGCGCCGAGAGTTTTAATATTATAAGCAACGTTTGCTGCGCCGCCGAGTTTATTTTCCGATGTGCCGATATCGAATACCTGCACGGGCGCTTCAGGTGAAATGCGTGTTACGTTTCCAAGCAAATATCTATCGAGCATTATATCGCCGATAACAACAATTTTTTTGTCCTTTGCCTGTGAAAAAATGGAGTTTAAGTCTTTTAAATTCATTCGGTAAAAATACCTTTTATACTTTCGTTATTCAATGTAATTTAATTGATTAACATTCTAAAAAGAAGCTAACATATAAATATAAGTAACACAGTAACCCCACCCTTCAGGGTGGGGGAAATAAGTATATTCCAACCCTTTAGGGTTAAATTTTTGCCCTGAAGGGCATCTTAAAAATTTTTGCAGCCCCCACCCTGAAGGGTGGGGTTAATATAATTTTCGAACAGTTAATTGCGTTATTATGAAAGTGCTATTTACAGTTTTATCATTATCAATTTTTCTTAACTGTTATTCACAGCAAGAGACACAGAATGACGTTCAATCTAAACTGAATAAAACTCTTTCATTCAGGGGACTTAGTGAGAAGGATATTACTATCCCGATTTCTACCGATAAAGATAAATCACCTACGAATAATTCAAAACTTCTTTTGCCAAAAGTGAAAGAGCTGATGGAGTCTCCACTGAAGTCATTTGAGTTTATGGAGAAGATGAAGACATATGACAATATGGATATTTTAAGTATCATCTCTTCCTTTAGTAGAATGTTAGATAAAAGAGGGGAATTTTTTACTGTAGTTGAACATCCTACATTTTCGATAAATGAAAAAGATTTTATTAACTCGTGGGAGGAAAGTCTGGAGGATATTAGACGCGAAATTTATTACTATAAAAAAAATCATTATGATGATCTTAAAAAAAACTTTACAAACGAACAGATAGCTTTTCTTAAAAAGAATATTTTTTCAATTATTGAAGATTCACAAGATGATGTAGATAATAGCAATAATGATATTTTTAAATTTAATGCTGCTCGGGATTCATCATGGAAAATCTCTAAAAAGACTTTAGAGATTATGGAAAAATTTGATGGTGGAGATATATCCGCAACAGAGTATCAGTATTTTAGAAAATTTCTAGCTGTTTATTTGCACGTTTTTAAGAACATCAAAAATATTCAACTTCTAGAGAATCAATACATCTCCAACTCCTTCGTTCAAGGTGACTTCTACTACTACCTTGACGACGGAGACGTACGCATTGCAATAGGCGATGCAGGAAAAAATATTTACAACGGTCACTTTGATTTAATAATTGATATCGGCGGCGATGATGTTTATAATATGTCAACTGAAATTTTAACCGGAAATAATTTTTCGTGCATAATGGATTTTGCCGGGAATGATTTTTATAATACTTACTCAGATTTTGGTTTAGCCGGAGCGGTGTTTTCTACTTCAATGATTTTTGATAAAGCAGGCAACGATATTTATAAATCACAACGAGGTTCGCTCGGCGCAGCTATCGGAGGCATAGGATTATTGTACGATGAAGCCGGCGATGATATTTATGAAGGCAATTCTTTTTCACAGGGAGCGGCATGTTTCGGCATCGGTCTTTTATATGATAAAAACGGAAACGATACTTACATTGCAAACACCTGCTCACAGGCATTCGGTATGACTCAGGGCATCGGCTCAATCATTGATGAAAAAGGAAATGACTCTTATCTCATTTCTCCGCGCGCATTGGATATTGGAAGATATGAAGACCATTATGTTTCTATGTGTCAGGGATACGGGCTCGGGCTTCGTCCATATTATGCGGGAGGAATCGGTTTGCTGCTTGACTGCGAAGGCAACGATATTTATAACACAGATATTTTCGGGCAGGGCGGCGGTTACTGGTATGCGCTCGGTATGCTCATTGATAAAAAAGGAAACGATAAATATAACGGCTATCAGTATTCGCAGGGTTCAGGTATTCACTTAGCAGTCGGCTTGCTGCAGGATGATGAAGGCTGAGATTTTTATCAGTCAAACGAAGTATCACAGGGATGCGGGCATGATTACGGTTTCGGAATGTTGTTCGACCAGAAAGGTAATGATAACTATTCAGCATACTCGCTTTCGCAGGGCGCAGGCAATGCGAATGGAATCGGAATGTTCATCGATAGTGAGGGAAGAGACGGCTACTTAAATAAAGAGCCGGGCAATTGCAGAGGATACGGAAATCCGCGAAGAGAGTACGGGAGTTTAGGAATTTTTCTAGACGGAAGCGGAACAGATTTTTATTCGGAACCGGGATATGATAGCACACTGAGCAACAGTTCGCTTTGGGGAGCGTTCAATGATGTCGCTGCTCAGGATGAAATTCCGAATCAGGTCAGCGGAGAAAATTATAAAGTTGAGATTAATACTTCATTAAATGGTTTTGGGAATTATTCTCAGGATGAATTGTTTATTATGGCAAAGACAATTGAGCCGCGTTTTTCAAAATGGCAGGAATATGGATTTAATAAACTTGTTGAAGACAGCACAAACACTGCTGAATATATTTTAAAATATTTAGATACAGATGACCATAGAGTAAGTCTTGTGTTAAGAAACCTCGCTTTTAAAATTGGATATTCTATGGCAGAAGTCTTCAAGAGGGAATTATTTTATTATAATACTTTTTTGGGAGCTCACGGAACAAAACCTAGATATAATTCAAGCCAGCTTTCTTTCATCTGTTATCTTTTTGGTGAGACAAGAAATCCGTCAGCTAAAGAAGAATTACTGCAGCTAACTTATGACGAAAATGTAAAAGTAAAATCATCAGCAATAAACGCTCTTGGAAAAATTATTATCGATACAACTGATACAGAATTTATAAATAAAACTTCTGCAAGATTGCTTCAGCTTGCCGATGAAGAGATAGACAATAAAATTATATATAAAGATATTGCTCATGCTTTGAAAAATTATAAAAGTAATGACAGCTTTGAGGCATATAAAACTCTGCTCTTCAATGATTACTACGGTCCGAGGTTTATAGCTTCAGACGCGCTGAAAAACTACTGGCAAGAGGGATGGAATAAAAATGAAATTACTGATAAAGATATATCAGGTTTTACATCCGACAGGCTTGCATTCCAGCAGTTCATCTATTCAATTTATTCACTTGAAGAAAATAAGTTTAAAGAAGTATTCGATAAAATTTTGAATCAGAATATCAGCTACGAAGAAGTTATAAAATACAATCTTGTGGATATTCTGAATCAGAAAATAAAATCAGCCGGGAACCCATTATTTATAGAGTGGATGAAAAACAGGAAAGAAATTTTAATGGTTGGATTAAATCAAAAAATTTAATAAAATTATATACTCTAAGCCTTTTATCTCACAAAAATCGAGTTGTAAACCCCCGTATATTTAAATCTATTGCATTTCATATCCTGTGATAATAATTTGTCAACGGAGACTGCAATTTTAAAAAAACTAATTAATTAAAAGCTAACTAACAAAAATGCAAAAATTACATTTTTTGGTATTTGTATTACTGTTTTTACCTGTAAGTTCTTACTGCGAAAACATTCCGCTATTTACAAAAGTACAGCCGACGCAGTTCGATAACTTAAATACAAAATACCTTAAAGAAGTCAGTGCTCCGCAGTTCTTATCTGTTAATAAGGAATCGGTAAAACAAATTTTAAATTCTGATTACAAAAATTTAGAAATCAATATTCCGCTCGAGGGCAACGCTAGTGCAAATCTGAAGCTGACAGAGTTTGAAGTTTTAGCTCCCGGCGCAGTTATTATGGAAGAAACAGCTGAAGGAAGAAAAACATATTTAGCGGATATTCCATTCAAATGCTACAAAGGATTTTATAATAATGATATGAACTCAATGGTTGTGTTATGTTTCGCTGAAAATTTTGTGAAGGGTATTATGCTCACCGATAATAACTCTTACACATTGGCTACACTCGAAGAAAACAGAATGACTGATAACTGTATTCTGTACGCAAACAATAAAATTATTGCAAAGCAAGATTTTAAGTGCGCTACTGATATGCTTGCCGAATCTGAAGATGCAAAAAGAAGCATGGCGAACTTTAATCCCGATAGTCCTGTAAGCACTACTTTTCTTCAGGCAAACATTGCGCTTGAAGTAGATCAGATAACGTATAACTTATACGGTCAGTCCATCCCTAATGTATCAGCTTATGTGCTTTCGTTAATGGGTGTTTCATCTGCATTATATAACAGGGATATCAATGTTAAGTTTGTTGTTCCAAGCATTCACGTATGGACAACTACTGACCCATATACAGGAACAACTTCCAGCACTTTGCTCAATCAATTCAGAACATGGTGGAATTCAAATATGCAGGCAACACCAAGAACACTTGCGCATTTTATAACTCGCAGAAGCGGCGGCCTTGGTGGCATTGCCTGGGTTGATGCTCTTTGTGCTTCAACAGCTGCAGGGTATGGATACGGTTTCAGCAATACGGATGGCCCTATTAACCAGCTGCCGAATTATTCATGGGATGCTATGGTAGTTTCACATGAAATAGGACATAACTTCGGTTCGAATCACACTCATAGCTGC
>JBHEKU010000031.1:0-7433 GCA_041859205.1 Ignavibacteria bacterium | reverse complement strand
TGATGATGAAAATGATTTTGCCATTGATAACATTACTTACTCGGAAAAAACCTGTTCATTTAAATTAAATGAATCGCAGATAAATCTTTCTGTAATCGGAAGACATAATATGCTTAACTCTTCGGCAGCATTTTTAGCTGCGAAGGAAACAGGATTGAATGCTGAACAGATTTCAAATGCTTTGCAAAGCTTTGGCGGAGTAAAGAGAAGATTTGAGCTGAAGTTTACAAATGGTATAAGGGTTTACGATGATTACGCACATCATCCGACAGAAGTAAAAGCTACTCTAGAAGCAGCGCGTTCGATAAATCTTGGAAGAATTATTACAGTGTTTCAGCCGCATTTGTATTCGAGAACACAGGATTTTTATAAGGCTTTCAGTGATGCATTTTCAGAGACAGATATACTTATTCTTGATAAAATTTATCCGGCAAGAGAGCTGCCGATTGAAGGTGTAACAAGTGATTTAATATTTAAAGAGTTCAATAAAAATTACCCAAAGGAATCGTATTCCTTCAATGAGAAATCAGAAATTTTCAGCAAGCTGAAAGAGATTGTAAAAGATAAAGATATAGTAATTTTCCAGGGCGCAGGAACAATAACGAATTACTGCGATGAGTATGTATCAATTGTAAAAAATAAATATTGATTTGGTAAAAAAATTAAATGGCAATTTTCCGCAAATATAGATTTCTAAGTTTATTCTTTCTCATAATACTTATAGTAGTGTCGTCTGTTGTATTGGCAAATAAATGGAAGGCAGACAGCAAATATGATAAGATAACGATAAAAGGTAATGTATCTGTAACGCGGGATGAAATACTGGATATTGCAAGATTAAGAGATACAGTTGCATTTGATGATGAACTGAATTTAAAAATTATTCAGGACAGGATTTTAAGACATCCGGAAATTAAAAAAGCATTTGTAAGCAAGCAGCCGCCGGATGAACTTGTGATTGAAGTTATCGAAAAAAGACCTCTTGCGATTGTAAGTCTTGATAATGAAGTGAAGCTGATAGATGAAGAGCTTGAGTTATTCACTTACAAGAACATAAAAAAGATTTTTGATCTGCCTGTAATAAGCGGGTTAAAACTGACTCCGGCAGAAGTGCAGTCTTCAAAATTAAAAAGTGAAGAGATAAGAATTGCAATGTTTATGATAATGAATACATACAAAAAGAATAAAGTGTTGTACAATAATATTTCTGAAATAAACTTTGCAGACCCTAATTCAATAATAGTTTATACGAATGACATTCCGTTCCCTTGTTATTTACCAAGAGAAACAGAAAGCATTGCAAATAAAGATTATCAGAAAACAATTTTGAACAGGTTAACATATTTGAATAACTATCTGACACAAATTTATCCCGATAACAGAAACAAAAAAATAAATTATCTCGATTTACGTTACTCGAATCAGATTGTAGTAAACTATCAATAAAATATTATGTCGAAAAATACAAAATCATACATGGATGAAGATATAGTTGTGGGACTTGATGTCGGCACAACGAAGGTATGCGTTATCGTTGCAAGGATAATGGGTGATAAAAAAATAGATATAATAGGGATAGGCAAGGCACCGTCTGATGGTTTGCACAGGGGAATTGTTGTCAATCCTCATAAGACAATTGAATCTATAAGGGCAGCCCTTGATGAAGCCAAGTTAAATTCAGGTGTAGATATTTCATCGGTATCTGTCGGTATTGCAGGGCATCATATAAGATGTATTCAGTCAAGCAGTATCATTGGGATAAACAATCCTGACAGAGTTATTTCAGAGGAAGATGTAAGAAGATTGCTTGACCAGTCCAGAATTTTAAAATTACCAAGCGATACAAAAATAATTGAAGTCGTTCCTCAGGAATATATTATTGACGGCAAGGACGGAATTTATGAAACACCGGTAGGGATGTTCGGTACAAAGCTTGAAGCAAAAGTTAATATTATTACGGGTCTTGTTTCATCTATCGACGATTTATCCAAATGCGTTACAAGCTGCGGAGTTGATATAGATGACATAGTGCTTGAGCCTATTGCTTCATCTTATTCAGTTCTTGATGAAACAGAAAAGAAAGTCGGTGTTGCAATGATTGATATCGGCGGCGGCACAACTGACGTTGCAGTTTTCAAAAAAGGAGTTTTAAAATATACTGCAGGCATTGGCATTGCAGGGAATTTAGTAACGAACGATATAGTCGAAGCTCTCGGAATTTCAGATGCTGAAGCAGAGAGAATTAAAAGAGAATACGGCTATGCTACACTTAGCGAAATTCTGAACGATGATGAAATTACTTTTGAATCTATTCATAGAAATCAGCCGAAGCGCACTAAGAAAAGTATTCTTTCAAGAATTATCATGGCACGCATGCAGGATATATTTGAGCTTAGCGCTGTTGAGTTAAAAAACTCTGGAATACAAAAAGAGTTACATGCCGGAGTAGTAGTAACAGGCGGCGGTTCACTGGTAAGAGGCTCACGTGAGCTTGCCGAAGAAGTGCTTGGTATGGAAGTTAACTTAGGATTTCCTACAGGCCTCTCAGGAGGATTAACAAAAGAAGTTGAGAGCCCGATTTTTGCAACAGGTGTGGGACTTGTTCTTCACAGAGTAAAAACACTCAATGATGCTTATAAACTTTCACCAACAGATAAAAAGAAGAAGTCAAAAAAGCTTAATGCAAAAGGAATACTTGCAAAGATTAAAGAATGGTTCGATGAGCTTTAAATTTTAAAATTTTTCATCTTAAAACAAAAATTATTATTTAACTAACCCAAATAAATTCCTTAACACGAAAGGAAAAATTAACATGATTAAACTCGTTCCAACCCAAATGAGCGGCGCAAAAATAAAAGTAATAGGTGTCGGCGGCGCAGGCGGAAACATTATTAACTCGATGGTGGATAAAGGCATCGACGGAGTACAGTTTATCGCCATCAATACAGATGCACAGGCTCTTGATATGAGTAAGGCAGATGTAAAAATTCAAATCGGCAAAAACGTCACAAAAGGACTTGGCGCCGGAATGAAAGAAGAAGTTGGTTTTAAAGCGGTTGAAGAAAGCCGTGATGAAATCGAAAAAATGCTCGAAGGCAGCGATATGGTTTTTATTACTGCCGGAATGGGGGGAGGAACAGGTACCGGAGCAGCACCTGCAATAGCTCATATTGCAAAAGCTATGAACTCGCTGGTGGTTGCTATCGTAACAAAGCCGTTTGCATTCGAAGGTAAACCAAGAATGAAACTTGCCGAGTCAGGTGTGCAAAAGCTGAGTGATGAAATCGATAGTCTTATCGTTATTCCGAATGAAAGAATTCTTGACCTTGTTGGTAAAGACACTTCTGAAGAAGATGCTTTTGACCTTGCAAACAGAGTTCTTTATAATGCAACGAACGGTATATCACAAATCATTACGAAGCCCGGAAAAATCAACGTTGACTTTGCCGATGTAAGAACTATCATGAAAGAAGAAGGCGAAGCAATGATGGGTACAGGTATTGCTACAGGTGAAGGCAGAGCTGCAAAAGCTGCCGCTGCTGCATTATCAAATCCGCTTCTTGATTTAATTGATATCGCAGGTTCTGAATGTG
Organism: Ignavibacteria bacterium; assembly: GCA_041859205.1. Lineage (GTDB taxonomy): Bacteria > Bacteroidota > Ignavibacteria > Tepidaquicellales > Tepidaquicellaceae > JAFDZO01. The sequence goes on along the minus strand of JBHEKU010000031.1, from coordinate 3,840 downwards.
TTCTTACGAATGTAAGTTATTCGAAGATAAGCATTCATGAATTAAACGAAATTAATTCTATCATACAGGAAGCTGCAGGCGAAGATGCTGCGTTTATTACCGGTATGGTTAAGGATGATACGATGAAAGATGAAATTATGGTTACTGTTATCGCAACAGGTTTTAACAGACAGAAGAAAACATTGAACGGTAACGGAGAAGCAAAGGTAGTAGAAATTAAACCTAACTACGCTCCGAAAATCACAACAATGATAACAGATAACGAACTTTCTAATTTAGATAAACCGGCCTGGCAGAGAAGAGAAATAAAACTGAACGATGACCTTAGTGAAGAAAAACATGTTGAAGAAAAATATACTGATGAAAATATTGAAGAATTTAAAATCAGCGATGACTTCCAGAAGCCTGCGTTTCTGAGAAGACAAATGGATTAATATTTTTTTGGATTAAAAGATTAATTCTTTTAAAATCATTACCCCCTAATGAACTACAAAGAAAATCTGACCGCTCTGTGATTCCAACCACAGAGCGGGAATCCATGTTATTTATTTACCGGATTCATACATTTGTCTTAACAACTTAGCAAAGTCTGTAAGACTTTCCCTGCTTACCTGTATCAATCCCTGATGTAGCATATCAAGCTCTCTTATCGTTATCATAATAATCAGATTTAGCGAAACAAATATAAATATGTTTACCGAGAAATGACTATCTCTGTTTTCATTTGCATATCCTACAAAAAAAGTAATTAATAAAGAAGCTATAAAGAGTAATACTATCGAAGGTAAAGGAATCCTATCTTTAAGTACATAGTACTTATCCCAATATAAATGAATTGCAGTATCAAGTGTAGTTAACATCTTAACGGCGGTGAGATTTTGCTTGGGGTCATTTTCCATTTTCATTAAGTAATTCCACAAACCATCTTGAAGTTCGGAAGTTTTTTCTTTGTTTCTAACGTTTGAAAAGTCTGCGCGGAACTCGACATATTCAGTAAGAAGCTTTTGAAAATTTCTGCGGTCTTCAAATTCAAAATGATTTGACCATCGGTGTACGGAAGCAAGCTCATCGGTTTCCTGTCTTGTTAATAATTGTGCATCCCTGTAGTGTGCTGCAGCTCCTGCAAATACAAATGCATATAGCAGCGAGAGGAGAGTTACAAAAGATACTAGTAATCCTTCTACTTTATAATCTCTGAATCCTTCATACATTTTTCTTTCCTTTTTAGCGAGCAGGTTTCCAAGGTATGCCATAAGAAGAAGAAGAAGCCCGTATACAGGAATAAAAAGAACAGAATCAAAATTTGTATAGTTGAACATTGTTTGGGGTTATCTATTTATCAAGAAATAAAAACAAAAGTGTAGTGAAGATAGTTTCGCCGGTTTACACAAGAGGAAGAAGGAACAATTTGTTCTTAATTTCTTTTTAACTTTAATTTCAATATAATAATAATAAAATTAAGTAAACATTTAAAGAAAAATGGGATTTACTGATCCGACATCGTGGTCATGCTGGGTTGTCATGACTTTTGGCTTTGCAGTTCTATATGTTGCAAAGGTAAATAAAGAGGCAGCTTTCAGGGCTTTGGAAAATTTTTGCAGAAAAAATAATTTTTTCTTTCAAGCCAAACCTGACCGCTCGATAAATTATAAAATCACCGGTAAGTCAAACGGACGCTCATGGAATATTGAGAACTTCGTTGACTTGCACCGCAACCATATCACCAGAAAAGATGAATCTCTTTTGAGATATACCTGTAATGGTGTTTATGTTGATGACGGATTTGGAGTGATGCATATGCATTATAAAGATGCTGCGCCGCAGAGTAATCCGGAAAGATATATAAAAGATAATATTGAAGTATTATTTCATGGGGATTTAGAAAAAGATTTTGATTCTATGGATATGACTTCTCACGGAGAAAAAGACTTTGCAGATCATTATATAGCGTTTATTAAATCACAGAATTCAATTATGAAATTAATTGACTCTGAGATTCAAAGATATCTTCTTGCAGTTTATGCTAAGAAATGCGCAAGCGGTTATTTTGGAATTCTTTTTTCTCAGAAAGGAATGCTTATAAAAGCTCCCGGTTCTAATAACGAAAAGGAAGTTATGAATTTAATTTTACTTTCTGAAAAAATTTTAAAGAAGGCAGATTAAATTATTTTACGGGTGTAACGCGCTCTTCCCGTAGTTATTCGAGAAAATCGTAAAGTCGTTTCCATTAACCACTCCGTCACCGTTTAAATCTGAGTTAAAATATCCTGTGCTGCCATACTGAGTTGAGTAAAAAGTAAAATCATTCCCATTTATAAATCCATCCTGATTTATATCTCCGCTGTAAATGCACCACTTACCGTTTTTTGAAATCATATTACTTCCGTATGCCTGCGTAACTACAGATGTAAAATTATAATTTGTATTTACTGCGACAGTGTAATTTATCTGATTGCTCCAGGTCTCAAGTGAATTCCTATGCTTTACTTCTATATAATAATTTCCTGTGAGAGCTTTGTTAAAAATTACAGGGGCAGTAAATGTAAGTGAATCTAAAATACCTATAGTTGAATCAACAATTGCATAAGGCGCTGAATTATTTCTCAGATAAACTCTTACGCTATCTTTCATATTTAATCTGTTATTAACTTCATCATATAATCCATCAGGTATAGCTGTGATATTTACATTAGTTGATAAAGTGCTTTTATTGAATCTGTAAATGCTTCCGTTTTGAGCCATGCAATATAATTCATTATTCTGATCTGCGCCGAAGGAAAGAATTAAATTGGGAGTATCTACGAGCATTGAATCCTGCGATACAACTCCGTTAAAATATCTCATCATAGAAATTTTGCCTGAGCAGTAATCTCCGTAAATATATGCTCCTGTCAGCTCAGGTCTTCTTTGTCCTCTGTAAACAAAGCCTCCCGTTATTGAGCAGTTTCCGCCTGTATGATTGTAAACTTTTACTGGCATAGTAATGCCGGTTGTATCACAGCCGCTTGAAGGATTATAGCAGCTGAAACCCTCAGTTATACGCCATCCGTAATTTTTTCCGTTTTGCAGAATATTTACTTCTTCATAATTGCCCTGTCCTACATCACCAACATAAATTAAACCTGTTTCAGCATCTTGAGAAAATCTCCAGGGATTGCGAAAGCCCAACGCATAAATTTCTTTTGCACCGCCGCTTACTGCGTAAGGATTATCCGGGGGAATAGAGTAATTCAATAAACCGCTTGTACTATTTATATCTATACGTAAAATTTTTCCGAGCAGTGTATCTTTATTTTGTGCGCGGTTTCCGGGGTCTCCCTGGTTTCCACCGTCTCCCATTCCGATATATAAATAACCATCTGCGCCGAACATAATTTGTCCGCCTTTGTGATTATCGTATGGTTGATATATCTGGATGATTTTAAACTCGGAAAGTGAGTCTGCTTTATCAGGGTCTCCGGCGCTTCTTGAAAATCTTGAGATAGTAGTCTTGCCAGTGTTGACATCATTATAGTTTACATAGAAGTATCCGTTAGATGCATAGTTGGGATGAAAAGCAATCCCCAGCAGTCCCATCTCTCCATCGTATCTTGCAAGATTTACAATATCAAGAAAAATTTTCTTTTGCGATGCAGTGACATTTGTATCATTGGGGAAAACATAGATTTTTCCGTAAAGATCCGCCACAAAAATTCTGTTTGTATTATCTCCGGCGTGAGTAAGATAAACGGGAAAATCAAAGGTAAGAGCAGGAAAGGCATTTACCATTTGAATGTCAGGATTCTGTGCGAAACAATTTGCTGTTATAAAGAGTATTAAAAACAGAATCTTTTTCATTGG
>JBHEKU010000195.1:0-14761 GCA_041859205.1 Ignavibacteria bacterium | reverse complement strand
AAGTTTGTTGATAAATTCCCGAACAAAGTTAAAATCGGCGTTGTTGCCGGAACGGGTGACAGAAGAGATGAAGATATTATTAAGCTCGGAACGGTAGTAGGAAAAATGTTTACAAAAGTTGTTATAAGGCAGGATGATAATCTGAGGGGAAGAGCAACGGCGAATGAAATTTCTGATTTGCTGCTGAAGGGAATTTTAAAAGCAAATCCGGAAATAAAGCACAAAGTAATTGCGGATGAAGTAGAGGCAATCGAGTTTGCGCTATCGCATACAAAGAAAAATGAGTTGCTTGTTCTGCTTCCGGATGATATTCCGAGATGTATTCAGATTGTGACGAAATTCAGAGAGAGTCTGAATCCTGTTAAGGTTGAGCATAGTGATATACCGAATCAGTAGGAAATTGAATCACTGATTTCGCTGATTTTAAATGATGTGAATGAAAAGTTTAAAATAATGAAAAAGATCTTAATTGTACTAATTTTATTTTTTACAAGCGAAAGAGCAAATTCACAGATAGATTCTATTAAATTTTATAAAACCGGATATATTTTCTCTATAGAATTTACAGAAATTGACAGCAGTAATTCTAATACTAATGAAGTTAGAATTGTTTCGCTTTCTGAAAAAATTCTTAGTATAGAATATTTCAAGAAAGAAAATCTTACAGTTTCAAAAAAGATAGAGTTAAACAAAATAAAAAAAATCGGATACAAGAGTGGTAATAACGGATGGAAGTATGCAGCTTATGGATTTTTAGGAAGTGCAGCAGCTACTTACCTGACTTTGCAAATATTCAGTAAAGCAATAAAAAAGGGAGAGAAAGGAGATCAGGACGGTTACTCAACACTTCTCACTGCAATTTCTATTCCTGTAATAGCTGGGATTGTAGGTGGGTTAGTCGGAATTGCCACAGACAATTATTTGATGTTTGATATGAAAAAGTATAAGAATGTTAATCAGAATAATTTCAAATCATTGCAAATGATTATTGATGAAGGCGTTAAATTTTCACATTAGATTTCCATTTTAATAAAAAATTATTTCCAATAACTTTATACATGCTTATTTGCGGAATAGATGAGGCGGGCAGGGGACCATTAGCAGGTCCGGTAGTTGTAGCCGGCTTTATAAATACGAATAATTATTTTAACGAATTCATAACTGACTCAAAAAAAGTTTCAGAACCGGACAGAGAGATTTTATTCGAAGAGATTGTTTCATCCGGCGGTGAATTTGTAATTAAAAGAATTGAGCATAATGTTATAGATGAAATAAATATACTTGCAGCAACCATGCAGGGCATGGGTCTGATAGCTTTTGAACTGAAACAGAAATGCGAAAAATTCCTGATTGATGGAAAATATTTTAAGCTGAAAGAAGGAAAAGAAAAAGAATTAAACTATGAAACTATTGTAGAAGGTGATGCGAAAGTTTTTGAAATTTCCTGCGCATCTATTTTAGCAAAGGTTACCAGGGACAGAATAATGAGAGAGTATTGCAAAGAGTATCCAAATTATAACTTCAGCAGGCATAAAGGCTATGCAACAAAAGAACATATAGCTAATATAAGAGAGCATGGATTATGCCCGATACACCGCCGTTCTTTCTGTAAAAATTTTATGGAAACAGCACCATTATCAACCGAACAGGAAAGTGAACAATTGTGTTTATAAAAATAGATTAGGAAAAACAGGTGAGCTGCTTGCAAAGGAATTTCTGATAGAAAACGGATATACATTTCTAAAAAATAATTACAGATTTGAGAGGGCGGAAGCGGATTTAATTTTTACAAAAGGCGATGGAAAAGATAAGGAACTCATTTTCATAGAAGTAAAGACAAGAAGAAGCAAGAAGTTCGGTGAAGGAGAAGAATCGGTAGATGCAAAGAAACAGGCGCAGATAAGAAAAGCAGCAGAAGGGTTTTTATATGAGAACGAGATGTATCAGGACTATCAGATAAGGCTGGATGTAATTGTAGTTTATTTAATGAATAACGAAAAAAACATAGTTCATATAAAGAACGCATTTTATTAATTTAAAATAAAAGAAAGAATATGGCAGATACATTCTCATTTGATATAGTATCGGAAATTGATTTACAGGAAGTTGATAATGCAATGAATCAGGCGATAAAGGAAATTCAGCAGAGATACGATTTAAAAGGCAGCCACAGTGAAATAACTCTCAATAAAAAAGATAAAAAAATTAATGTAACATCGGCAGATGATTTCAGAGTGAAAGTCGTGAATGATATCCTTCAGAATAAGCTTATCAAGAGAGGCATATCAGTTAAGGCTCTGAAGTACGGAACGATTGAGCAGGGAAGCGGAATGGGAACGGCTAAACAGGAAATCACTTTGCAGGCAGGAATAGATAAAGAGAATGCAAAAAAAGTTACAAAGATGATAAAAGATATGAAGATAAAAGTGAATGCTTCTATTCAGGATGAGCAGGTGCGCGTGCAGGGAAAATCGAAGGACGATTTGCAGGAAGTAATAAAAATGCTTAACGCCGCTGATCTGGATTTTGCTTTTCAGGTAACGAATTATCGTTAATTAATTAACAATTAACAATTATAAGAAAATACTTCTATATATTACTTTCAATACTTATTTTTTCTTCGATTATATTCTTTAATCAGAGTGAAAGCCAGACTAATGTACGGAAAGAGGGAAGTAAGATTGACGTTGTGATAATCGATGCCGGGCATGGTGGTAAGGACCCGGGAAGTACAAGCGTCAGCAAAATTCCGGAGAAGAATTATAATCTCCTCATAGCAAAATATCTTGCCGAGATGTTGAGGAAAAATTATACCGATATGGAAGTATATATGACTCGCGATGATGATTCATTCCCTGAGTTAAAAGAGCGCGGCAGAATTGCTAACTCCAAAAAAGGAAAACTTTTCGTTAGCATTCATTGTAATTCAAAGCTGCCGGAAGAGACAGATAAATCAGGGTTTGAAATTTATGTTATCTCACCCACAAAAACCAACGATGCTGTAAAAATAACTCAGAGTGAAAATCAGTTATTGAGAGATAATGTAGATTCACTCAGAGGCAGACCTACTTTCCAGAATGATTTTATTCTTTCATCAATGCTTACGAATGTCTATAGAAGATATTCAGAACGTTTTGCATCCATCCTTCAAACGGAGCTTACTAAGACTACACAGTTAGAGAACAGGGGAATTCTTGAAGAAGAATTTATCGTAAACTGGACTGCATCAATGCCTTCCGTGCTGGTTGAGTGCGGCTACCTTTCCAACAAAAAAGATGAAGCTTATCTTCGCTCTAAAGATGGTCAGTACGATATAGCCCGTTCCATTTATAAAGCTATCAGATATTATAAGATGGATTATGAGTGGGAAAACTCGTTCTAATTTCAGATTTCAGATTTCAGATTTAAAACTTCTACTTAGATAATACCCTTTTTATACCTTTATAATTTCAGTAACTAAGAATAAATTATATTAAACATTCCTCATAACCCTAAAGGAGAAAGCTATGAGAAGCTTACATCTGCCTTTCAAAATTTCAACACTGGTAATTTTATTCATTCTATTATTTTCATCACAAAGTACTTTTGCGCAAAGTGGTTGGCAGTGGCAGAATCCTTTACCGCAGGGTAATGATTTAAATGTCGTGAAATTTTTGAATATAAATACAGGGTTTGCTGCAGGAGAAAAAGGAAGTCTTGTAAAAACTACTAATGGTGGAATAAACTGGAGTGTAGTTAATTTTAATTTTGATAATCAACCTATTGAATTTTTATGTGTAATAGATTCAAATATAGTTTATGCTGCTTCATCTTATTATTATAATCAAGCTTCAATATTTAAGACTACTAATGGGGGGAATAACTGGGTATTAACCGCAACTATTACTCCTTCTCTAGAATGCCTGACATTTGTTAATGCAAATACGGGTTTTGCCGTTGTAAATGATGACCAGCTCAAAAAAACTACCGATGGAGGTTTTACTTGGTCTCTAAGCTACACTCTTAGTTCTGCTATTGTTGAAGTTAGCTTTATCACTGAACAAGTTGGTTTTTTTACTGTGAGAGAATATGCTGCGCCATCTAATAACATGTGGCGAACAACAAATCAGGGTGCGACTTGGCAGCCTTGTATTATAAATACCAGTACTGAACAATGCAGAAAAATGAGTTTCATTAATTCCACTACTGGATATGTGGTAAGGATTAATACTTCTGGTGCTGAAACTTCAATTCTTAAAACAACTGATGCAGGTGCTAACTGGGTTCAGGTTTCAATCTTTCCGGTACCTGTAACTTATGTGTATGGATTTTGTTTTGAAATGAAAGCGGATGGATATGGTTACCTTGGATTTAAACCAGAGGTAATACCAAATACAAATACTGAAGTAATTTATAGGACTAACAATTTCGGATTAAATTGGAGTTTATCGTCAACTATACCTACAAAAGGATCGCGAAATTATTGGAGTATGTTTAATTTCCCCATTTTTAATTTTTCATCCTCAGAAATAGGATTTTACGTTGCAAACAGGGGAGTAATTTTAAAAACAACAAACTCGGGGATAAATTGGTTTGAAAAATCTACTTCATTAATAAATTTACCTCTGGCAAATATTAATTTTCCTGATAATAATACAGGATATATATTTGGAAGCGGAGGTACTTTTTTAAAAACTACAAACACTGGTATTAACTGGAATTATTCAAAAATATCAAATTTAGATTTTCACACTTCATTTTTTCTAAATAATCAAACAGGATATGTAGGTGCCAATAATAGCAGGCTTTTGAAAACAACTTCGGGGGGAAATTCTTGGGATACAATAATTGTTAATAGTAGTAATACAAGTATATCTTCTATTTATTTCATCACTAATGAAACAGGCTTTCTTACAAATAATTACTCTATTTATAAAACATCCAATGGGGGAGTAAACTGGATGCAATTTCCATGTGATGGCGAGATGAATGGAATTCACTTTATAAATAATAATACAGGGTTTGCATTTTCACATGTTTTTGTTCCTCCTTTTTCTGCGTGGTCGCGGATATATAGAACAAATAATGGAGGTGATAGTTGGTCAGTATTAATTGAACTTGGTCCTTCCCTTGAGTCTATAAAATTTATTTCTAATGATACAGGTTATGCTGTGTACAATAGCAAGGTTGTTAAATCAATAAATGGAGGTGTCAGTTGGTTTAATGTGCTTAATACTCGCGATGCAGCTGAAGTTAAAACATTAGCTCCAAATATAATTTATAGCGGCAGTTACAAAAGTACGAACGGGGGAGCAAACTGGACTTTTTTTAAAACTAGAGTTCAATCAATAAAATCAGTACTATACCTGAATGAAAATACAGGATTTATTGTGGGAGGAAGCGGTGCTGGAATTTTAAAAACAACTGATGGAGGAGAAATTATCTCCGCTATAAATCCAATCTCATCCAATATTCCGGAAGGATTTTCACTAAAACAAAATTGCCCCAACCCCTTCAACCCTACTACAAAAATAAATTTCGATTTGAAGAACTCAGCTTTTGCAATGCTTCGAGTGTTTGATATTACAGGCAGGGAAGTGCGGACTTTAGTAAATGAAAAGTTATCAACAGGGAGTTACTCGTATGACTTCAACGCAGTCGAACTGCCGAGCGGAGTATATTTTTATCAGTTGCAGGCTGACGGCTTTATTGAAACAAAGAAGATGATATTATTGAAGTAGAAAAAAATAAAAAAGTTTATATAAACAAAAAAGCCATCCTGATTCGCGCCAGGATGGCTTTTTTAATATTATTTAGTTAAATCCTATTTTAACTATTTTCGGTGATTGTTTTAAATCAACTAAAACGTTATAGTCTTTGATGGCACCTTCGTATGATTCGTAGTTACCGGTCAAAAGACGGAATTTAACAGAGTTCTGATTATGAATTTCTTCAAAGTACAATGTAGTGAAGTTTTCAGACTCTAATAATCCAATCAATTTTTCTGCCTCATTTTTATCTGAGAATATCCCAAGGTCTATTGTATAGCCTGTAAGGAATTTAATTCTGTTAGTTACATCAAGGTAGGTAAGAGGGTTTTCGTCTTTTACATCCTGATAAATCTTAGAATTAGCAGTTTTAGCGTCAGGTGTCAGAACTTTAATTCTGACTGTTTTAAAATTTTTAAAGATGTTGTTTAAGTCCTCACCCGAGAGTCCGGTCTGATTTCCGTTATTGGCATCTTCAAAGTATTCGATGAATACTTTTGATTTACTTGCAAGTGTTTCCTCAAATAAGTTAAGAGGGGTTAGATCTTCGGGGGTTTCTTCCACTTCTGTTTCAGGTTCATAGACTTCAAGTCTTACCTGTGTGGTGCCGCCCATATCAATAGCATCTTTCGCTGCTTTTGATAGATCGATTATTCTGCCTCTTATGAAAGGACCTCTATCGTTAATAGTAACGATGACGAATTTATCGTTTGAGAGGTTGGTTACTTTAAGTACAGTACCAAAGGGTAAAGTTTTGTGAGCTGCCGTCATATCATTAGTATTAAATCGCTCACCTGAAGCGGTTTTCCTACCATGAAATCCTGGGCCGTACCACGAAGCTTCGCCTTCCTGTACAAAGTCCGGTTCTACTATTGAAGTTCTTGCGAATAAACTGCTGCCTGTGCTGTTAATTGGATTAACTAAAACTAATGCGATAAATGCAAAAAGTATCGCGTTAATTTTAAGTTTGGTCAAGTGTCTCCTTTTTATGTTTTCTGTTTGTATCAAACAATCAGGGAAGCGCGCCGACCAAGCGGCTTAAAATTGTAGTCTTAATTCTCCGTTTTATGTGGAGGTATTTGTAAAGAACGATATTAAGAAAAAATCTATATTCTGTTATACGAAGTGGTAAAGTACTGATTTTAGATTTAATAAGCAAGGAGGTACGATATGCACTTCGCGACTATTTTTTCGTTTTAAAGCTTAGTTTCAAAGAAAAAATTTCTTAAATATCTGATAAAATCAATAAAACAACAACACCTTGTTAATAAATAATATAAAACAAAAATATTTTTTAGAAAAAGTCCGGAAAGCCGGTAAAAACCCTGTTCAAAGTTTTTTCGACTCATTATTTTGCAGACCAATTGTATCTTAAAATTATCTGCGAAATAAATAAAACTCTTGACAGGTTCTATTCAATACGAGTGCTGATTAGGAAAGTTGTTGAAACTCATTTACCCAAATGAAAATTGGAATTCAAAAACGGAATGTTTGTGGTTTCAAAATAGAATTTTTGTACAAGTTCTCATGCGAATTCCGATATGTAGCAAAAAAGTAACATTTTGAATTTTTCGGAACTGTAAAAACAACACTTGGATGTTACAAACAGTACAAAAGTAACATTTTTGTAACATTTTAAGTGCGGGGGCGTCCATCCGTCCCGACTTACGTCGGGACACGTTAAAAATCCAATAATTGAAAATTCAATTATTGGATTTTATCGTCCGTTCCGATTTTTAATCGGAACGGGGATGGACGCCCCCAAAATGCGCAAAAATATCCCAATGCACGTTTATAGTTGGTTTCTTTGAAAACCGAAGTAATATATTATGATTAAAATTGAAAGGAAAGATAATCTTCCCTATTAGTAGGAATAGGGAAGATTTGAAAATTCTATTTTACTAAGGTCATTTTTTTTGTTGATGTGAAGTCAGGAGTTTCAATTGTGTAAAAGTAAATCCCGCTTGCCAGTGCCGAAGCATTGAATTTATAGTTATACTCACCGGCAGAAAGCTTTTCGTTAACGAGCTCAGCCACTTGCATACCGAGTGAATTGTAAACAGTCAGTTTTGCTGCTGAGTTTTTCGGCAATGAGAAATTTATGCTTGTTTCCGGATTAAAAGGATTTGGATAATTCTGGCTTAAGGAAAACTTATCCGGAATAACAGAGCTGCTCGGCTGAACACTAACCATAGGGGAAGCTGTATTACAGTTAAGGACTTCCTTATTTGAAGCAGCATCATTTTGAACAAAAGCCAAAGTCACAATTTTGCTCATATCCCAATAAGATTCTTTCTTATATCTTACATCAAATTGATGGTTTCCGGCAGTCTGGGGCAGAGTTATACCCCCCATATCAGGAGCGCCTTTTCTGAATACATGTTCAAAAATTCTTTCTCCGTTGCTGCCCGGAGGAGTTGGGAACTCAATGGTTTTTTCCGCTGCCATTATGCGAAGCTTATATGTTCCCGCAGGCAGTGTGACCGGAATATTAACGGTTACGATTGCGCGAACGCTGTCACCAGGAATTATAGAATTAGTTATCGTGATCTGAACTAACGGACTGATTGCCTTTCGTGTATTAAATGCCGCATCGAAGTTTGCCTGTGAGAACGGCCAGATATCGGGAAAGCAGTTGCCGTCGCCTTTTAGCCACGGTACTGCATTCACATCGGAATAATATCCGCCGCGTCTTCCTTCAACATCAGTTGGATTCTGATTATACATCGGGTCAAAGCCCGGAAAATTTGTGTGATACTTGACGGCGATTATAGTATCGCCTTTTGATTCAAGATAGCTTTTTAATGCAGGGTTATTGGCTGCGCACGGACCGCACGATGCATTGGTAAACTCTTCAAATAATACTTTTTTGCTTTGAGCAAAAGTTATATTTGAAAAAACTACAACTGTCATTAACAGTAGAAGAATTTTTTTCATTTTCCCGCTTAATGTTTAAAAATGTTACATCTAATTTTGGAATTCTGAAGGAAAAATGCAACCGATAAATCTAATGGTTAATTTTTTTGAAAGAGTAATTCTTACACTTTAATGCCTGCTTCTCTATTAAATGCCATGATAAATATCCGAACACAATTGAGATAAGGCTTGCATATATTGTAAGAGCAAATTGCTCGAAGTGGAAGAAATGAACTAAAGTCTGCTGAATGGCAAAGGCGTAAATGTAGATACCGTAAGACATATCTCCGATTTTTTTAGAGATACCGCTGATATACTTTGTTGCAGAGACTCCAAAAAGAAGAATCGCAACCGGCATTGCAAGTAAATGAATTTCTATAAAGAAGCCTAATTGAAGAGATATAAGCAGAGTAACGAAAGAAGAATACATTAAAATATTTCTATATTTATTTTTTTCTATTTTAAGGCATGCTAAAAGTGCTCCGGCAAAGAAGAACGTTCCGAAATCAATCAGGTCTTTTGCATAAATAATAAAACTGATTTTAGAGAATGTATCGAAGAAGAAAATATTTGATATATAAAAAAATGCGCAGACAGCTGAAAGAATTATAAGATGACCTCTCTTAATAAAGAACAGTAAAGAAAGCAATACATAACAAATAAATTCGTATCCGAGCGTCCATATCGAGCCGTTGATATCATCTTTGTAAGGATTATTTTCAAAAATTCCCTGAATCGTTCCCTGAAGTCTGAAGAGCTTTATGTTGTTTGGAAAATAAGTCCAAACTGATTTATTTGTGATGTAACTGTGAAAGTCTCCGGTGTAAACAAATACACCAAGAATTATGGTTAGGAGAAGTACAACAATAAGTCCCGGGAAAATTCTGAGAATCCTGTGCCAATAAAATACATAGAGGGACTTGCTCCGCAGCAGACTTTGATAAATAAGATAACCGCTTATTATAAAGAAGCCTCTTACTCCGATATAAGAAAAAAATACCTGCCCGTTAGTGAGAGTGTGCAGCCAGTCAGTTTCGGCCGCTCCGGTAAGGGTATATGAATGAGTGATAATAACGCATAGCGCAAAGATAAGCCGAAGGAAATCAAAATTATTTTTATGCATACGTAAAGTGAAAATTGAATATAAAAAATTTAAGCGGATAATATTATTCAATAAAATATTGGAGTTATGCCTGGCCTCTCTTTATAAGGGGAACTGTATATGTTAATGTAACTAATTCTCCCCTTGAGGGGAGTCCGACGAAGTCGGGGAGGGGTGTTTGAACGAACACCCACCGTCTCGCGGAGTTTATCCCGCACCTGATGCGGGACTCGACACCTCCCTGAAGGGAGGAATTTTTTGATCTTGTCCTAACATATATATCTTTTCCCTTTTTAAATTAGGTTGAGTTCTTCTTCATTTTAACTTTATTTTTTTTAGTCTAACTTTGTTCAACAATTTTTCTATTCTACACAAATGAAAAAATTCTTTTCGATATTTATATTTCTATTCTTAATATCATTTCAATTACAGGCGCAGAGCGATACAACAGTAAAGGTTTTAATAGTAACTGCACATCCTGATGACGATGCATTGTTCTCCGCGACCGTTTATAAAATCACTCATAATCTCGGCGGAAAAGTTGATCTTTGTTTAATTACAAACGGCGAAGGCGGTTATAAGTATTCCACATTAGCCGAACCGAGATACGGACTTGAACTTACTGAAGAAGCTATCGGCAGAGAGTATCTTCCTGAAATACGTAAAAAAGAACTCAAAGCCGGCTGCGCAATTGTCGGCATAAAAGATTTTTTCTTTCTTGATCAGAAAGACCATCGATATACAACTAACGTTCATGAAATTATGGATAGCACAGTGTGGGATATTCCTTTTGTGAAACGAAGACTGAAAGAAATAATAGAAGCGGGAAAGTACAATTATATCTTCTGCCTTATTCCTGTGCCGACTACTCACGCTCATCATGCTTCAACATCTATTCTAACTTTGCAGGTTGTGAACGAAATGCCGTTGGATTCAAGACCTGTTGTCCTCGGCGGAACAATGGGCAATAAAGGCGATACGACTAAGTTTACTTTCACAGGATTAGAAGAATATCCTGTAACCAAAATCAGTCCCGACCCGCTGACATTTACATTTGATAGAACTGCACCGTTCAGTTTTCAGGATAGAATGAATTATAAAATAATTGCTAACTGGGTAATTGCCGAGCATAAATCACAGGGCACAATGCAGCTTTTAATGAACTACGGTGATTATGAAAAATATATCTGGTTCGATTTAAACGATCCCAATAAAAAAGAGCAAACTCAAAAGCTTTTTGATAAGCTGGCAATAAATTATTTTAAGAAGAAGGATTACGATCTAAATAAATAATCACTTCCCGCTAAAGCTGGACAAGGATTACGCTGATTATCTATGATTAAAATGATGCAACACTACTTTTCTAAAATTTAATTTAAAAATTTCAAATGACTAATCACTATCATAAAAATCAGTTCAAATCATATAAATCAGTGATTAAAATTCTATTTATAATTGTTATCTGCATTGGATTTTCATCCTGTTCCAAATCCAACAAGAAGAAACTCGTTGTTTACTCGCCTCACGGAAAAGAAATGCTGAGCGAATTTGAAAAGCAGTTCGAAGCAAAAAATCCCGATATAGATGTTCAGTGGCTTGATATGGGTTCGCAGGAAATTATAGATAGAGTAAAAACTGAGAAAGATAACCCGCAGGCAGATATATGGTGGGGCGCTCCTGCTACATTGTTCATGAGAGCGGATAAGCTCGGCTTGTTTGAGAAATACACTCCGACATGGTCATCAAATATTGCAGCTAATCACAAAGGAAAAAATGATACATGGTACGGCACGTTTTTAACACCTGAAGTAATTTCATTTAATAATAAAGTTTTAAATAATACAACTGCTCCGCAGGACTGGGCTGATTTAGTTCAGCCTGAATGGAAAGATAAAATTGTTCTGCGCGCACCTATGGCATCAGGAACGTTGCGTGTGATTTTTGCAGCAATGATTTCAATGTCAGTGAAAGCAAACGGCAGCGAAGATAAAGGATGGGAATGGCTCCGCGGACTTGACAGAAACACAAAAGATTATTCCTCTGACCCTACGCAGATGTATCTGAAGCTTGCAGGCAATGATGAGCCTGTTACTCTATGGAATATGCCGGATATAATTCTGCAGGCTAATTCATATCAGTATCCTTTCGGATATTTATTCCCAAAGAGCGGAACAGTTGTTCTTACTGACGGAATTGCATTGGTAAAGGGCAGTAAAAATTCAGAGGAAGCAAAGAAGTTTTATGAGTTTGTTACATCACCTGAAGCAATGAAACTGCAGGCAGAAAAATTTTACAGAATCCCTGCAAGAACGGATATACCGAAAGAAACTT
Organism: Ignavibacteria bacterium; assembly: GCA_041859205.1. GTDB lineage: Bacteria > Bacteroidota > Ignavibacteria > Tepidaquicellales > Tepidaquicellaceae > JAFDZO01. The sequence goes on along the minus strand of JBHEKU010000195.1, from coordinate 2,665 downwards.
TACCCGAATGGATAAAAAAAGCTGACTATAAAGAGCTTGAGCTTGACTGGGAAATGATTTCAGAAAAAGAAGCTGACTGGATGAAAAAGTGGGATGCAGAAATAAAAGGGAAGAAGTAAACTTCAATTCCAAGTTTCAAGTTCCAAGTTTCAAGTTCCAAGTTTCAAGTTTCAAGTTCCAAGTTTCAATTTTCAAGTTTCGAGTGGTTTCTATACATAATTCATAATTCATAATTCATAATTCATAATTCATAATTCATAATTCATAATTCATAATTCATAATTCACAATTCATAATTCATAATTCATAATTCATAATTCATCTGTGTTTCTTGAAATAAAAAATATTCAAAAGAAATTTTCTGAGCAGACGGTTTTAGAAAATATAAATCTTGAAATTCAAAAAGGCGAGTTCTTTTCACTCCTTGGTCCGAGCGGCTGCGGGAAGACAACTTTACTTAGAATAATATCGGGACTGGAAAGCTCTGACTCAGGTAAAATTATTCTTGAAGGAAAAGATGTAACTAATTTAACTCCACAGCAGAGGAAAGTCGGCATTGTTTTCCAGAACTATGCGCTTTTCCCTAATATGAATGTTTCTAAAAATATTTCATACGGACTTGAGATTAATAAGGTCAGCAAAGAAGAGATAAATAAAAAAGTTACAGATGTTTTGAAAAAAGTAAACCTTTCCCATAAAGTAAATGCTTCGGTAAGCGAACTAAGCGGAGGTGAGCAGCAGAGAGCATCGCTTGCAAGGGTAATTGTAAACGAACCCAACTTAATTTTATTTGATGAGCCGCTTTCAAATCTTGATTATGCATTAAGGCTCGAAGCAAGAGGGGAATTGAAACGACTGCAAAGAGAAGCTGGTATTACGAATGTTTATGTAACGCATGACCAGGGGGAAGCATTGGCACTTTCAGATAGAATTGCCGTGATGAATAAAGGGGTGATACAGCAGGTTGGAAGTCCGGAGGAGTTGTATAATAATCCGGTAAATTCATTTGTTGCGGAGTTTGTCGGACATTATAATATTTTCAGCGGAAGCGAAGCAGATGAAATTTTAGGAATCACGGATGTAAGCAACGATGAGGCATTGATAATTCTTCCGGAAAATTTAAAAATAAAAAAATCTGAGAGTGCAACAGACTTAAAAATAAAAGAGATTTTATACAACGGTTCCTATACTGAATTTATAATTGAGCATAAAAATAAAGAGATAAAAAGTATTTCTTTCTCCAATGAAAAAATAAGTCATTTTAATATTGATGATTATGTGAACTTTGAATTTAACACGACAAAGATAAAACTGATAAAAAGATAATAGTATAGAATGAAAAAAAAGTTTTCAATATTTGAATACGTTCTTCTTTTTATTGTTTTGTTTTTTGCTATTGGTTATATACTTTTTCCATTAGTAGAGTTAGCTAAGGAAAGTTTTCGCTTCAATCTTGATTCATATAAAACTTTAGGGAGCCCGACAGTCCTTGGCTCGGCGTTAAATTCTGTGATGCTGTCCGTGATAACAGTTGTTGGCTGTGCAGCGATAGGTATACTACTCGCATATTATTTTCACTTCTATAAAATTCCGTTCAAAAAATATTTATCCGTAATATTTTTAATTCCGCTTGCAACTCCGCCTATAGTTGGTGTAGTGTCGTTTTTATATTTATTGAGCGACAACGGAATTTTATCACGAATACTGTTTGCAATATTTTCAAAAAATATTCTGACAGGATTCGAAGGATGGACGGCAATTATAATCATACATCTGTTCTCTTTTTATCCCTTATTCTTTTTATTTGCATCCGCTTCATTTGAGAAATTAGATTATAACGTTATCGATGCATCAAATTCGCTTGGCGCTAGCAAGTGGACTACTTTCAGGAAAATAATTCTGCCCTTCCTGCTGCCTTCAGTCGCAAGCGCAGGTATTATAACTTTCATGGCAAGCATGGCATCGTTCTCAGCGCCTTTTGTGTTCGGAGGTTCAATACGATTTTTAACTACAGAAATTTATTATTCAAAGATAAACGGCGATACATCTTTAACGGCAGTCCTTTCCATTTTTTTAACTCTGATATCTGTTGTATTTTTATTTCTTCTGAGAAAATTCAGAACTGCGAATGAATATTCTCTAAGGATGAAAGGAAGCGTTAAAAAAATTGATGCATCTAAATTATATAATCTGAATTTAGCAGGGAAAGTTTTATTTCCAATAACCGGATTTTTAATTTTACTGCCTGTCCTTACTCTTTTATACCTTTCATTAATTCCTGAAGGCTCATTAATCCGAAATTATTTCGGTGAGGGGCTGACTTTAATAAATTATCAGAATATTTTTACCACAGATGCCGTTGCTTTGCCGTATTACAACAGCTTAATGATGTCTCTGATTGCAGTCGCCGGAACGATTTTAATAGGACTTCCGGCTTCATACTTTACAGCGAAGAAAAAAATAAAAGGCGGAAATTTTCTTGAGAGTATTATAACACTCCCTTACGGAATCCCCGGGACAGTTATTGCAATCTGCTTAATATTCAGTTTTAATTCAGGAAATGTTTTTTCATTCGGAGAAATTCTCGTAGGGACTTTTGCAATTATGCCTTTGGCTTATACGATAAGAAATATTCCGGCAATAACACAATCATTAAACTCAGGAT
>JBHEKU010000158.1:0-29043 GCA_041859205.1 Ignavibacteria bacterium | reverse complement strand
ATGAATAAAAAATATCGCTTCGACTTTGGCTACTTAGTGGATTACTCCCATGAATCTCCGATGATTACAGACATTAAGGAACGCTTTCAGCATACGTATATTGTCGGCAAGACAGGAATGGGAAAATCTTCCCTGCTTGAAAATATGGCATTGCATGACATTGAATACGGAGTAGCTACAATCTTTATTGACCCGAAAGGCGATAGCGTAAAAAAATTGTATCAGCTTGCTTCGGACAAATCCAGAGTTCAATACATATCAATAGAAAGCCCAGTTGTAATAAACCCTCTTGATAAGGAAGGCTTTAGACTAGATAACCTTATTCAGGAGTTCATTCAAATATTAGATGTTCTCATAACGCTTACATCTTCCAATCCCGAAAGCACAGTGCTTATGAGAGAGATCATTAGCATGGCAATGCGAACTATTACCAGGAAAGAAGATAAAAATCTGGATTACCTTACAAAATTTCTTCTGTATTCCGCTGTGAGAGAAAAAGTAAGAGCAGAACTGAATCCATTGAGTGATGAATATATTTACTGGAGAGAATTTGACAGTCCCGGCAACAAGTACAGAGATAAGCTTGACTGCGCTAAAAGAGTGTCATCACGTCTCATGGAAATCTCCACCGGAGAAATGAGAGATTTTGTTATTGGTAAAAATGAATTTGATTTATCGGATATTGTTGAACAAGGAAAAGTAGTACTAGTAGATACTTCACGGATGAACGGAAACAGCCGAATTTATCTTACTAACTTAATTGTATATGCCGTCTTATCGTATTGTGAGTTCTCGAAGAAGAAAGAAAAACCATTACTCGTTTATGTAGATGAATTTCAGATTGTTGTATCTAATTTGTTTACAGAATTATTAGCACGAAGCCGCAGCTCGAATGTAGGATTCACACTGGCTCATCAGACCTTTCACCAAATCCCTAGAAATATTCTAAGTGATATTTTCGGAACAGTCAGTACTCAAATTTGCTTCAGGTGCGGCGATGAAGAGGCGACCCGCTTTGCGCCTATCTTCGGAGCGAAAAAACAGGACGTATTCAATCTTCCGAAATATCAGGCATGGCTTCGGATCGGAACTGACAATATTTTAATAGAAACATTCCCGCCAAAACTCACTGAAGTGCCTGATATTAATGTACAGCATATTTTAAATTTTCAATCTTCTGTAGCAATACAATCCTCATTACCCGTGGATAAACAAATCAGTGAACCTCTTTCCGATACAAAACATACCCTATCCAAAGACAACTTTCCTCAAGAAGAAAACGTTGCTGTCTACAATTTCTTAGGTGAAGAATGGATTAGCTATTAATTGGATTTATTCAATCTGATATAATTACTTTAGTAAACTGCTATCATGATTATCGGGCATTAGTCCAATGATATAAGCGAGCTGTTATTTGCTAATCGTCTAAGCTGTAAAAGGCAGAAGCGGTAATCCGCCCCCAAACGATTGTAGCAGAGACGACCTCGGCGAGCTTAGGTGTATCATAGGAGGTAGGTCGACAAACAAACTTCTATGTATGTTTGCAGTTTACTTTTAAAACAAAAGGTCTGCCTCCAATAAACCGGATGCTGACCTTTTTGTTTTCTCTTGTACTGCTTTGCAATATGGTATAATAAAGGCAAACTTAAAACAGAAAGGAGTTTGCACCTTGGCAAAACAAGAGTTCTTAAATTTTAAAGAAATAAGTGAAAAGATTTCGTTTGAAGACGTATTGAACTGGCTTAACATTCCATTCACTAGAACGGATAAGGAGTTAAAAGGGGATGAGTTCATTGTCTCAATAGAAAAGAATTTATTCTTTTCGCCTAAGAATGAAAACCTTAAAGGTTCAGTCATTAATTTTCTTGCTAACAAAAACGGCATTGACTTAAGAGAAGCAGCCAAGCTTCTTAAAGCACAATTTCTTTCAGGGGAAAATGAGCATACACCAAAGCGAGCTATCCCTAACCTCACTCTTGAACATCATAATTATTTAATTGAAAGAGGTATTACTCGTGAAGTAGCAGAGCAATATGAAGTCGGTTATGTTAAACAAAGAAGCGTTATGGCAGGAAGAATTGCATTTAAGATTTACGATTCAAAAGAAAATCATTTGGGGTATGTTGGATATAAAGCCGAACATAATTCATGGTTTTTTCCCAAAGGATTTAAGCGATCACTCTATAATGCTCACAACATTAAGAGTAATGAATTTGTTATTGTTACAATTGATCCGTTCGATGCATTAAGGATTATTTCGTTGGGTATTAATGAAGTAGTTTGTCTATTGGCTAATTCTATGACTGCTGAACAAGAGGAAGAGTTAAAAAGATTTAAAAACATATTATTATTTCACAAAGAACCGCAGAATATTGTAAGCCGTTTATGTGGTTCAAGTTTTATAAAATCACCCCTGCTTTCTAAGTCATTAAAAGAAATGTTAGATGAAGAATTGATTAATATTCTAAAGCTCTTGTGATACCTCATCTGGAGCTCAAAATTGACTTATATGAAGTCTTTAAATTAAAAACGCCCCATGTTACCATAGGGCGTTTTATTATTGCTATAAACTGAAATTAAAGCTTGGCCTGATATTGACTAATCTTATAAATTATGTTGTTACTTCATTAAAATCATTCGTTTTGTCTGCAAGAAATCTCTTGTTTCTATTCTATAAAAGTAAATTCCGCTTCCGAGTTTACTTCCATCAAAAGAAACTAAGTGGCTTCCTGCTTGTCTGAAATTATTTACAAGAACAGCCACTTCTTTACCTACTATATCATAAATTTTTATTGTAACGAATTCATCTTTAGGTAAATCGAATTGAATGTTTGTAACAGGGTTAAATGGATTAGGGTAGTTTTGATACAAATTATATTTACTTGGCATAAGGTTTTCAGGCTCATTCTCAGTTAAATGTCCTGGTCTTCCTTCAGGCGGATCGATAGGCTCTCCTTCCTCTGTATCTATTCCATGAGTCTGCCTTAAATCAGATAACACTGAACCCCAATTTGTATTATCAACAGCTTGAACTCTGTAACGTACAGGATAAGAAGTTCCGTATGGCATTGTATTATAATATGAACAGCTAAATAAATTGACACTGTTATCTACATAAGAAGCATCTAAAGTATTCGGGGCAACATCAATAGTTGCTATACATGTATATTTGTTTTCAGGATAAAACTGCTGATCATTTGGTAGAACTCCTTCCCAAGGTTTATGGGATTTGTATATTTTATATCTTTTGTAAACTACCTCTTCTGTTTCTTTTGTCTCTCCATTTCTTCGCATATCGGGTTCTGTATTTTGTCTCCAAACAATTTTAGGATGACAGGTTGTACCGTCAAAATATTCCTCTATGTCAAGTATCATTGGTTTAGATGGAGGAGTTGAGGCTAAAATACTATTGAGTGAAGTTTGGTCTGTTGCTTTGTAGATATCAAAATTTGCTGTAGTCCCACTTAAACTTTTATAGTAAATAAAAATACCTGTTCCATAACCGTTTGTTCCCGTATTAGAATTATTCCAATCATTCGTATTAGGATTAGAATAAGGAGAAAAAAGTTCATTGTAGCCCAAATTCCATGCATCAAATCTATCTCCAAACCACTCTCGTGAAGTCCACCAGTCCGGATAATTTGTATATATTTTATCTGTTCCTAATTCACCTAATGTAGTATGGCGTTTTCCTAAGCTAAACCACGCACCACCCTGATTATATCGTCCAGAAATACCATCTTTATTATCCAATAAGGTGTATACTTGATCAAAAGGTGGATTTTCATCATTTAATACAGGACTAGGTATTCCACTTCTTTTAAGAATCGGAATATTTTGAGAAGTTGACCAGTCAGGTGTCGTCGTACCACTTACTTCCCAATCCCAGATTCCGTCAGCACACTCGTCATCCTGATCCTGTGGATACCAGGAGTTGTCCCTGCCATGGTAAATATAAACACCGGCACCCATACTTCCTGTATTTTTATACGGACTCAAATTAGTTGTATCACCTAACATTGGAACATCATATATAGAAACTTTTCTTCTGTTTGTAACTAAAAAATACTCTGAGCTTGAGATAGGAACTTTGAGTATTTGGTTATTGGAGCTTCTGTTTGAGATATCCCCGAGAGTTTTATTTACTGCTGGAAAAGTTGTGATTACATCGGGGGCTAAGTATCCCAATTTTATTTTTTCAAAAGGGCTACCGTAAAAATCATTTATTGATATTCCTCCTTTCGATGTCATAGTTCCTGTAGATGAATGAAAACCCCATAAAAAATGCCCGTACTCATGTATTATTTCTCCGAAAAGTCTGCTGAAGCCGATTGGTCCTGAAGCAAAATTCCCCTGAACAACTAAACCCGAGCCGTTTCCGTCATAAGAATTTCTTATCCATAAATTATTATTTACATCAATTTTTTTATCCGGACTGTCTAGACCTGCAATTCCTGCATGACGTCTGTATTCAGGATGATTTATGTCAATAACTCCGGGATTATATTTTCGTATCATCATTAACATATCAATGTTATGATCATTTTGTCCTGTAGCAAGAGGTGCATATTTAAAATTTCCTTCCGAAACCTGTTTCCATAAATCGTAATCACTCCAAACAATTGTATTGTCAGTTTTCAGCCACTCATATAATTCTTCATTCATTATTCCTTCTGCAACATAAGGAGCCGGATTTGTATAGTAGTAACTCCTGTTATGCTGAAACTCATAAAATCTTGTAATCCCCGTTACATGCAGCTTTCCAAGACTAAGCTCCTGATAATAGTCCGATACCATTTCAGTTGAGCTGCTGTATCTATCCCAAAAATTGCCTGATGGGCTTTTAGATAGTGCCAGTAAATTGTTCATGTAATTAGGAGCTGAATGCTGAGGCCAGTTTTCAGCTGCATCATCATCAGGAAAGCTCGTAAATACCATAATAATGTTTAATCTGGCTTCAGAGGGAGCTGCTGAACCTTCAGATAAATCGGTTCTATGAGGTTTATATAAACCTCCTTCGACAGAAAGCGAGGCTGCTACACTTGGATAAAGCTCGCTCATAGGACAATCCGTCTGTGAAAATACACTCGCGGATAAAAATAAAAATAATACAGCGGGAACGAAAACTAAAAATGATTTTGTTTTCATTATTTTATTATTTAAATTTAAAAATAAGAGGGCTTCGGCAGAAGGAATAAAATTCCAAATGCTAATTGACTTGCCGGTCAGAAGGAGCCCTCTATGTTTTTTAATGGCATTATTTCATTAAAATCATTTTTTTCGTTTGGGAAAATTTTTCATTGTGCAATTTGTAGAAATATATCCCTGAGGAAAGATTAGAACCATCGAATTTATATTCATATTCTCCCGCGGGTAATTCTTTTGAGAACATATTTTCAACTAGTTTGCCAAGCGAGTTATACACTTCCAGCTTGTAAATTCCTTTGTTCTTTATAGAAAATTTTATGGTTGTTAAAGGATTAAATGGATTAGGATAATTTTGAGATAGCTTAAAATTCTCGGGAATATTTTGAGAAATTTGGTTGACTGATGTTTGTCCACCATGTACAGTATTATATATTAAACCGGGTTGTCCGCAAGCCCATATAACACTGTCATTCACGCAATCTATATCCAGTATAGTTCCAAAATTAATATTTTGTCTTACCCAGGATACTCCCCCAGTAGTCGTTTTGAAAAGACGATTAAAATTCCCTCCTGCATAACCGGTATTGTTATTAATAAAATTTGAACAATAAATAAATTCTTGAACATCATTTATAAAACCAACACTATCCCATGAATTTCCAAAATCAGTTGTCTTATATGTAGTGCCTTCTGCTCCAACTACATATCCTGTAAAGTTATTTATAAATGAAATTCTTTTGAAATCTTCAGCTCCAATTCCAGGTGTATTAATTATCATAATTGTCCAATTTGTACCTCCGTTAGTGGTTTTACCGATTCCGCCGCCACCCGTAGAATAAATACCGTTCAACGAATCTTTAAAATACAAATCTCTTGGGAGGTCATTAAATTGTTGGTCGATAAAAGTTTTTCCGCCATTTGTTGTTTTTTTAGTTCCGGGGAATGTTGAGCCTATCCAGCCTGTTTGTTCATTTATAAAGTAACAGCTAAAATAACTATCCTCTCCAAAGTTGTTTTCTATAATTTGCCAGTTAGTTCCTCCATTGGTTGTTTTAAGTATAGTTCCAAACCAACCCACGGTGTAAACCACTGTGTCATTTACAGGGTGCATTCCAAAAAGAGGATTGGTAACTCCACTTATCTGTTGTGACCAGTTATTTCCCCCGTTTGTAGTTTTAAGTATTATTCCATTTTCACCACAGCACCAGCCAGTATTTACATTAATAAATTTTACGCGATACAGAGGAACTGTTGTCCCCGAAGTCTGCTGTATCCATTGGGAAAAGCAGATATTATTTAATAAAAAAAGAAAACTAAATATTAACAAGACTTTTTTCATAATCAAATTATTTTGATAATATCATTTTTTGAACTAGAAAAAGAAATAATATTAAAATTGTTTTTTTCATTGCTGGAAATAGATTTCTAAAAAATTTTCTTAAAGAGAAATTATACAATTAAAATTAAATAGAGAGACGTTTAATAACTAAGTTTATAAAATTGTTGTCCTGTTGCAACAATACAGTGTTCATTAATTTTTCTAAACCTGTTAATATTAATTAATGAATAGTTAGAGCCCCACGTTAATCCGCCATCAGTGGTATAATATACCTCTCCATTTTCTTTCCTATACTTATTTCTCCTAATTCCACTTACAAATCCAGTTGTCGGATTTAAAAAACAAATTCCTAAAGACTCAAAAATCGGGCTATCACATTTAAAGCTATATTTTGACCAAGACTGTCCTTTATTGACTGAAGTCAAATATTCAACTGTATCATGCCCTTTAAAAGATTGGATTGAAACTTGAAAAAAATTAGAATCGGTTGCATATATTTTCCACGCTATATTTTCATTGACAGAGTTTCTGTATACTTGTTTCCACGTAATTCCACCATTTGATGTAAACAATATGACAGTAGAACATGAGTAAAAATTTGAATCACCGACTCCCCCTACCACAAATCCAGAATCCTTATTCAAAAAGTAACAATCTATTAAGCATGTTGCATATTCGCTCAGATTATATGAATTCCATGTAGTTCCACCATTTGTTGTTTTTATAAAATGTGGAGGCCCTGTGTATTTACCACAACCAAAAATATATTGTTCATTCAATTTAAAAAGACTGCATATACCTTTTGGTTCTTCACCTATAAAATTTACTTTGCTCCAATTTACACCACCATCCGTTGTAGAAAGTAAAATTTCTTTGTTTAAAGCTCCAAGCCATCCCGTTTTATCGTTTATGAAAGTAATACTTCTAAAAAATGTTTCACTTGAATATATAGATATCCAATTTATTCCGCCGTCTGTAGTTTTAAAGACTGAACATATCGTATCATTATGAGTAAGATATCCTGTATTGTCATCGATAAAATAAATGTCCTCATTTTTATTTATGCTTATAGGAGAATTTTGATTTATATACCACTGAAAAGGCTGAGCAAAAGATGTTGAAGCAAAAACCAAAAGAATAAAAAGTATTGTTTTCATGACTTATTTTAGCAATATCATTTTTTTTGTAGTTATAAAATTTCCAATCTTTAATGTATAAAAATACATACCCGAACTTAAACTATTACGTTCAAATACATAGGTATAAGATCCTGCATTTAGTTTAGAATTAATTAATGTTTGAACTTCTTTTCCCAAATTATCATATACGGTTAAGCTTACATAGCCCGAACTTTTTAAGTCAAAATTAATTTTAGTTGAAGGATTAAATGGATTAGGAAAGTTTTGATAAAGATTATATTCAGAGGGAACGTTATTACCATTCGATATTATATTGACTGGCTCATCAGGAGGAGTAAAACCATATTGATTCGTTCTATATCTATCGTGCCCAAACATTCCCCAATAAATATCATTCTTTATATATGGCACTCCCTGCATAGTGAAAGCATTTAAGACTGTACAATCGCCATAACCGGGATAATCTAAAGAAGTTATTAAAAAGTCTAATTGCCCGTCTTTGTTTAAATCGCACATAACGGGGCTTGATACCTGAACACTATAAGTGAAAACAGGAAGAGACAAAGATTCATTTGCATTCTTATCAAAAAATCTTGTTTTAGTTCTACTCGAATCTTGAGTATTATCATAAATCGATAGATAATTTACATTATTTGCTTTGAACATTGTGGAATTTCTATATTCATAATTATCATAAAAAATTGGGTAAGTATTAAGCAATCCTGTGAAAGAATTAAACGCGTAAACTCTCGTAAAATCTGATCCATTTACAATGTCTAAAGCGCTTAAGCTAGAAAAACTACCAATTGAATTAGTATAAATTCGATAGGGCGGATTTACATAGAATCTATTTACTAATTGAAGGTCAGAATTATAAATTGTGGTTCGGCATTTAAAACTTCCTGGATTACCAGTTGTAGATCGATTGGAATTAATTGCAAAAAATGTTTGATTGTTTTGTTTATATATTGCTGCCGGATTGAACTCATATGAAAAGGAAGAATCAGAAATTATCGGGCTGCCTGGATAATCCGTTCCATCAGGTTCTTTTATATAAATTTTACCAGAGTCTGAGTAATTTCCTGTTGTATTAAAACCGTTTAATGGTATAATGATTTCAGGAATATTATCATTATTTAAGTCACCAATGCTCGGAAAATTTATAGATGCTTTTGAAGATAAATTAAATGATACCGGCCAGCCGTTTCTTACAATTCCGTTGTAATTAATTACAAACATTTTATCTTTTCGTCCAGTAATTATCTCAAGCTTCCCGTCATTATCTAAATCATATAAGGCTAAATTACCTCCAAAATTATCTGAAGGAGTATAAGTTTTAATTGGAAAACCAGGAAGCAATTGACCAAGGTAATTAAAGACATACAACGAATCAGCTAAGACTACTAAGTCTAAAAACCCATCACCGTTTATGTCTCCTGCAGCGGTCTCAGTATAACTTATTGAACAACTAACCACTTTGGGAAATCCAGGCAAATTTGTACCATCATCTTTTAAAAGATAGATCTTACCCGTATTACGGGACAAGTTGACTCCTATAAATATCTCATTTCTTCCGTCCCTATTAAAATCAGCTACTATACTAGATGCACCCGAACAATAAGTATAATCTAATGTATCTATTAATTTAGGAAATCCAGATAGCTGATTAATTGTAATTTGTGAATAAATCGATGTAGTACTAATAAAGAACAATATTACTGCTGTTAATGTTTTCATGATTAATAATATTAATATTAAAATAGTGTTAGGGGAATAAATTCCCCTAACACTATTATGTTATATTCTTAGTATGCTGGACCCATTGTTACATTTGTTCGAGGGTAAACTGGTGAACCTCCTGAAATTGTAACATAAGTAACACCATCACCAAAGCCGTCCTTCACTGCTCTAACTTCATAATATCCATCTGGAAATGCAGAGCCATTATTTTCAAACCATGCATAACCAACAGACCCAGTTGATTTCGGAGAATCGAATTGATTTGTTCCGCTTAATTTTATATATACATTAGCATATTGAACGCTTCCGTATCCACCGTCAGGATGAACATAAACTACCCAATCTGGAAGGACAGTATAATCATTCAAATCAGTTCTCGAATTTTCTACATTTGTATTAGCAGGAGAAGCTGATGATGTAGTTGAAGCAAAACCATAGATTGCAACTATGGCAAATAAAATAAAAACTGGAATAAAAAATTTAAATTTTTTCATTTTTATAAATTTTTAAATTTAATAAATTTGTTTAAAATTTGGGCTATTGCACGGCGTTTTACATTCTTATAAAGAATAATTCTTGATATTAATTATGCCTGACCGCATTTCATCAAGTAAGCCGGAGCAATAGCCCTTTATTTTTAATCTCTTTATAAAAATTAATATTTTTATTTAGTTAATATTGAGTCGAGCCCTCCTTTAAATAGTTAAATAAAAATTCCTAATTTAAAAATTATTCTTTTAAATTAGATGTTGATAAAAAAATTAGGATTACTTTGAGTAATCATCTTCGAGTAATTCTTTGCTTCGTTGTCTGTTTTCGTCATAATTTCCAAACATAAAATTAACACTAAGATTAAGGTACTGGAATGTATTGTCATGATAATTATTTTTCTGTTCGTACCCATCTCTGTTATAAATAATCTCTGAATTTGTCTTATTGAAAGGATTATTAATATTAATTGCTACCCTAAATTTTCGATTGAGAAAATTTTTACCTAGATTAAAATTAGTACACATATAAGAACTACTTACTCTATTAGGTGAATATCTTTGGCTATTATAATTTACTGATACATTAAAATCTACAATATTTGGATTAGAGTATCCAAAATAAAAGTTGCAATTATAACTAAATTTATTTTGTTCGGAGTTTAGAGATTCATCACTATAAACAATCCTATTAATACCGCCATAAAAATTTGAATAAAAATAATCCAAGAAATTAAAATTGAGACCGCCATCTATGCCAAAGGCATTTGAGGAGCCATTATTTATAAAAGTCGTATAAGTATAAATAGAATCAATTTTCCTCTGTGACTGAATTAAATTTTTTGTATTTCTCCAATATAAATTTGTAATAAAGTAGTATTGCCCGATTGGTTTACTAAACCTCAATTCAAAATTATGAGAATATGAAGGTTCTAAATCTGGATTTCCAGTAACAGTATTAAACAAATCTTTATTTAACGAAAAGGGATTTAAGAAATAAAATCGGGGTCGATCAACTTTTTCTCCATATGTAAATTGAAGTTGAGAATTATCCTTAAAATAATTTGAAACTAGAAGTGAAGGGAAGATATCAAACTTATTATTTTTAAACTCTGAACTCTCATTGATGATTCCACTGAAGTTTGCAAATTCCAACCTAATTCCCGGTTTAATGCGTAGAGACTTAAATACATAGCCGACTGTAACATAATTTGAAATAATTTTTTGCTTAAACTCATATAACGAAGAGACAGACTCGATTGTATCATTTTGGGAATATTCATTTTTTTCATTTCTAATTGAGCCTTTTAAACCTAATTCTATTTTTAGAAAATCACTGGACTTTTTAGAATAATCAATTTTCAATTCATAGTTTTTGTTATAAATATTTGTCTTATTATCATAAAAAAGTTTATTATTTATTTGAGCAATTTCATATTGATTTGCACTTGAATTGTAGTTGGAATTACTAGCTAACAATTCAAAATTTAATTCATCCTTGGTAAATAATTCTCCCATAGTTGCATATGTTAATACTGAATTATTTTCGGAATTTGCACTACTATTACTTAATAGAATTTGTTCTTTTTCTATACTCCCGAAATATTTTTTATACGTATAATCAAATCCATTAGAAGGACTTTTATTTAATATTCCTTCAGTTCCTATATAAAAATTGTCATTTATGTCATAAATAAATCCACCATTTACATTATAACTACTCGATTTGCTTTCGTTAGTATCTGCTGTATTTGAGAAAATGGAATTATTTTGTAAATTTTTTGTAGATAATACATTAGTATTCCTCGATTTTGCCAACGAAAAATTCATATTTGAAAATAAACTAATTTTATTTTTCTTATAACTTCCACCTAAATAAGTATTCAATGCATTGACAATAGTTGTCGACGTGGATGAAAATATTCTATATTTCGCTTCTTCAAATTTTTTTAAAACTATATTTACAACACCCGAGTTATTTGCTTCATATTTGGAAGGAACAATTGTATAGACTTCTACTTTGTCTATTAATTCGGTTGGAATTGACTTAAGATTATTGTAAATCTCAGATTGCCTGCCATTAACAAGAATTAAAGGAGAACTACCTCTCAATAATACAGTCTCATTTTCAACTGACATCATAGGAATTTTTCTCATTAATTCCAAAGCATTGATGCCGGGATCAGATTTCATTTTAGATAACTCAAATATAATTTTATCGTCTTGTATTGTCATGAAATTCTTACTCGCCTCAACTGTTATAGTGGGTGTGTACAATTGTTTTGATTTAAGAATGATTGTATCTATTTTTATTCTCTCATTCGAGAATCCTATTATAACTTTTTTAAAGTATGGAGAGTAGTTTGTATCATACGCTGTTAAATTATAAGTCTTTGAATAATCTATATAGAAATCAATTCTTCCATTTTTGTCTGTATTTTTTATTCTAGTATTTACGGAGTTATCAACTTCTGACAACGAAACCTTAATGTTAAAAAGAGGAGTATTAATTTCATTAATTATTAGTAACTGTAGCAAAGCTGCACTTTCTTGTGAATGTAATTCATAAATGTTCATTGTTAGAAATAAAATTATTATTATTTTTTTCATTAATATTTTTATTGCTGATTTTATTCTGCAAAATTATTTGCAAAGAAATCAAAGTATTAAATTTTTTTATGTTAAAGAGATTACTTAAACTTAGTATAAAATTTGTTTTTAATTTTAGTAATAAAACTTAAACAAAAATACTATCGCCTTAGTATTTTAGGAATTTTAGGGGTTTAATAAAATTTGATGTGCCACTACAAAAACAATGTGAAATAATTTATTTAAATAAAAAAGGTATAATTTTGGTATATTTATTAAAAAATCATACACTAATGTAATAAACAACGCTGATTTTAACTTTAACTTTATATTATTTCTTTGTAATATTTTTGTCTTGGTTATAATCTTTTAAGATTTATATTGTCCTTAATTTAAAACCACAATAGAGTTTACATTTTAAAATTTTCTTTTTAACTTACTGAAGTAAAATATTACGAAAGTTTAGGACGGCTTTCGTCTCGTTGCTCAACGAAATCTGGTAAATTTCTCTATAAGCATAACGGACGAAAGGCGTTGCTCCATATATTGGGGCGCGCCTTTTTTTATGTCTGCTTATGGGCTTACCAGAGCCTCGTTGGGGACGTGAATTATAGGTTGCGTCCCTTTTTTATTTAACTAAACTTAAAGGAGAATCTGGTAATGCGATTCAACAAAACGTTGTATTTTGTAACCGCTGTTCTTTTATTCTTGTGCATTAATTTTTCTGTACATGCACAAGCAAGTAAGCCCACCACTACATCTTCACTAGACACAATCCAAACCCCCAAAACAATTGAGGACAGGGTAGCAATCCTTGAAAAGGAAATCTTAGAGTTACGCTCTAAGATTAATTTCCTCATGGGAAAAATTAACTCACAAAGTCCTTCCAGTGTTTCCGACAATTCCGGCACTACAACAACACCGCCTAAAAATAAAAAGCCAAGCGATGACGAAATCAAATCAGCTTTGGTTGAAAAATTCCGAAAGGATGTCCCGGCTACCTGGGCAGGAAGTTTAATGGGCGGAAAGAACGGAGTGTTGAGTTCAATTGAAATACTTCAAATCGGAAATTACAATGATCAGTATCGCTACTGGCCTATGAAGATACGGGTAAAGGGAACTTGCGATGCTGACTTCATTATGAAAACTGAGAAACGAAGCTTTGATAAGACAGGTGATTTTAAGATCAAGCAGGATGATTTTGGTAAATGGACAGCAGAACTAGAAGGCTTTTAGAAGATCGGATTCAAAACAATTAACCTTTTTCAAACCCTAAAACAAAATTTTAATATGAAAAAAATACTTTTAACCTTTTTCGTTCTAGTTTTTACTTTACTTTCAAACGGCATCGCCCACTCACAATACTTAAACATTTTTGGAGGTGCGAAGCTTCCCGAATATAACAACACCAATATTGAGTTAGCATATCTGGATGAATCTCCGGCTCCCGATTTGTTCTATGCCAATACTTCCTTAAAGAAAAAAGCATATTACACAGTCGGAGTCTCTTATGACAATTTCAAGCATGAGAAAGAACTTTATTATAATGCCATAGGCAATGTACAGTTCGGAGAACTGTTCGGATTTGAACTGGGAGTCTCAGCGGGTTATCCATTTTTTCTTAATACCTCCAAAACCCTTACAATTCTTCCGACCGTTTCAGGCGGCTTTTCATATGCAAGCAAAAAGCTAGGGCAGTTAGTAAACAACACAGTATATATTCAGGTCAACAGCACAAGATTTGCCGATTACACTAACGTGAATGTTTCCCTGGTAAAAACTGACTTATTTGTAAAACCATCGCTTAATATTCTCTGGGATATAACTAAGAAGTTTCAAATACGTCTCACAGGTTCCTATGAACAGGATATGAACCTAAACCAGTTTATTGAATTTTCAGGTAAAGATAATAGCGGCAAAGCTGTGAGTGATAAGGAAGAAACGAATGCACGAAATCTCTCCTACAATATCAACGGAAGCCCGAGCAGTTCCATACCGCTTAATATAAAGGGATTAGAATTCAAGCTAGGCTTTGCCATTAACTTCGGCAAAGAGAAATCAAACGCTGTTAAGTATTAGAATATTTTCTTTTCTCCTATCGTAAGGCACAGGAACAAGTTTTTCCAGTTTCCGTGCCTTTATTATTTCTTGAACAAATCTTGATTTTTCTTTGTTACTTCTTCATTACTTCTTTACATTTTCTTGAATTTTTCTCAATTTAAATTTTTATCGTCTTTCAAAATGCTTCCAATTTATTTCTAATCTAAAAAAAATATGATTTTTGTGACATAATATAGATATGGAGACTATACAGAAGTTCTCGATTTTTTTTCTTTTTACATGCCGAAAGGTTCTCTTATCAATAGAAAAAACAAAACTAGGAGTAAATCAAAACACAGAGAAAAAAAATCTCTTAAAGATCTTCATGAGCTTTTTATAAAATATCATGTTAATATTCTCGGAACAGCTCCGGCTACGATAAAAAGTTACTGTTATAATTTCGGCTTGCTGCTTCAGTACAATCCTGACATTGCACTAAAGGATTTGACCGAAGAATCGATGATAAATTTCTTCGAATTTCTAAACACTCGAAAACGAAAAGTTGGTAGAGAATATGTTGTCAGAGAATATAAGAAATCTGCTGCAGCAACTGTGAGGGGCAAATTAAATACGTTTTTTAAATGGCTCGGAGAACGGAAATACTTATCAAAAAATCCGTTCGACACAATGCAATACCCTGATGTTTCTTACTCTGATCCGAGAGCTTTTACATCAAGAGAAATTGAAACAATTTGCCATGCCATTAACACAAAAATTCGCTGGGCTAATTTGCTGATTAAGAAAAGAAATATTGCTATCGTGATGTTTCTATTATTTACAGGAGTACGCAAATCTGAACTGCTTCAGATTGCTTTATCTGATATTGATTTACAGAAAAAGACGGTGGTAGTGCGTTCCTATACCTCAAAATCCAAGCGTGCAAGAATTATCCCGCTCAACAATGAATTGATTCCTTACTTAGAAGATTATTTAAATTACAGAGACAAATACAATACACCTTTATTATGGGTTTCAGGCACGCAGGACATTGCACTGACTGAACACGGCGCTAAACACATCATTACTTTACTCTCAAAGGTAACTCACATAAACTGCCATTTGCACAGGTTCAGGCATACGTTCGCCAGTTCATACTATAAATCAACTCAAGATTTATTGGGATTAAAACGGCTTATGGGACATCGTAGCTTGAATATGACACTTTCATATTTGCGTTCATTGGCGGATGATTATTTAGTTCAACAAGTAAAGAAAATGACTATTAGAGATTTTATATAATTTGCGATTGACAAGTTTAGGAGTTTATTCTATAATTTATAGGAAAATGAACTTAATAATTGTATGCGCTCATAGCTCAGTCGGTAGAGCAGTGGCCTTTTAAGCCAATGGTCGCAGGTTCGAGTCCTGCTGGGCGCACAACTACTAGTTAATTTTTTTTAAACATCTACTGAGTTTGAAATGATTAAATAAATTCTCACTACATGAGATTAATTCAATTGAATTAATTACTAAATTATCAAATTGAGTTTAAATGCTAAAACCTATAATTTTAGCGAATTGCGAAATATTATTCAAGATAGGAAGAATAATCAGAAAAAGATAAATGAGTGTTTTGATAAGATTAGAAGTGAATTATCTCTTTTAGAAAATGATTCAATTGAAGATATTTCTTTAAACTTTTCTAATGTAATTAATTATATTAATTCATTAAAAAATGAATTGAAGAATCATATTTATTGGAGCAAGTACAGATGACGAAGGAATCTACCAAAAAATGTTTACAATCTAATGAAGAAAGATTTTATAGAATTTAAAAAGCAAAGAATGTTTTAGATAAAATTATTTCACTCGATGCCAATATTCAGATTCAAGATTTTTTTAAAACTAATTTCAAAGAAATTATAGATATTTTCAAAACTCTACACTTTTCAAAAGAATTCTACGAATTCAGATTTTGCAAGTCTAATTGAGAAAAAATTTGTATTTCTTGTCAAAGATTTTCAAATATTGACTTAAATAAGCAAACTGATAAAATTTTTAATTTGAATTAATTAAAAACAATTCTCACTATTATGGAAGAATTTGTAACTTTAAATGGCCTTGGGAAATCAGTCAGTATAAAGCCATCATATGTAGTTTCTGTAACAGTTACAGAAGTTCCAAATCCCGAAAACCCATTTATGTTAAATATTAAATCCAAAGATAAAAAGTTTGATTGTTATTTAGTTTTTGAAACAAAAGAAAAAGCTGAAAAAGAAGCATATAAAATTTTAAACAAATAATTTAATTTATTTATTTTAAATGAAGTTTAGGGGATTATTCATAGGAATTGATAGATACAAGTCTTCAAGCATTAGCTGGCTTAATTGTGCTTGCAATGATGCACGTGCTCTGTATGCTTTATTTGCTGATAATGTGGAAGGAGAAAGTACACTCCTATTAGATCAAAATGCTACACGTGTAAATATTTATACTGAATTTAAAAAATTAGAAAAGGTTCAAGAAGATGATATTGTTGTAGTTTATTACTCGGGACATGGTAGTGAAAGTCATGAGTTGATATCATATGATGCAGACTGTGATTTGTTATCTAAAACAGCAATCCCTTTAAAAGAATTGTTAAGTAAGTTTAAAAAAATACCTTCAAAAAAATTAATCCTTATCCTTGATTGTTGCTTTTCTGGAGGCATCGGGTCAAAAGTTCTTCACATTGAAAACAAACCTAAATCAATTGAATCCACAGAGAACATTCTTGACCAACTCTCAGGCGAAGGTCGTATCATTATCACAGCTTCATCATCGAATGAACCAGCATGGGAAAATTCCCGACTTGGTCATGGATTTTTCACTTATCATTTAATTCAAGGATTTATTGGGGCTAAAGAAGTAATCGATTCTGGAAAAATACCTCTTTATCGTTTGCTGGATTATGTAAATAGCAAAGTTACGGCTTCTGCGGCAAGTATTGGAAAAGAGCAACATCCAAATTTACGTGGAAAAATCGATAAAGCTTTCCATTTCCCAATTTTCTTAAAAGGCGAACAGTATATTGAAGAATTTCCGGAAGAATCGAAAGCTGAAGTGACATCTGACTTACATAGCTTATCTGTGTATGGTTTTCCGATTTCATTAATAAATATTTGGTCCAATTCGATTCCGACTTTAAATCAACTACAATTGGAATCGATTAATAAGTATGGTCTTTTTAAAGGGAATCACTTAATTGTCTCAGCTCCAACTTCTTCAGGTAAAACAATGATAGGAGAACTTGCAGCATTAAAAGGATTGTTTGAACGCAAGCGCGCTATATTTTTATTCCCATTAAAAGCATTAGTTAATGACAAATTCAAATATTTTTCCTCTATTTATGGTAATTTTGGATTTCGTACAATTAGAGCAACAGGAGATACCTCTGATGAAGTTCCTCTTTTATTACGAGGACAATATGATGTTTGCCTAATGACGTATGAAAAATTTACAGCTTTAGCATTAGGCAATCCACATGTATTGGAACAGATCGGAACTATTGTTGTAGATGAAGTTCAAATGATTGCAGATAAAAACAGGGGGGCTAATTTAGAGTTCATCTTAACGCTATTGAGAATCAGACGCAAACACGGAATTGAACCTCAAACAATAGCATTGTCAGCTGTCATTGGAGATACTAACGGTTTAGAAAGGTGGTTAGATGGTGGATTATTGAAAAAATTAGATAGGCCGGTTCCATTGGACGAAGGAATTATTAACTATACCGGAACGAATAAGTATATTAAATCTGACGACCAAACAGTGAATGTTATTCAGAATTTTGTACATCGCGAAATAAGAAATGGAGGAAGTCAGGAATTTATTATTCCCCTTGTCAAAAAACTCGTTTCAGAGGGAAAACAGGTAATTTTATTTAGAGAAACTACGGGTGAAGCAAGAGGAGCAGGAGTTTATTTATCTAATAGCTTAGGTTTAAAACCTGCCCAATCTGTTTTAGATAGTCTACCAGTAGGCGATACATCCATTGCTACTGAAGCTTTACGACAGGCTTTAAGTGGAGGAGTTGCAATACACATATCACATTTAGGACAGGAAGAACGGCTTATTATTGAAGAATCTTTCCGACAACCAAACAGCGAAATAAGAGTAATATCTGCAACTACAACTTTAGCAATGGGAGTTAATACACCTGCTGAAGCAGTAATTATCGCTGGACTTGAGCACCCAGGAATTCCACCTCAACCATACTCAATTGCAGAGTATAAAAATATGATAGGTCGTGCAGGAAGGTTAGGTTTTGCCAATAGAGGCGCATCATATTTAATAGCTCTTTCTCCGAAAGATGAAATATCATATTGGAAAGATTATATTTTGGGAACGCCAGAAGATTTGACATCCAAGTTTCTTGATGGTTCGACTGATCCTAGATCTCTAATAATAAAAGTGTTAACTTCTGCTAAAAGTAGGAAAGGAGATATAACAAAAAATGTTAGCATGACCTCAGATGATTTAATAGATTTTCTTGAGGGTAGCTTTGGTGCATATCAACAGAAAATAATTTCTGGTACTTGGAAATGGGATAGAAATAAACTGATCCAAGCTTTAAATAATCTAGAAAGTCATAATTTAATTTTGCGGAAAGTAGACAAGTATCAATTAACTGAGTTAGGATGGATAACTGGCCATTGTGGACTAGAAGTTGAATCAGTTACCAGATTGATAGAGGCCTTAAGACCGCTGGGTAAAGAAGAGATTAATGATATAACTCTGCTGACTGCTATTCAACATACTGTTGAAGCAGATTCAATATACTTTCCATTAAATAAAAGAGGATTTAGGAAAGAAACTATCAGTTGGCGAAGTGAATTAGAAAATCAAAATGTTTCACGTCATGTATTAAACCAATTGCAAACATATTCTAAAGATGAATGTTCAGAAGCCGCAAGATTGAAAAAAGCAGTAGCTTGCTTACTTTGGATAACTAATAATACTATAGGAGAAATGGAGACAATTTTAAGGCGACATGGAGGATTATTTGATGGTGCTGCTGGTCCAATTAGAAGTGCAAGTTCTAGAACTAAAGATATGCTTCAAGCGACATGTTCAATAGCAGAATTTCTTCATAAAGGTTTAGATTTAAGTAAACGATTTAATAAATTATTTATTAGACTTGAGTTAGGAATACCTTCTTCAATATTTGATTTAGCCAGTTTTACAAAAAATCAACTCACTAGAGGTGATTATTTGTCATTAATCAGAGCAAACCTAATATCATTGGATACAATAGAAACTACTAAAGACAGGGTAATTTTAAAAATTATCAATAAAGAAAAATTAGGACTGATACGAAATGCAATTAAACACTCTAAAGAAGCAAGTAGTGAGGAAGAATTTGCTAAAATCCCTATTTATGAACCTTAGAAGAAATATTATTAGGTATTATGAATGTACTACATATTTGGAACAACTTGAAAAATCCTTCAATCAGAACTATACTATACGTGCAACTTAATAATTCATAGTCTGCATTGCTTTTCAAAAGTCGAAAAACCCATTCGAACCAATAAATTCAAGCGTTTTTGTAAAAAATAAGATGTCTAAAAGCTTTTAAACTAATGGTTGCAGGTTCGACTCCTGCAGGGCGCACTAAGAATGTACTATCCCTAAAATCTACTCATAGATATTTCATTACAAAAAAATTGATTTCAGTAAGTATTTCAAAAATTAGTTTGTTTTTTAATTCATAATTCGTAATTTGCATAATATTAAGATTTCAATAATCACAAACACTTTAGTGATGAGAACAGATTTTATAGATTTAGTTGAGAAATTACTCTTATTTCTACGCACAACCTTAGGTTTCCAACTCAATTGTAACCAATCCATTACAGTGATGTTCTAAATTTTAGATGAAATTTTAAAATCTCAAATGGTTTAAAAAGTAGTTTAAAATATTTTTTTCCAATATAAAACAATTTTATTAATTAATTGAAGAATGTACTTATCAAATAATGAATTAAATGTAATTTTGCCGGATATGGAGTTTTCAGTAACAAGTCAAGATTATCCGTTTGATCCTGAAAACCAAGTTCAACTTTGTTCTATTGATCTTAGAATTTCGAATATTTTTTGGAGGCAAAAGAAAGTATACAGACATATAGACCTAGGAAAGAAAGAAGAACATGAGTTTTTTCCAAGAGGAGAATGGAAGCGAATTGAGATTAATTTTGATGAAACCATAACATTAAAACCGGGTGAGTTATTATTAGGTAGAACTTTCGAGTCTTTCAAAATTCCAAAGAATTATGCTGGTAAAATTGTAGCTAAAAGTTCTTTTGCGCGTTTAGGAATTAGTGTCTTCTGTTCAACTGATTTTATAAATCCCGGGTGGTATGGGCATTGCCCCATGATAATAAAAAATCATGGAAATCATACATTTAAAATACATCCTTTGCTTCATATGTGTCAGGTTATTGTTACAGATTTATCTTCACTCCCAGAAGGTGAATTTGGAATCGGTAAATTTGTAAGCAATTACCAAAATGATGATGGCGGTCCATCGTTTTGGTGGAGAGATCAGGTTTTTAAAGCAATAAGAAGCGACTATCGGAATATTAATGAGAAAACTTTAAATGAATTAATTAATTCAGTTAAGGGTATTGACGATGAAGGGTTAAGCAGATTCAAATTTTTTTTGACATCTTATGAACATAGATCTTCGGGTAATTCAAATGATATTTTATCTGCCTTTGCAAAATCCGAAAAAGCAAAAAAGAAAAAACAGAATTTACTAAAGGGTATTTTGGGAGTCATTCAGGCTGGTTTATTCGGTCTTAGTTTAAAATTATTTTTTGAAAATACTTATCACCAAAGTTACTTTTTTTTATGGATATTTACTGGGATTACTTTAACTTTTTCCCTATGGTATATTTCTGGAAGAGATGAAAAAAATTATTATGTTGATATTCAAAAGTAAAATTTTTTTTATGCAAAAATTACTAATAACAGATTTAGACAACACATTATATAATTTGATAGATTATTTCGGGCCAAGTTTTCGAGGTATGGTACATGCACTATCCCGTGAGACTAAGATTGAAGAGGAAATACTACTTAATAATTTTAAGGAGGTTTTTTTAAAAAGAGAATCATTAGAATATGGATTTGCTGTACAAGAGTTAGAATGTCTACAAACTTTTACAAAAGAAGATATATTAAATTTAATAGAATTAGCTCGAGCGGTATTTAGAAGAGCAAGACAAAAAAATCTTAAACCGTATGACTCTGTAACTGAGACTTTATATGAGTTAAAAAAACGTGGCGTAATAATTGTTGGTATGTCAAATGCACCTTTCTATAACGCAGAAATTAGATTAAAACAATTATTTATTGATAAATATTTTATTGGACTTGCTGCAAGAGAGGATTTACATTTACCAGATGATGAATACACAGAATTAATTCATCAAAATAAAATCAGTAAAAAATATCAATCAACCAAGATAAAAAAACGATGGGTACTTCCTAAAAAACAGCTTAAACCCAATCCCTATGGTTATTTAAAAATTATGGAAGAATTTGGTGTATCACCGGAAAATACATATATAATTGGTGATAGCATTTTAAAAGATGTTCAACCAGCAATAGATATCGGTGCAAATGGGATTTGGGCTAAATATGGCGAGGAATGTCAGCAAAAAAACCTTGATACTGTTTTAGGAATGACAAATTGGAGTCAATCAGAAATAAAAGCAACTTTTTTTGATAAGCATACTGAACCTAATTTAATAGCCTTAAAATTTAGTGACCTGAAGACAATTATTAAACCAAATCAATTATCTCTATTTTAGAATGAAAGTTTATACTTTAACGAAAGAAGTGGCTGAGCAAAATATTGATGAGTTACTTGAACTTCACAATTTAATACCTTTCCAAAACTGGACCGAAAAAGATCTTCTAAAAGAAGAAGATTCGGAGAGAATATTCAAAGATAAATGGAAACTTAGTTCAGTATGTACTAATGATAATAAATTCATTGGGGCATGTTTTGCATTTATTAATAATCAAACTCAAATACTAGAAAATGATAATTTTTTATATTTACATAGAATTGCAGTGTTACCTGAATATAGATTTAGAGGAATTGGATCAAAAATGATTAAGTATACATGCCAAGAATTTTATAAGATTTATCCTGAAAATAAATCATCCGGTATAATTGTATCAACTCCAATCAAATCAACAAATAGTTACAATTTTGAAAATGCAGAACCTTTTTATCTCAAATTGGGATTTGAAAAAATAGGAGAAAAACAATACGATTTAAAACTAGATTCAATACTTAAAACAACTGTATCTCAACTAATTCAATAGTATGCTGCATACAATTTCAGGTCCCTCTTCGGTTGGAAAATCGATCTTAATAGAACGATTTGTTAAAGAGAATAATTTTAAAAGAGTTGTTCCATATACATCACGAAAAATTCGAACCAACGAAAATGAAACTGAAGGTATAGAATATTATTTTAGGTCAAAGAAGGAATTAATAGATTTAAGCGAAAACTTCACTAAGGGTTATTGGGATTTTCCGTTTGAACATGTTTATGGGTATGCTTCAAATATTAAAGATTCAATTATTTCAGAAGATAAATACATAATTCTTGCTACAACAAATATAGCCCTTTCATTAAAAAAAGACTTTGACGAAGTAAAAATTTGTTTTGTAGATTTTCAAACTGAGGAAGAATTAGAAAAAAGAATTACGGAGCGATTCTCACCGGATAATGATTTTATAAAAGAAAAGTTGTTAAATGCCAAAAATGAAAAAAGGTATAAAGATAAATTTGATATTATTTTAGAAGATAATAATCCGATGTCATTATATAAAAAGCTTTCGAGTCTCTTATAATTATTACTTCGGATAAAAATCAATTTTTGTCGAGTTGAAAAATCCCTCAAATGTTGTATACTTTATGTGTACATTTTAATAACCCAATAGCCCCGCCACGCCTTTCAACATGGTCTTGAACCTACTCCGGAATCGTCAGTAAATAGGTCATCCTCCAACCCTACGTATAAAGGTCGAAAAACCCATTTTAGTCAATAAATACAACGGGTTTCGTAGAAAATAGGATGGTCTAAAAGCTTTTAAAGAACAGGTCTTAACTTGACTTTTTATTTAGCCTGTCTTTATTAGTGAGAATGATATTTTTGACAGATTTTCGGTCTATCTTGAAAAAAACAGGTCTACTTATCTGTGGATAACTTTTCAAGGAATAGGTCATCCTACCATCTAAGTATTCTGTCCTCGAAAACAATAATTCATTAAATCAGAAGTCCATTTGAAAGGCACTGCAAGCTATTGTAAGTGTCTTTTATGTTTATACAAACTCTTTGTCAAAAGTTCTTCGATTATTCCCGTTATGAAAAAAACTATTCCCCTCGGACTATTCAAAGATACAAACAGATTATACGATTCTATTACAAGCAGGCACAGATAAGTGAAATTGAGGAAGTAAACCTTGATAACGTCAGAAGTCTTTTCTATCACGGCAGATCATCTCTCAATTGGTCTACTAACACTTACTTGAATTATCACAAAACATTACGGGTATTTTTTCGATGGTGTATAAAAGAAGGTTACATGCAGAGCAATCCGACTGACAGTATGGAACTTCCGAAACTTGAAAAAAGACTCCCGCAAGGATTAACCAAACAAGATGCCGAGCGAATACTTGAGATTATTAAAAACTATCCTTATCAGAATAAATTTTTACGACTAAGAAATTATGCGATATTCGCAACGTTAGTCTATACGGGAATTCGCAAGCAGGAATTACTTAATTTGAAATATACAGATGTGGATATAGAAAATTTAACGGTGTTTATTAGGCAGGGGAAGGGTAGTAAAGACAGGATTATTCCTATGAATTACCTATTGGCAGAAGCATTACGGCAGTATGTTGAAGTCAGAAATAAAGAATATAAAACTTGCCCTGAATTTTTTGCTTCATATACTTACAACATAGGATTTACTGATAGCGGATTTAAAAGATTGATCAATAAAATCAGTGCTTGTTCCGGCATTAAATTTACGGCTCACAAACTACGTCATACATTTGCAACACTCATGCTTGAGGGGGGCTGTGATTTGTTCTCACTTTCTAAAGTTCTTGGTCATACAGATATTAAAACCACGACTATTTATCTTGGAGCTAGTGTTCAACACTTACGGGAGCAGATGATGAAGCACCCTCTTAATTAAATTTGATAAGTGCGATATGATATAAATAATAGGTTTGGTTAGTATAACTTGATTTTATTTTTATAAGAGTTTAATTTCTCAATTCACTCTAAAGTTTATGAAAGCAAACGAAACACATTTTACTGAGTTTTTGGGACAAAAACAACAGTTTGTAATACCTATTTATCAGCGAACATATAGCTGGACATCAATACAATGTAATCAGCTATGGGACGATATTATTAGAATATCTATAAATGATGATGTCAACGCTCATTTTATTGGATCAATAGTGTATGTTAGAGAGGGTTTGTATAACATAACCGACGTTCCTAAATCCTTGGTTATCGATGGACAGCAAAGACTAACTACCTTATCACTACTGCTAATCGCATTAGCGAGAGTTACTAAAATTAATGATCAAAATGAAGAAGAAATTGTAAATTCATTTTTGATTAACCAGTACGCAAAAAATGATGTAGATAAGGTTAAATTAAAGTTAACAAAATATGACAAGGAAGTTTACGAGAAAATTTTATTTAATCGTGAGCTTTTAGATAATGAAAGGATTTCTAGGATGTACCAAAATTATCTTTTCTTTTATGAAAGAATTGAAAAAAGAAAAGACGACTTAGATAGAATTATGGTGGGCATAAAGAAGTTAATTGTAGTTGATATTATTCTTGATAGAAAAAACGATAATCCTCAATTAATTTTTGAGAGTTTGAATTCCACTGGTTTGGATTTATCTCAGTCTGATTTGATTAGAAATTTTATTCTAATGGGTCTTGAAGATGAACAGCAGAGAGAATTGTACGAGAAAGTCTGGTTACCAATGGAAAGATTGTTTGTTGATAATAAGGCTGAGAGTAAATTCGATTATTTTGTTCGTGCATATCTTACTTTGAAATTAAATGCAATCCCGAATATTTCTAATGTATATGAGGCGTTTAAGAGATACATGATTGACAGTGGTCAAGAGATAAACAGCATAACCGAAGATTTACATACCTATGCAAAGTATTACGCTTGTCTTGATTTCGGATCTGAACAGGATTTCGAAATTCATGAAGTAATCAATAATATTAAAACATTACGAGTAGAAACGGCTTATCCATTCTTGATGCAGGTCTATAATGATTTCAAGCAAAATGTTTTAACAAAAGTAGAATTTATAGAACTATTAAAATTGATTGAAGGATATGTATTCAGAAGAGTAATTTGCGGTATACCTACTAACTCTTTAAATAAAACTTTTGCTTCACTTTATTCGGAGATAGATAATAAAAGTTATTTGGAAAGTTTTAAAGCAGTTTTATTGCTAAAAGATGGCTATAGAAGATTTCCTAAAGACGGGGAGTTCTTTGATGAGTTACAAAATAAAGAAGTTTACTCTTTACGGAATTGCCAGTATTTACTTGAAAAGATTGAACACTTTGGTAACAAAGAACGTGTTGAAATGCAAAATCTTTCTATTGAACATATCATGCCTCAAACTCTTACTTCTGAATGGAAGAGTATGCTTGGATCTGATTTTAAAGATGTTCAAGAAAAATATCTTCATACAATTGGAAACTTAACTTTTACCGGATATAACTCTGACATGAGCAACAAGTCTTTTCAAGAAAAAAAGCAAATCGGATTTGGTAACAGTAATGTTAGAATGAACAAATATTTAATGACTTTGGAAAAGTGGGATGAGACTGAAATAATAAATAGGGCAGGGATGTTAGGAAAGGACGCATTAACAATTTGGTCATTACCAAAAGTAGCAGAAGATGTTTTAGAGAAATATCGTAAAACAGAGTCTACGCTTAACGACTATTCTCTAGAAGACTATCAGTATTTAACTGGAGAAATGTTGAGTCTTTATGAATTATTAAGCACAGAAATTAAAAATCTTTCTACTGATGTTAAAGAAGAATACATGAAGCTCTATATTGCCTTTAAGCTAAAAACTAACTTCGTTGATATAGTTCCGCAGAAAAACAGATTGAGATTATCTTTAAATATGAAATTTTCTGAGATAAACGATCCAAGAGGTATAGCAAAGGATATAACAGAGAAAGGAAGATGGGGGAATGGCGATGTTGAGGTTGGATTATCTAATTCAACTGAGATTGATTATATAATGTTTTTAATCAGGCAGTCTTTGGACTTGCAACTTATGTCAAACTGAATTGATTTATTTTAACCTATCATGCTACATGATATTAAGAATGAAAAGAATTAATTAAATGGAAAATGATATAATTACAACTAAAAGTGTTGGTAAAGGAATTGCCGAAATCGGCGAGGACTTTATTTTATGTGAGGAAATAATGTCACGTCTTGTTTTTCAGGCTCAAATTCATAAAAAGGGAATTAGGGGTAAATTAATTAGGCAGCGAAGAGAATCTAAAGATGATGTTTGGGTTTCTGACAAGTCAATTGATATCAGAACATTAGGAAAAAATGAATCTATAAACTTAGAAGTTAATACAGAGACAGTTAGTAATTTATACAGAGCAATTTTAAAACTAGCAAAAATTTTAAGAGAAAAAGGAATTGAATATGGTGAAAATAAGTATGCAGTTGTAAACCCTGATTCGGTTATTATTACAGATGAAAATAAAGCCGAAATAATTAAAAAGATTATTGATGCAGGATATGATGAAGAAGTGTGGAAAAATCTTGAAGAATTAAATCCAGATTTAGTTACAAAATTAACTTATGCAAAAATTCAGGATACAAAACAAAAAATTGTAACTGAATTAGAGAGTAGGTTACTGAAAGGAGATTTTTCAGAAACCACAGGTAGTGATTCATGGCAAAAATGGATCTATAGAAATAATTGGCTTTTTGGTACACGATATAATAAGCCAATAGAAAAAACTAAGATCAATATTTCCGGAATTATGCCTGACTATTTATTTCCTACCTTAGACGGTTTTGTAGATGTCTTGGAAATTAAATTACCTGATGATGAAGTAATAATTTCTGATATTAGTCATAAAGGATCATGGAAATGGTCAAGTGAAACTAATGTTGCTATAGGGCAAGTAGTTAATTACTTATGTGAAATTGATAGGTTGCGGCTTGAGATTGAGCGAAATATTAAAACTGAATATCAGTTTGATGTCAGTATGTTAAAGCCTAGAGCATATATTTTAATTGGAAATAGCAGTGAATGGGATAGCGTTAAAAAAGAAGGTCTGAGAAAAATGAATCACTCTTTACATGGAATAGAAGTATTAACCTACCATGATTTGCTCGAAAGAGGTAAACAAGCTTTATCTATTAATTTGTGAGTAAAATTTAAATTTATATGTAAGAGTTAATAGAACATTATTGTTATTATTTCGTTTAAAATCGTCCCCACATCGTCCCCAGAAAAGTGGAAAACCTAGAGCACTAAAATAAAAAACCCCTCAAGAATGTGTTCTTGAGGGGTTTATCTTGAGCTGGCAGAGGGACTTGAACCCCCGACCTGCTGATTACAAATCAAATACAAAAGTTCGAATGTAAGAAATAAGTAAAGTTTTTACAGTTTTTTTTTCCCTAAGTTATCCTAAGCTATCCCAATTTCCATAAATTTGCTAACACATCAATGTTGAATTTTAAGCTCTTCTGAAATTGCCGGACATTGCAAATAATTTTTAGGATTTAAGGTTATAAATTAAACCACATTCCTTGCAGCAATGATTTGTAGTCGCTACCAATTAATTCCATATCAAAGTATATTAATAAAAGAATCGCAGTTCAAATTATTTTGATTTAGAGAATTTTGGAGTTCTTGAATCAGGTTCAATGATAGGTTTATTAATTTTCATAATTACTGGCATGGGAAAATCTACTCCCATTAATATTGCTTCACCCTCTCCTAATATAGGTAAAAAAGATAAACTATTTTTATTTGCAGTTGCGCAGGCGTGTTCGACTGCATCTTTATCGTGTGGATTTATTATTCTATGCACAATAAATGTTCCCATTTGACTCAATGTCCCTATTGGAATATCTCTCGGCATTTGTGTAGCTAAACATAAAAATAGTCCATATTTCCTACATTCTTTTGCAATTAAATCGAATGCATTTAATTGTGGCAACGAATTAAAAGTAGATTCATCCGTTTTTGAAATTATCTTCTTTAGATATTGATGAGCTTCATCAACAAAAATTATCAGTGGGTTTTCTTTAAACGTATTTACTCTTGCTTTATTTAATAAGCATTTTGCAATAGAATTTGCTAATATTTCTCTTGCTTGAAACTCAAAGCCAACCTTTTCGAAACCAATTCTTAAAATATTCTGGTCACTTTTGATAAAATCG